>JADZBZ010000265.1 GCA_020851835.1 Acidobacteriota bacterium
CCGATCGGATCATGAACCAGTACAGGAACACCCCGGGGACCGCGACGATCGTCGTGAGCAGGTAGTAGTTGACGTAACCCATCGCTTCGATCAGGCTGCCGGCCGTAGTGCCGGTCAGGAACCGGCCGGCAATGCTGGCCAGGGCGGAGAGCAGCGCATACTGGGTGGCGGTGAAACGAAGGTTGCAGAGCGCCGACAGATAGGCGACGACCGCGACGCCCCCGATGCCGCTGGCGAAGTTCTCGAAACCAATCGCGGCCGCCATGCCCACGTTGCTGTGGCCGTAGGCCGCCAGCGCCGCGAAGCTGAGATTCGACACCGCCATCAGCACCAGGCTCACGAGGACCGACCGCTTCATGCCCATGGTGGCGTACATCACGCCGCCTACGAACACGCCGGCCAGCAGCGCGACAAAACCGATCCCGACGTCGTAGAACGCGACTTCGTCGTTGGTGAACCCGAGGTCCTCGAACAGCAGCCGTAGCGTCAGGTTGGCCAGCGTGTCGCCGATCTTGTGTATCAGCACGAAGACCAGCACCACGATCGCGCCCTTGCGCCGCAGGAACTCGGCGAGCGGGCTGAAGTAGGCCATCAGGGCATCGACCACCCCGGCGGGCGGCGCCGGCGGGCGGCGGCGCTCCGGCTCGCCCATGACGAAGCCGACGAGCATGGCCGGCAGGGCGAACAGCGCGCACCCCGTATAGGCGATGGCCCAACCGTACCGCGCGGCGATCACCAGCGCCAGCCCGCCCGCAGACGCGGCGCCAATCCGCCAGCCGTACTGCGACATTCCAGACCCGACGCCCAGTTGTCGAGGTTCGAGCAGCTCGATCCGGTAGGCGTCGATGACGATGTCGAACGTCGCGCCGGCGACGCCGACCAGGATGGCCGCCCCCACGACGGCGGGCAGAGCCGCCGCCGGATCGACCGCGCCCAGAAAGGCGACCGCCGCCATCACCAGCAGGCCCACGAACCAGAGCCACGAGCGGCGCTGGCCGAAGCGACCCAGGATTGGCAGGCGGACGGTGTCGACGAGGGGCGCCCACAGCCACTTGAAGTTGTAGGCGAGAAACGTGAGCGCGAAGGCCGTGACGGCACTCTTCCTGATCCCGTACTGCGCCAGCCGAGTCGTCAGCGTGGCGCCGATCATCGAGAAGGCGAAACCGGACGAAATACCCAGGAACGCGGCGGCCAGCGGCGCCGACTCGACGTAGGGTCGGACGCCTTCGGGCAGTCGAGTGCGCCAGGGGCGTGCCGCAGCCGAATCGGACGGGTGCATGGGCCTCTACTCTACCCCCTTCAACTCGCCTGGATCTGAGCTCCACACCGCGATCGCCGCGACAACGATCGCCAGTCACCGAATCGAGCATGCCGCCACGTCCCGGGCATCACGGACGGTGCCAGGCATGCCCCGGGCGAGCTAGAATCCGTCGATGCTGCCGTGCCAGAAATCGCTATTCGACCTGCCAGACGACGAGCACTACCTGAACTGCGCCTACATGTCGCCGCTCGCCCGCGCGGTGGAGGCCGCCGGCGCAGGTGGCCTCGCGCGCAAGCGGGTGCCTTCTCGCCTGTCGCCGACGGACTTCTTCGCCGAGACGGACCGCGCCCGGACGCTCTTCGCGCGCCTGGTCAACGTGCCGGACCCACGGCGGATTGCGGTGATCCCGTCGGCGTCGTACGGGCTGGCCGTGGTCGCGCGTAACCTGCCGCTCGCGGCCGGACAGAACCTCGTAATCACCCACGAGCAGTTTCCGGCCAACGTATACCCGTGGCGGAAGCGGTGTGCCGCTAACGGCACCGAGTTGCGGGTGGTCGGTCCGCCGGAGGCGGCCGCAGAACGCGGGCGGCTGTTCAACGAGCGGCTGCTGGAGGCCATCGACGCCCGCACGGTGATGGTCGCCCTGGGGCACGTGCACTGGACCGACGGCACGCGGTTCAACCTGGAGGCCATCGGCACGCGGGCCCGCGAGGTCGGGGCCGCGTTGGTCGTCGACGGCACGCAGTCGGTGGGCGCAATGCCTTTCGACGTCGAGCGCCTGCAGCCCGACGCGCTGGTGTGCGCGGCCTACAAATGGCTGATGGGTCCCTACTCCATCGGCTTTGCGTACTACGGGCCCCGCTTCGATGCCGGGGAGCCCTTGGAGGAGACCTGGATCGGCCGGCGCGGCAGTGAGAACTTCAAGGAACTGGTCAACTACCAGGACGAGTACCAGCCCGGCGCGCTTCGCTACGACGTGGGCGAACGGTCGAACTTCGTCCTGATGCCGATGGCGATTGCCGCGCTGGAGCAGGTGCTCGAGTGGACGCCCGAGGCCATCCAGGCGTACTGTGCGGCGCTCACCGGCGACCTCGTAGACCGCTTGCGCGCGCTGGGCTTCGGCGTGGAGGGGCTCGACGGCCGGGGGGCCCACCTCTTCGGCCTCCGGACGCCGCCTGGCGTGGACATCCAGGCCCTGGCAGCCACGCTGGCCGCCCGCTGCGTGCATGTGTCGCTCCGTGGGAGCGCCGTGCGGGTGTCGCCCCACGTCTACAACGACGCCCGTGATGTGGAAGCGCTCCACGACGCCCTGGCGGCATCGCTCCAGGCGCGCTAGACGGGCAATCCCGACACCTTCGAATCTGGTCGGTACGATCGGGTGGCCGCGCCGTCCTGCTGACGGCGCGGCCACCCCCCGACGTCCCTTCTGGCCTACTTGACGGAGTACTTGGTGAACGCTCCGCCCGCCTGGACCAGCGAATTCGGCCCCTCGGCCGCGTAGACGTTTCCATCCGCGTCGACGGCGACGCCTTCGCCCGCCGTGCCCTGGTACACACGGTCCTCGCGCTCGAAGGGCGGGATGAACGCGGTGACGCGGTCCTCGTCGATCGGCCCGATGCGCACGCCGTCGCGCCAGTTCGGATGGTTCAACGGACCCGATTCCGAGTCGATCGCGTAGAGCGTGTCGCCCTTGATGAAGATCCCGCTGACGCGGCTGAACAGGTAGCGCGACTCGAGATAGGTACCCTCCTGGTCGAAGACCTCGAGCCTGTGATTGCCGCGATCGGCGACCCAGAGGCGGCCCCTGGAATCGAACGCCAGCGCATGTGGCGTGCGGAACTCGCCGTGACGTACGCCGATCTGCCCCCACGACTTGATGAACTTGCCATCTGGCGTGAACTTGCTGATGCGGGAGGTGGCACCGCGCTCGATCCCCTCGGCGATCGCCGCGTTGGTCGTCATGCCCTGGGCGTCGTGGCCGTCGGCCACATAGATGCTCCCGTCGGGCCCGACCACGACGTCGTTGGGCTGGTTGAACTGCCCGTCGGCGTTGCCCGGCTTACCGGCGATGCCCAGGCTCATGAGCTTCTCGCCGGTGGGGCTGAACTTGTGGACCTGCTGCCCCTTGGTGCCGGCCTCGTTGTTGGCGAAGTCAGCAATCCAGACATTGCCGTCCTTGTCGACGAAGATGCCGTGGGGCGTCACCATGACGCCCTTGCCGAAGTTCGCGAGCACCGCTCCGGTGTTGCGGTCGAACTTGAAGACCGGATCGACCGGGTTGTTGTCGCAACTGACCGGGCCCCCGCCGGCCGTGCCCGCGCCGCAGCGTTCGTAGGCCCAGACGTTACCGTCCTTCGGGTCGATGTCGATGCCCGCCG
>JADZBZ010000266.1 GCA_020851835.1 Acidobacteriota bacterium
ACGCTCGAGGCCGACACCGAGGTCCGCGTCGAGGTCAATCTCGACCTGGGGCACCACGCCGGCAGCCAGGACGCCGAGGTCGACGCCTTCATGGATCGGCTCGGCGTGGTCTGGAGCGGCACGCTGCACAAGGATCTGGAGGTGTGGTACTTCCCGGACTGCGAGGTCGTGTACTATCGGGCGTCGACTGCGTTACGCTCGGTGCGCTGCGTCGAGTTCGAGGCCACGCGCAAGGGCTCGATGCGCGAGGCGCTCGAGACCGTGGAGCGCTTCGAACGCGCCACCGGGTTCGGCGGCGCCTCGCGGTCACGCCTGTCGCTGCCGCAGATCCTGTTTCCGGACCTGGCCGAGGCCCTCGCGGCGCGCTGAGGCGGAGCGGGACGCTGCCCACGATCGCCTGCGCCACACCGATGACGTAGCAGTCCTTGGTGGAAGTGGTGCCGGCATTCGGCCGGCGCGGCATCCCGCCTCGCTTCGTTGCTCCTCCTTCGCATATGGCTCGATATTCTCAGTCGTCGCGCCTTGCGATCCGGGCGCATCGCCGCCCTCGGTGCCACGCCACCACTTCCACCACGGACTGGTAGACGCACGCGACGGACGCCAGCTCGCCGTCGCCTCCACTGTCAGGTTCCCGAACGCACTGCCGGCAGCTCGATGAAGCTCGCCGCCCCGGGCGTGGTAGACGCGCTGGCGCGCCGCTGATCCGCAACGGCTCGGTGATCTCTGGGGTGACATAGGTCAGCACGTCTGGCCGGTCGGCAACCGTGCGCTGATCCCAGAGCAGCCAGCTCTGCCACGCCGCGCTATCGGCGAAGCGCACATCGAGCCGGCGGTTTCGCGCGCGGTTCAGGATTCGGCTGCGGCGTGAAGGGGCCCGTACGGCTCCCTCCGGCGATAGGCAGGCAGTCGTTGAATTGCTGCATTTGTCCCGCTCATGTTCCCCTTGGTGGATGCGCCTGACTCATGTCTCGCGTCATGGCCTGCACGCGGTGACAACGTGCATCGGCATGTCGAACTCGACTCGGCCGTCGGTCGCGGCGAAGGCCGAGAGGTCTTGTCGCGCCCGGCGACGCAGCCGCTCGAACTGCTCGGCGTCGAGCAGCCCGCCCAGGGTCCAGACGCAGGCGCGTTCGGTGCTGATCATCGCGTCGATCGAGTCGAAGCGCACCGGCCCGTGCTCGGTCGTGATCGCCACCTCGCCGATGCCGGCATCGACGAACAGGCCCCGCAGCCGGGGCTCGTCGCCGAGCGCAAATGGCGGGCGCATCCTATCGGCAATGTCGCTGCCGAACAGGCGCTGCAGCAGTTCGGTCAGCGCCAGGTAGCCGGGGGAATTCTCCAGCCGGTCCGGAACGGCCACCACCAGGCGGCCGCCCGGCCGCAGCATGCGCCACATCTGCCGCAGTGCGCCCACCGGCTGCTCGAACAGCATCAGGGCGACCTGGCTGAGCACGGCATCGAAGCTGGCGTCCTCAAAGGGCAAAGACTCGGCCTTGCCAGGCACCCATTCGATGGCGCTCGACTTGCGGCGCGCAACGCCGAGCATCTCCTCGCTGGCGTCGAGCCCGACGACGCGGCCCGCCGGCAGCGCACGCTCGGCCACGGCGAGCGCGAGCACGCCGGTGCCGCAGCCGACGTCGAGTGCATGGTCGCCCGGGGCGATTTGCGCGGCCGCGGCGACACGCGGGCCCCACTGCGCGAACAGCGCGGGAACGAAGAACCGGTCGTACACCTCGGCCGGGTTGGAATTGGTCGCCGTCGTCGTATTCATGATCTTGTCCTTGGCGTTCATTTCGGCGGCGACATGGCGCGCGAACGCCGCGTCGGCGGGTGAAGGGCTGGCAGCAGCTCGAGGATTCATCATCGGCCTCCTTCTCGGGGATCGAACAGGTGCGCTAGCATTGCTCAGGCGATGAACGAAGACCATGACCGCGCGTCCGCGCCGGTTGCTGTAGCGTCCGGCGTCGATGTCTTGTCCGACGTGATCGCATCGGTACGGCTGACCGGATCGATGCTGTTTCTGGTCGATGCAACGCCGCCCTGGATGACCTGGGCGCCGCCGGCCGAAGCTTTCAGGCCGGCGGTGCTGCCGTCGGCGCAGCAGCTGGTCTCGTACCACGTCGTCACCCGGGGCAGTTGCTGGGCGGGCCTGCGTGGCCGGCCCCCCGAACGCTTCGGGACCGGCGACGTGCTCGTCGTGCCACATGGCGACGCGTATTTCCTGGCCGAGCCGGCCGATGCGCCGGACAGCTACGGGCATGAGCAGGCGATCGAATTCTTTCGCCGCATGGCCGCCGGGGAAGTACCGACCGCGGTCAACGCCGGCGGCGGTGGCGCGCCGCAAACGCAGTTCATCTGTGGCTTCCTGGGCTGCCGCGCCAGGCCCTTCAACCCGGTGCTGGCGGCGTTGCCGTCGATGATCCACCTGCGCGCCGCGACGCCGGCCAGCGCGCGCATGCAGCACCTGATCGACTTCGCACTGGCCGAGTTGCGTGACGATGCAAGAGGCACCCGCGGTGTGCTGCTGCGGCTGGCCGAGCTGATGTTCGTCGAGGTCGTGCGCCGTCAGCTCGAAGCCGTCGCGGTCACGCAAAGCGGCTGGCTGGCCGGACTGCACGACCCGATCGTCGCGCGGGCGCTGGCGGCGCTGCATGCCGAGCCGGCGCGGCACTGGACACTCGATGCGCTGGCGGCGCGGGCCTGCACCTCACGCTCGGTACTGGCCGAGCGCTTCACGCATTTCGTCGGCCAGCCGCCGATGCAGTACCTGACGCAATGGCGCATGCAGATGGCAGCGCATGAGCTGGCGCAGCCGGGCTCGAAGCTGGTCGCGGTGGCGCAGGCGGTGGGCTACGAATCGGAAGCCGCGTTCAGCCGCGCGTTCAAGCGCGCGGTCGGGCTCACGCCGGCGGCATGGCGCGAACAGCAGGTGGCGCCCCTGATGTCTCCGCCGATTCAACCCGCGCGCCTGGCCGACACGCCTGCGCGCACATGATCTGCGGCCGGGGCGGATCTTCGGCGAATCCAGGCGACAAGGTCCGATAAGGCCCGTTCCGTTCACCCAGGAGACCCGTTCGCCCGCGACGAACCACGTGCTGACGACCGGCGCGACCCTCTACCGCGATCGCAGCAGCGACCGCCGGCTCACGACGACCAGCACCTCGATGATCGGGCAGGTGGCGCTCGGCGCCCGCGGACCGGCCGCCGTCGTCTTCCCCGCGCCGGTCCAGCTCGGTCCGGCCTCGACGGCCCGTCCGGTGCGGGTGCCGAATGCCGCCTTCCGTGACATCTCGGTCTTCGCGCAGGACGAATGGCGCGTGGCGCGGCCGGGCAGGCGCCCGGCCGCATCACCGCGGCACTTCGTAGCGAAGCCGGACCACGCCGTCGGCGTACTTGCGCGACGACCGCAGGCGCAGGGGTACGTCCCGGTGCCGCGGCGCCCCCAGCGATTCCCTTGCCGATGAGCACCGGGATCACATGGATGTCGAACTCGTCGATCTCGGCGGTATCGAGGAACGAAGCAATCAGCCCCGCGCCGCCCATCACCCAGATGTGCTTGCCGGGGGCCGCGCGCAGGCGCTTCGCAAACGTCTTCACGGACGAGGTGACGAACTCGACCCCGGACGCCGGACGCCTCGGCGGCTTTCGCGAGAACACGTAGTTGGCGACGGAGGTGTCGAACAGGCCCTCGGTCTTGCCCCGTGTCTTGTGGTAATTCAGCAGCCAGTCGTAGGTCTTGCGCCCCCACAGGATCGTGTCGATGCTGGCGTAGAACCGGCGCATCCCATAGTTGACGGTGTGGGGCCGCCGGGTGAGCCACTCGACGTCGCCATCCGGCCGGGCGATGTAGCCGTCGGCGCTCGTCGCGACGTAGACGATGATCTTGCGTGGTGTCGGCATCACGCCCTCGATTCTGGCGACTCTCCGGAGCGGCGCGCCGCGGGCGGCTAGACGGCGATCGATCCGCGGAAACCCCTGGCCGCGTAGTACGACTCGGCGCCGTTGTGGTAGACGAAGACCTGCCCGAACCGCCGGTCGCAGAAGAGGGCGCCACCGAGCCTTCGGACTTGAGACGGCGTCTTCACCCAGCTCGACGTCTTCAGATCGAACTCCCCGAGCGTCTGGAGCTGTCGATACTGCTCTTCGGTGAGCATCTCGATTCCGAGGGAAGAGGCCAGGGCCTCCGCGCTGCCACCCGGCTTGTTGGCTTTGCGCGCCTTCAGCGCCCGGTCGTCATAGCAGAGGCTGCGGCGGCCCTGGGGGCTCTCCGCGGCACAGTCGCAGAAGGTCACGGCGCCGGTCTTCCGGTCCACGCCGACGACGTCCGGCTCGCCGCCGGATTGCTCCATGCCGAAGAGCACGTCGAAATTGCGCGCATCGACCTCGAGGCGGGCCTTCACGGCGTTCCACTCCACGCCCTGGTGACGCCCCGGGTGCTTCCTGAACCGGTCCTCGAGCGTCTTCATCAGCGAGGCCTTGTCCGCTGCCTTCACGTGGTGCTCCTTGCGACGGGGACGGCCGGCAGCCATGTCGCATAATCCCGAGCGTCTCCCGACGCCAGCCGCCAACGGGAGGGAAGCGGCCCCTCTCACGGTTGAGCCGCCGTCGAGTAGTTCACCATCCAATTGATCCCGAAGCGGTCGGTCAGGCTGCCGAAGTAGTCGCCCCAGAACTGATCCGCGATCGGCATGGTGATGGCACCGCCCTCGGCCAGCGCGCCGAAGATCCGGTCGGCGTCCTGCCTGCTGTCCGGGTGGACGGAGATGGAGATGTTGTTGCCCTCGACGCGTTCGGGCCCCATGCCCGCGAGCACGTCGCTGGCCATCAGCATCTGGCCGTCCGGAAGTTCCAGGCCAACGTGTAGCACCAGGTTCTTCTGTTCGGGCGTGAGCGCGAACCCCTCCTGCGGTGGCATCGACCCGAACCGGTGAATCTCGGTCAGCGTCCCGCCCAGGATCCTTGCGTAGAAGCGAAAGGCTTCCTCGGTCGTGCTGCTGAAGTTGAGGTACGAATGAATCTTCATGGTGTGTCGCTTCCAGTTTGCCCTTCGGCCAGAGTCGCACCGGAGGTGGTGCGAGTCAAGAGCGGTGTTCGCCCGTAGGCCTGACGGAACGGCTGCAACGCCTTGTTGGCCGGGCGTGCGCGAGCGGCCTGCCAGCGACGCAACGACCTTGCGCTCTCGTTTGACCCTTGCCCGGCCAGCAATGCTTCTGCCGACACGTCTTCGTCGAGGCCGGGCCAGTGAATACTGATCCCTGGGCCGACCAACTCCCAGGGTCGGCGCTCGCTCGGCGTGGCCGACGCCAAGCGCGGATACCACGTGAGCGGAACCGACACGACGCGGCCGTCGCGAAGGCCTGCCACGAGGCCATCGCTCGTGACCTTCACGTCGGTCGTCACGGGTGCCTCAGTCGCTGCCGAAGTACTCATGCCACGCCCTCTGAATCGCGGGTTCGGGCTCGCGCACCGACACGGCTACCTTCGCCAGTGCCACCTTGGTGAACCCGTGGTTGTATTTGACACGCACTGAAGGCGATGGCGGATTCACTCCGGCCGAGGCGCTCTTCGAGAATCGCAAGCGGCCGCAGCGTGTTTGCCAGATCGAGCGGTGCCGCGGTGACGTATTCGGGCACCGAGTCGAGGCGCCCGGATCGCAAGACGCGAGGAGAGAGAATGCCCGGTGCATTCGACCGACGCGCAACGCAGCGAGGAGGCGGCTCTGATGTCGGTGGTCTGCGTGTGTTTCCTGCCGCCCGCCAGCAGGATGATCACCGCACGGCCTCGTCGGGTGAAATACACGCGATACCCTGGCCCCACGTCGATCCGCAACTCGGACACTCCCTCGCCAACCCGGTGCGACGTCGCCTGGGTTGCCCGCTGCCAGGCGTTCGATACGCGCCTGGATCTGCCATCGCGCGAAGCGCTCAGTCCGACGCAACTCGACCGTCGCTCTTGACTGTAGCCTTGTGGCTACACTACGTCAAGTGCGCGGACCAGACCGGCCGGTGCCGGAAACGCCTCGGCGGTGACCCCACCGGTTCTGACCGTGGCGCGCAACCCGGCGGCGGCGACCCGTGTCAACCACGCCTCGGCGTCAGTGGCCGTGGCAATCTCGACATACACCTCAAATCAGCGGCCGAAGCGCTCGGCGAGCCAGTCCGGCTGGTGACTCGGGTCGGCCCTCCACCGACCATGACGTCGCCAGTGTCGCCGCCCTCAACGACGGCCCCGCGCGCGCTCGGGCCCGCGTCGATTCGGCCGGCGGGAACAAGCCGGCGTAGTCCACCACGGCCGTGAGCAGGGCGGTGAGACTGGCAGCGGGCATCCTGATACTCCGGCGGCAGCCGGCGATGGACATGTCCAACACGTCCGTGCGGGCGCTGGGAAGCCGGCTGAAGCTCGGCTTCGAGTGCCGGCACGTCATCAGCCGGGACAAAGGCTGGCAGATCGGTGCTCACCTTGTCCCGCAGAAGAACGTCATGCGTTGCGGAGCGTGCCTGCGGCAGCCGCACGGTGCTTGCGAGTAAGCGGGAGACGGAGGCAATGAATGGCTGAGAACACGAGGGATGAAGGCGTACGCGCCTTCGAGTCGGCGGCGGACCAGGCGACGGCAAGCTTCGACAAGGCGCGCGGGCGAACACGCGAGACGGCACGCTCGGCGGTCGCCAGCATGGCAGTCCCGACCGGTCTGACTCTTGTGCTGGACTGTTGGCCGTGGACAGGGGACTCGTTGCGGCGATGAACGCCGCGACCGCACCGAACCTGGCTGACGGATTCATGAGGCGCTCCTGGGTCAGATTCCGGCGGGACAGGTCTCGAACGCAATCGTGCACGGAGCCTACGGCCTGGGTGGCGACGCGGACCTCCGATTGGTCCCGCGCATCAAGGGCCTCGACGTCCGCCGCTGGTCGCGGCCGCGGTGTAATCTTGGGGCATGCCAGCCGCGCCCCCGCTGCGGGTCGATCTGCTCGGCGGATTTCGCGTGCTCGTCGGCGGACGGCCGCCGGCCCGGCCGCCGAGCGCGCGGCAGCAGCAGATCCTCGCCTACCTGGTCCTCCACGGCCGGCGCGGCGCCATCCCGCGCCAGAAGGTCAGCGGGTCGCTCTGGCCCGAGTCGAGCGACGAGCAGGCGCTCACCAATCTCCGGCGCGAGCTGCACCATCTCCGCGAGCACTGGTCGCAGCTCGACGCGCTCGTCGACGCCGGCTCGCGCACGCTCGCCTGGCGCGAGGACGGCAGCGCGGCGGTCGACCTTCTGGCCTTCGAGGAGGCCGCCGAGCGCGGGCTCAAAGGCGACGCGGCGGCACTGCGCCGGGCGGCCGATCTGTACCACGGAGACCTGCTCCCCGACTCCGCCGGCGAGTGGATCGACGCCGACCGCGAGCGGCTCCGCCAGCGCGCGAAGCAGGTGCTGGCCCGGCTGGTCGCGCTGCTCGAGGGGCAGCGGGCGTTCGGCGACGCGATCGAGCGCGCCCAGCAGCTCCTCGGCATCGATCCGATCGACGAGGAGGCGTGGTGCAGCCTGATGCGGAGCCACGCGCGTCGGGGCGAGCGCGCCACGGCGCTACATCTCTATCAGAAGTGCGCGACGGTGCTGAAGCGAGAGCTCGGCGTCGGGCCCAACGCCGCGACCCGCCTCACGTATCGGGAAATCGTCGATCTCGGCGTCGAGGCGCCGCCCGACACGCCGGCGCCGCGCACCTCGGCCTATCCCCTCGTCGGCCGCCAGTCGGAGTGGCGCGTCCTCGTCGATGGCTGGCGCGCCGCGGCCGCGGGCCGCTCGCGGCTATTCGTGATTCGGGGTGAAGCAGGCATCGGCAAGACGCGGCTGACGGAGGAGCTCTCCGGCTGGGCCGGCCTGAACGGTGTTGCCGCCGCCTCGGCCCGCTGCTACGCGGGCGAAGGCGGTTTGGCGTACGCGCCTCTCGCCGCGTGGCTCCGCTGCGACGCGCTCCGGCCGTCGGTGGCGCGGTTGAGTCCGCTCTGGATGAGCGATGTCACGCGCCTGTGCCCCGAGCTCTTGGCCGGGCGGCCCGACGTGGCCCCGCCCGGCCGGACGCTCGAAAGCTGGCAGCGGCTGCAGTTCTTCGAGGCCGTCGCGCAGGCGTTTCACGGCGCGTCGCCGCTCGTCCTCGTGCTCGACGATCTGCAGTGGGCCGACGGCGACACCCTCGATTGGCTGCAGTACTTCGTGCGCTCGGCGTCCGACTCATGCGCTCTCGTCGTGGGCACCGTGCGGGCGGAAGAAGAGCAGGACAACGCGCATCTCGTGCGACTCCTGCGGCAACTCGAGCACGACCAGCAGGTGACGGCGATCACGCTGGGCCCGCTCGATCGCACGGCCACCGCCCAGTTGGCGGGGTTTGTCGCCGAGGCGCCGCTCGACGACACGGCGCTCGCGCAGGCCTTCCGCGAGACGGAAGGCCATCCCCTGTTCATCATCGAACGCGGTCGCATGGAGCGCGCCCGCGAGCCCGGCGCCCAGGCCCCGGCCGGCCTCCCGCAGGTGCAGGCGATCGTGGCCGCGCGGCTGGCGTTACTCTCGCCCGACGCGCGGGCGGCGGCGGAAGTGGCCGCGGTCGTCGGGCGCGACTTCCGGTTCGACATCCTGGCCCACGCGAGCGACCTCGAGGAGGACGCGCTCGTCCGGTCGCTCGACGAGCTGTGGCGCCGGTACGTCGTGCGCGCGCAGGACGACGAGCGCTGGGACTTCAGCCACGACCGCATTCGCGAGGTGGCGTACGCCGGCATCGGCCCCGCGCGCCGGCGCCTCATCCACCGGCGGATCGCGCAGGCCATGGAGCTGCTGTTCGCCGATCGGCTGGACGAGGTGAGCGCGTCGATCGCCGCGCACCTCGAAGGCGGGGGGCAGCCGGCGCGGGCGCTGCCGTATCTCGACCGCGCGGCGGAGGCCGCCACGCGGCTGTCGGCCACCGAGGAGGCGATCCGGTGCCTCACGCACGCGCTCGCGCTGCTCGAGACGCTGCCCGCGGGCCGAGATCGCGACGACCGCGAACTCGCGCTGCGATCGAGCCTGTCGGTCGCGCTCAACTCCGGACGCGGCTACGCGGCGAGGGAGGTCGAGGAGAACCTCGAACGCGTCTTCGCGCTGGCGCGCCCAGGCGGCCACGGGCCCATGCCCGCGCGCTGGCTGTGGGCGGCGTTCACCATGCGGTTCATGCTCGGCGACATGCGGGCCATGCGCGAGGTGTCCGAGGAGGTCCTCGCCCAGGCCGGCATCGATCCGTCGAACCGCTGCGCAGCGCATCACGCCATGGCTGGCACGTTGTGGGCGCTCGGCGAGCTCGACGGTGCCCGACGCCATTTCGAGGCGGCCCTGGCCGCCTACGACGAGCGGCATCCGCAGCGCTCCGCGCTCGGCTCCGACCTGGGCGTCTTCTGCCACGCGTGGTACACGCAGGCGCTCTGGCTGCTCGGCGACGAGGCCGGCGCCGTCGCGCACGCCGACGAGGCGATCGCGCTGGCACGGCGCCTCGATCACCCGTACAGCCAGACGCTCGCGTTCGCCTACGCCGCGCTTCTCCACCAGATGCGGGGCGACGCCGGCCGCGTGGTCGCGTGCGCGGAGGAGGCCGTCGCCTTCTGCGCCCGCCATGGGTTCGCCTACTACGGCGACTGGGCGCGGGTGCTCGTCGGCTGGAGCCGCGGGCTGGAACGCCCGGCGGACGGCATCGCGATCATCGAATCGGCCCTCGAGCAGCTGGACCGGCAGCGAGCGCAGGCGCGGCGGCCGTACTATCTGTCGCTGCTGGCCGCCACCAGCCGGCGCCACGGCGACCGTGGTCGGGCAGTAGCGATCCTGGACGCCGCGGCGGCCATGGCGCTCGACCGCGGGGAGGTCTGGTGGCTTCCGGACCTGTATCTGCAGCAGAGCGAGCTCGCCGACGGCCCCGAGCGCGGCGTCCTCTGGCAGCGGGCGCTCGATCTCGCCCGCGCGCAGAACAGCCGGGGCCTCGAACGGCGGATTCTGGCCTCGGCTCCGGCCCCGGCCTGACGAACGCTTCCGCGAACGCTTCGCGAACGGCGACCCTTCTACGCTGTGCCTTCAAGGAGGAGACAGCATGCGTATCACCCGTTCGCTCACGCTCACGATCGCGGCCCTGGCGGTCGCCCTCAGCCTGGCGCCCCGCACGGCTTCGGCGCAGGCCTCGCACATTCTGGTCCCGGCCGGCCACGAGCAGTGGGGCCCGGCGCCGTCCGCCCTGCCGGCCGGCGCGCAGATTGCGGTGCTCGAGGGCGACCCCTCGGCCAAGGGCACCGTCGTCCTGCGCCTGAAGTTTCCGGCGAACTACGACCTGCCCGCGCACTGGCACAGCATGACCGAGCGCGTCACGGTGGTCTCGGGTGCGCTCCGCGTCGGCATGGGGGACGAACTGGACCGCCAGGCGAGCGAAACGCTCGACCCCGGCGGATTCGTCTCGCTGCCGGCGAAGATGCATCATTTCGCCTGGACCACGACGCCGACCGTCGTCCAGATCGATCTGGAGGGGCCGTTCGACATCTTCTACGTCAACCCGTCGGACGACCCGCGGCATCAGACGAGCCAGCGATAGCCATCGACGAGAGAGGACACCTGTTCATGCCAGTGATTCAACTCGACCAACTGCGAGCTACCGTCCGGGGGGCCGTGCTGCAACCGGGCGACGATGCCTACGAGGCCGCCCGGCCGGTCTACAACGCCATGATCGACAAGCGGCCGGCCCTGATCGTGCGGGCCGTGGACGTCGCGGACGTGATCGCCACCGTCGATTACGCGCGCACCAACCGGCTGCTGCTCGCGATCCGGGGCGGCGGCCACAACGGTGGTGGGCTGGGCACCTGCGACGGTGGCGTCGTGCTCGACCTGTCGGCGATGCGAGGCGTCCACGTCGAGCCCGCCTCGCGAACCGTGCGCGTCGCCGCCGGCTGTGTCTGGGGCGACGTGGACCACGCCACCCATCCCTTCGGGCTGGCCGTACCTTCCGGCTTCATCTCGACGACGGGCGTCTCCGGCCTGACCCTCGGCGGCGGCACGGGCTACCTGACGCGCCAGTACGGCCTGACGATCGACAACCTGCTCTCGGTGGATGTCGTGCTGGCCGACGGAAGCGTCGTGACCACGGACGCCGCGAACCACTCCGATCTGTTCTGGGCGATGCGCGGGGGGGGCGGCAACTTCGGCGTGGCGACGTCGTTCGTGTTCCTGGCCCACCCCGTGCGCACGATGTACGCGGGGCCGACGTTCTGGCCGCTCGCTCAAACGGTCGAGGTGATGCGGGCCTACCGCGACTTCATCCTCCGGGCACCGGAATACGTGAACGGCTTCTTCGCGTTCCTCACGGTGCCGCCAGTCCCGATGTTCCCGGAGCACCTGCACCTCCAGAAAGTCTGCGGTGTGGTGTGGACGTGCACCGGGCCGGCGGCACAGGCCGAAGAGGCGACCAGGCCGATGCGATCGGTCGGCAAGCCGCTGCTCGATCACCAGGCCGAGATGCCGTACCCAGCCGTCAATTCGCTCTTCGACGGACTGTACCCCGCGGGCCTGCAGTGGTACTGGCGGGCCGACTTCGTGAACCAACTGAGCGACGAGGCGATCGAACGGCACGCGCGCCACGGGGCGACGCTCCCCACGATGCACTCGACGATGCATCTCTATCCCGTCGACGGGGCCGCCCACCGCGTGGGCCGGGCCGACACGGCGTTCAGCTACCGGGACGCGAACTGGTCGCAGGTGATCGTCGGCGTCGATCCGGATCCGGCCCGTAGCGGCCAGATCACGGCCTGGTGCAAGGACTACTTCGACGCCGTGCATCCCTATTCGGCCGGCGGCGCCTATGTGAACTTCATGATGGAGGAAGGCCGGGAGCGCGTGCAGGCGTCGTTCCGGGAGAACTACGACCGCCTCGCGGTCATCAAGCAGAACTACGACCCGGAGAACCTGTTCCGGGTGAACCAGAACATCCGGCCGGCGACGACGGCGCCGTAAGGGACCGGGACGGCACGCTGCCGGGGCGTCGCGCCGTCCCGACCGCAATCCCGCACGGAGGCGGCGATGGTGAAGCGCAGATCGCGCCTTCCTCGCTCGCGGTTCAAGGCGTTGATGATGACGCTCGTGTCGAGCAGGTGGGACGCCATCGACGCCCGCCCGGGATGATCCTTGTCCTTCCAGGCACCAGAGAGGCTTCGACGGCGGCAATCTGCCGGAGGCAGCGCGGGTGTCCGGCCTGTGGCGGGACGCTCACGGAGTTCGTCGGGCAGTGCGAGGCCTCCGAACGCATCACGACGGTGAAGGTGACGTATCACGTCGGTTCGGGACGGCACCGCTTCTGGTGGCCTACCGCGTCGACCTCGACCACGCGCGACGGCCGACATCTTCGATCGCCTGATCGAGTTGGGTGCGCTCGACGTCGAACCAACCGCCACTCAAGTTCAAAGACGTGGCCCTGGGCTTGGTCGACGGGACCGTGGCCGCGGTCGCGGAGCGGCGGCAGGTGTACCGAGTGGTCACCTCCGATCGACGCGACTTCAGCGCGATCCGCATCGGCCCACGCTTTGCTCGCGCACTGGAACTGGTCCCGTGAGATCAAGGCCCGTTCCCGCGCCGATTGGCAGCACGCGGCCGCCGAAGGGGAATGTCGCCAGGAACCGCGCGCGGGTCGAACCTCACGAGGCCTTCGCGGCGGCCAAGGGCGCGCCCGCCTCGCAGGTGACCCTTGCCAGAACGGCTTCGACGTCCCCGGCCGGAACCCCGCGCCCGGTGGCGCGTCCACTTTGCATTTCGCCGCGAATCGCGTCGATCCCAACACGCTTCGGCACGAACTGGGGCACTGCCTCGGGCTCTGGCACGAGTTCAACCGGGCCGATCGCGACTTCTGGCTGGACGAGCGTCCGGATGTGGACGGGCCGCCAGCCTGGGACGCGGCGGGCTTCTCTCTTTCGCTCGGTGCGACCGTCATGCCGGAGCTGGGCAACTACGACTACGACTCGCTCATGAACTACGGGTCGATCAGTGTCCGCACCGGGGCGTGCGTGCTGCGGTGGCTGGACCTGCTCGGGAACCGGTTCGAGCGCCGCGGCCTGGATCGGTTCCCGCAGGACAGCGCAAGGGCGTGTCGCGTGTTCCCGCCGGGGGCGGGCGGTGCGGTCGAGGATCAGGTTTCCGCGCGCGACAAGTCGCGCGTGCTGCAGTACCTCGCGCGCGAGGTGCAGCCCAACTGGGGCTTCTTCGAATCGCTCAACACCCGGCCGGGATGGTATGACTTCGACGGACAGCCCGATCCCTATCTGGCGCCCAGGGTGCGTGCCATCGGCACGCCGGCCATCGCCTTTCGATTCAACGGCCACTTCGACGTGTTTGCCCGGGGATCGGATCGCCGTCTCTACTGGAAGGCGTTCCGCCACCAGTTGCTACCGCCCAGGGACGTGGTCAGCGCCTGGATACCCCTCGGCTGCTGCTTCCCCTCGGATCCCGCGGCCATTTCCCGTGGGGGCGGGCAGATCGACATCGTCGCCATTCACGCCACGGGCCGTCCGGTCAGGAACCACTTCGACTTCGCCAACGGAGCCTGGCAGGGATGGGCCTTCATCGGAAGCGGGGCGCCCGATGGTCAGCTTCGACGGGTCGGCGGCGGTGATTTCATCGGCCCCGCCATCACGTCGCGCGCCGCCGAGGGTCTCGACGTCTTCGTGGTGCTCGCCGACGGTCGGTTGGCCGTCACGACGCTCTGGCTCGGGCTGTGGCAGAACTGGCAGACTCTCGGCAACGGCTATGGGGTGACGGCGCGCCCCGCCGCGATCGCCACGTCGGCGCATGTCGTACGACTGGCGGTCAACGAGCGCGAGGTCAACCTCTACGAGCCCAGTGTCATCTTCGGATTCCCGCGCGTCGTGGGCTTCGAACTCGGCGGCATCACGGCTCAGACCGCGCCGTTCGCCGCTCCGGGCCTCACCCCGCGAGCCGACACCGTGGCCCCCTATCGCGTCCTGACCGTGACGCGGGACCAGCGCATCGCACACAAGCTGGCGGGCGGCCGCTGGAGGGATATCGGCGGGATTCCTGCGCCTGGCACCGGCATCTCCGCCGCGGGCGCCGGGGCGTACGGCGCCTTGATGGTCATCAACGGCGAAGACGTGACCGGTTGCGGGCGGACGTGCCTCGACGGACAGCCAAACCCAGGCGGCGTCATTCAACCCGGCGGCGTGTGGCTCCGTGAGTTCCGCTGATCTGCGAGGAGGGCGCACTCCCCGCGGCGAGGCCCGACATGCCCATGCCCGATGGGAGGGCCTCGACCTGCACGCCGGGGTGGTGGTGCCCGGCCACCGGGCGCGGCAAGCGCGCCTCGAAGGCGCTCGTGAACCAGAAGATCGTCGTGGGACGTCGCGGAGCGGGAATCCGCGTCGCCCCTCACCTCCACAATTCGGTTGCCGACATCGAGCGATTCCTCGAAACCGTCCGCCGGACTGCGTAGCGGGGTGACGGCGCAGGACGGCATAGGGCGCTTCGTCTGGGACACGTCAGGAGACAGGGGAGACGCTACCGGAAGGCCTCTTTGGCGGCGGTGCGCGGGGCTGGTTCGAGGCTGGCCGCACCCGCCACCCGAAGCGCAGGTCGAGCTGGATGAACCCGGGGCCGTAGGCGCCATTGCGGCCGCCGTCGTTGCTCACCGAGACGGCGTTGGCGCCAGTGCCCGAATAGTCGCCAGCGGGCAGCGGGTCGTAGAGGATGCCGTTGCGGTCCGGATCGGTGACGGTATTCAGGCTCGTGAACGGCAGTCCGCCTGGCGCGGATCCTTCGGCACCTGGGGCTGCCGCTGGAAGTCCCGGCGGCGCGCCCGGCGCGGGCGCCCCCGCTCTCGAACGGCGATGAGTCCTGGTGAGCGGCCGTCGTTACTCCTGACCTTAGCCGCGGTCGGCCCTGACCGCGTGCACCGGCCACCCTGCACGGAACGCGCCCCCGGGTGCGGGCTCGGGAGGTCTGTCCTGTCAGTTGTGGCGGGCGCCGTCACCGGCCCTGGGTGCCAGTCCACGCGATGGGTGGACCATCCGCGCTGTGACGAGGGGGCGAGGGCGGGAGGACGAAGCCCGGACGAAACACGGCGCGAGGGTCTGATGACGCCCGTGCCGTTGCCCCGGGGACCCGTTCATAGTGACTATCGTCCCGGGACCGCCGCTCATCCGAATTGCGTTCCCGCCGGACTCGTTGTATGGTGAGTGTATGGCACGATTGATTTCGACGACGATTCGCCTCGACGAAGAGGATGTGCGGGCATTGAAGCGCGCGCGGAAGGCGGGGTATTCCGCCTCCGATCTGCTTCGCAAGGGCCTGCGCGTCGTGGCGTCGCGGTTCTACTCGGGCCGTCGTCCTCCTTCGACGCGTCTTTTCGAATCCACGAGCGCGAAGCTGGGCGACGAGTCAGAGCTGTTCCGGGATCTGGATCGGTGAACCCACCGATCATCGCTGACACAGGCGGGCTCCTCAAGGCGCTCGCGAGCGCACCAGACGGCGAGCCGAGTTTCCCAGACTACGAAGAGGCCCTCACGTCGGCGAGCCTCATTATCGTGCCCGCGCTGATTCTCGCGGAGATCGATTACTTTCTTCGCGAAGACCGCGCCGCCCTGCGGCAACTGGTCGCCGAGATCTTCGACCCCGCCACGCGCTACGAATACGAGCCGCCCCTCCCGTCCGATGTCGCCCGCGGTCTCGAGCTCGATGCCAAGTTCAAAGACTTGGCCCTGGGCTTGGTCGACGGGACCGTGGCCGCGGTCGCGGAGCGGCGGCAGGTGTACCGAGTGCTCACCTCCGATCGACGCGACTTCAGCGCGATCCGCATCGGCCCACGCTTCGCTCGCGCACTGGAACTGGTCCCGTGAGCGCGATGTCAGCGCTTTCCGTCCCGAAGCTTGTCAAGCCGCGCTTTGACCCGGTCGTCGGTCTCATCGACGGGTTTGTCGCATGCGCCTGACGGACAGGGACGAAGCCCGGACGAAACACGGCGCGAGGGTCTGATAACGCCCGTGCCGTTGCCCCGGGGATCCGTTCATAGTGACTATCGTCCCTCGACGTCGCTCGCCTCGAGGCGGCCGTGGCGGATGTTCTCGAGCGCGCTGGTCGAGAAGATGATGCTGTCCTGCGAACGCCATCAACTGCGAGGGCTCTGCGCAGCGGCAGCCAACGCAAAGCACGCGCTCGCCAGCTACAGGCGCTGGTTGGGCAGCGCCGTGCCGATTCTCAGGGCAGGTCGAGTATCACCGGGCGCCACGTCGTGGAATCGCCCCTCAGACCATGGCTGGGGCTCACGACCTCCAGCCGCCATGGACGCACTCGAATGAGGGCATAGTCGGAGCCATGGTTCTTGTCCTTGTAGAGGCCCCCCCACTGATCCTTCCAGAGCCTGGCCTTCTCGGCCGAGTCGGCGACCAACTCGGCCTTCCCAAAAACAGTCACGTACTCGAATACGGTAGTATCGAAGTAAAGCAAGGTCACTCGAGGATCGCGCCGGATCTGGCTGGCCTTTCGCGTGATGGGCTTCGTGGCAATCCATATTGTGAGGTCGGCTTCCGGAATAAAAGGATCCACGATGCGGGCCTGGGGTTGGCCGTCTTCCCCGATGGTAATGAGCGTCGCAAAGTGGGCCGCTTGCATGATGCCTGCTGCTGCCGAGATCACCTGGGCTCGCGGCGGCGGATCCGCTTGGGTGGCCTGCGCTGGCAGGGTGTCTGGTAATCCCACTGTGAACAGCAGCCACGCAGCCGCGAACATCGTCCTCATGGTCTCGCCTCCAAGTCCGTTGGTGTTGCCTGACGCGTATTAGATGGTAGATCGTCCGCCCCCAACAACGATAAACGCACCAGGGTGGAGCCGCTGCGGCCACAAGGGCTCCATGACCCGCGCGAGCGGCCCGCCACCCGTAAGATGTACCGCGGTCCGCGTCCGAAGACGCTGCACAGGCGGAACTGCGAGTAAGTCCGCGGCCTCGCTGGTCGTGTGCGAGTGAGCACCCCGACAGCTTCCGTGGCCACCGTTTCTGCTCTTCCGACGCCAAAGGAGGTTGCGAGGATTCGGTAGGCCGATGGGTCGGCGACGCGCAACGCGGGGCATCTCGCGGGTCGCAGCACGTTCTTCCTCCATGTAACACAGTGCTGCGATCCACACGACGAGAAGCCCTGTCCAACCAGGAATGAGCATGGAGGAGGCCTTGGGAGCGGTCGGATGAGCGGCTGACAGCCCGCGGCGGGGCGTGCCGATCATCGAAGTGATGGTGATTGACATGAACGAAGCGCTGGTGTGCACCGTTCAACAGGTGCTGCAGGGGACGCAGGCGCTGCGGTGTCGCGCCGTCGAGGATGGCGAAGGCCGGTGGATCGATGCGCTGCGGCCCTGGGCTTGGTCGACGGGACCGTGGCCGCGGTCGCGGAGCGGCGGCAGGTGTACCGAGTGGTCACCTCCGATCGACGCGACTTCAGCGCGATCCGCATCGGCCCACGCTTCGCTCGCGCACTGGAACTGGTCCCGTGAGAGCGATGTCAGCGCTTTCCGTCCCGAAGCTTGTCAAGCCGCGCTTTGACCCGATCGTCGGTCTCATCGACGCGGTTTGTCGCATGCACCTGACGGACAGGGGACGAAGCCCGGACGAAACACGGCGCGAGGGTCTGAGAGCTATCTACAGCGGCAGGAATTACACCTTCCCATGCCACTCGCCCTCGTGGCTGCACTCGGCGAGCAGGAGAAGGTCATCGATTATTCGGCCGATTGAAGCGACCCGCAGTCACCCGCGCGAACGCGTGACCCGCCAGCGTCGAAACGTCGTGCGTCACGACGGCGCGATGTTCCGGGGCGGCCCATTCGAGAACCGTAAAATCGTTGGCGCCTGACAGCCCAACGTCTTGAACCCGAACGACATCGACCAGCGGGTTGCGCCGGAGCAGCCCGCGCACGATGTCGCCGTTGAAATCCTCGTCGGCTGCCAACCGCAGCAGCGGATGGGGCTCCCACCGCCGGCGGGCTCGCAGTCGCTCGCGAACGCCGGACGAAGGGAGCCGCCGTTCGACCTCTGCCCGCGCCGTATCGGCGGGCGCTTTTCTCCGCGTGAGGTAAGCAACGACCTCAGGCTTGTGCCGTAGGTGGTACCCTTCACGGACCCCACCCCGGCTGATTACTCCGAAAGGAGGCACGATGTTCGATCCGCGTGACGACACGCGCGATCGCGGCGAGGACGGCCGTGAGCGCGCGCACGAGGGCCGTGACCAGACCGGCGACCCGCGCGATGTGTTCCTGCACGACGTCGATCTACCGCTGGAGCGTGAGCGGGAGTATGTCCTCGACCGGGACCACGTCTGCGAGCTGAACGGAGACGACGCTCGCACCTCGGCCACGGTCGGCGCGTTCCGCGTCCGGTGGCCGAACTGGAGGTCGCCGCACGCATCCACGACCGCCTCGGCGACGACCGGGGCCGCGCGCAGGCCCAGGGGAACCTCGCGGGCGTCCCGGTGCGCCGCGACCTGCGGCGTGCGGAGTCGAACTACCGCCAGACGCTGGATGTGTTCACGCGGCTCGGCGACGAGCCCAACCGCCTCACCTCTCTGGGCAACCTGGGTGTGACCGCCGTGCGCCGCGGCCAAGTGGCCGACGCGGTGCTGCTCCGCGAGGCGCTGGCGAAAGAGACGCGTCCCGAGCGCCCGTGCGAACGCGCTCAGCTCGCCGAGCGCTACCGCAGCCTCGCCGCCATCAACGGCGGCCACGGTCACGCCGGGCTGGCGGACGGCTTTGCAGGGGCGGCGAGGCGGCTGCAGCAGGGCCGTGATGTGCGCCTGGCGAGGGCACCCGGCCCAGGTCGTCAGACCGCCTGCCGCTTCCGCGTCGAACTAGCGGCTCGATTTCGCGGAACGGGCGTGTCCGCGTGCCGACGAGGGGCGAGACGAGGTGTGCGGCCGAGCCGCGGCCGGCCGTCCCGGTGCCGGCGGCCGCGCCGGGCCGTGGCTCGAGGGCCGTGCGGCATGCCGGGATCCGGACGAAGGGCCGCGGCCCGAGCGTCCGTGCTGCTGGTGACGACGCGGTGTGTCGGCGGGTACTTCGCGAACGGCGCGCTGCGTGCTCGAAAAGCCCTCCGCCGTCACCTCCTGGAGTGGTTCGGGGAGCAGGCGCTGGATGTCGCGCAGCAGTTCCCGGTCCGACGGTGACACCAGCGACACGGCGCGCCCGGCCAGCCCGGCGCGGCCCGTGCGGCCGACGCGATGGATGTAGTCGGCGGCGACGAGCGGCAGGTCGAAATTCACCACGAGCGGCAGTTCGGCGATGTCGAGGCCGCGCGCCGCGATGTCGGTGGCCACCAGTACCGTCGCACGCCCCGCCTTGAAGTCATCGAGCGCGCGCGTGCGTGCCCCCTGGCTCTTGTTGCCGTGGATGACGGCGGCGTTCACGCCGGCCTGCTGCAGGTATTCGCCCACGCGGTTCGAGCCGCGCTTGGTCCGGCAGAAGACAAGGGCCTGATCGGTGGGGCGCTCGGTGAGCACGTGCGTCAGCAGGTCGCCCTTACGCGACTCGGTGACCGCGTGCACGCGGTGCGTGACGGTGGCGGCCACCACCTGTCCGTCCGACACGTCCACGC
>JADZBZ010000267.1 GCA_020851835.1 Acidobacteriota bacterium
TCAGCGGCTCGACGCCGCGCGTGGACACGCGGCCGGCGGGCACCTGCGCGACCTGCTGGCGCCGATCGTCCTCGAGCAGGAACGAGACGTTCTGGCCATCCGCCGACCAGGCGACACTCGACACCGCACGGTCGAGGCCGGTCATGAACACGTCGGGCTTCGCGATGGGCGTCGAATCGGCCGTCGGCGCCGGCACCATCGCCAGCGTGTTCAGAACGTAGGCGGAGTACCGATCCACGTCCCCCAGCAGCACGGCGATGCGCGAGCCGTCGGGACTCCACGCCGGGCGGCCACTCTCGCCCTCGGGCGTGCTGGTGACCTGCCGCGGCGAGGCGCCCTCACGCGCCTCGATGGTCCAGAGATCGTGGTTCCCTGTCCGATCCGGGTCCGGATAGGCGCGCTTGCTGAGAAAGGCGATCTGCCGTCCGTCGGGCGACCAGGCCGGGCTACGGTCGTTCACCTGCCCGCTCGTGAGCACGGTGTCGCTGCGGGTGGCCACGTCGAACACCGCGATGTGGCTGTAGACCCGCTTGAGGTATCCCTCGCGATCCTCCTTGAAGTGATAGCGGTCGATCACGATGGGCGGCGGCGTCTTGCGCTTCCACCCCTGCTTCTGCTCGGGCTCGTCGTCGGGGTCCTCGTCCGTGATGACACACGCGAGGCGGGTGCTGTCGGGCGCCCATTGGATGTCGGACACGCCCCCCTTCACGTCGCTGAGCTTCTGCCCTTCGCCACCGGCCCGGTTCAGCAGCCAGATCTGCGCGCCCTTCTTCTTCTCGGCCTCGTCTCCCCGCGCGGCGAGAAACGCCAGGTACTTGCCGTCCGGGCTCCAGCGCGGACTCGACTCGGCGTCGGGCGACGAGGTGAGCCGCACCCGTTCCCGCCCATCCCACTTCACCATCCAGATGTCGGTGTTGCGCTGATCCTTCTCCACGTCGATGGTGGTGGCGGTGTACGCGACCCAGTCGCCCTCGGGCGATCGCTGCGGGTCGGCGAGCGTGACCACTCGGGAATGGTCATCGAGGCGGATCGGGCGGCGCTCCTGGGTGGAGGCGGCCGCAGACAGGCCACCGGCCGCGAGCAGTACGAGAGCCCATGCGCGCATGGAGCAGAGGATAGCACCGGCGTCCCGGCGCGGTGTCGCCACTCCGACAGGTGGCGTCGGTACCGTGTGCGCTGTGCGGCCGGCGATGTGCGCGCACGGGCGCGGACGCCGGCCCCGGCGATTTTCGAAGCGGTTTCCGGGAACACGCAGGCGGCAAACCTCTTGCAACCCCGGAGGGCCGTGATGTCTTCTGCCGAAGCCCGCTATGCCCCGGCCCTGGACCTGGTGGTCCTCGACCGGCTTCGTCAACTCGCTCCCGATGCCTGGCCGGGCTTGCTGGCCGAGCTCACCGATTCCTTCCGGGTCGAGGCTCGCGAGCGGCTCGACACGCTGCGGGCGGCCGCCGACGCCGGCAACCGCCCGGCCGCCGGCCAGGTAGGCCACAGCTTGAAGGGCATCTGCGGAGCGCTCGGCGCCGTGCGGATGGGCGATCTCAGTCACGAGATCGAACTCTTCGCCACCGCCGGCCGCGACCTGCCCGGCTGGAACCTCGAGGCGCTCGAAGCCGAGTACCACCGCGTCATCGACGCGCTCACCGCCGTGACGAACTAGTCGGCGACCCCGCTCCCCGGCGGCGGCCGGGCCGCGGCAACTCCCAGGTGCGTCGCGTTAGAATGTGACAAGTGGCGACTCTCCTCGACAAGGTCTGGGACCTGCACACCATCCGGCGCCTGCCCACCGGGCAGACGCAGCTCTTCATCGGCCTGCACCTCATTCACGAGGTGACCACGCCACAGGCGTTCGCCATGCTGCGCGAGCGCGGCCTCGCGCCGGCGTTTCCAGACCGTGTCTTCGGGACCATGGATCACATCATCCCGACGGCCAGCCTGCGGAGGCCCGCGGCCGACCCGGTGGCCGAGGAGATGATGGCCACGCTCGAAGCCAACTGCCGCGAGCACCACATTCCGCTGTTCGGGCTGGGCGATGCGCACCAGGGCATCGTCCACGTCATCGGACCGGAGCTCGGGCTCACCCAGCCCGGGATGACCATCGCGTGCGGCGACAGCCACACCTCTACCCACGGCGCCTTCGGGGCTCTGGCGTTCGGCATCGGCACCTCGCAGGTCCGCGACGTGCTCGCCTCGCAGTGCGTGGCCATGGAGAAGCCCAGGCTTCGGCGCGTGCGCTTCGACGGCCGGATGGGCCCGGGGGTGACGGCCAAGGACCTGGCGCTGGCGATGATTCGCCGGCTGGGTGTGAACGGCGGCGTGGGCTTCGCCTACGAGTACACCGGGCCGGCCGTGGACCGGATGACGATGGACGAGCGGATGACGCTATGCAACCTCTCCATCGAGGGGGGCGCGCGCATGGGCTATGTAAACCCGGACGAGACCACCTTCGCCTTCCTGCGCGGGCGGCCGCACGCGCCGTCCGGCGACGCCTGGGATCGCGCCGTCCAGTGGTGGCGCACTCTGGCGTCCGACACGGGCGCCGGCGCCGACGACGAACGGGTCATGGACGTCGACCACGTCGCACCCGTCGTCACCTGGGGCACCAACCCCGGCCAGAGCGTGGCGGTGGACGAGCCGATTCCCGATCCGGCCGCGCTCCCGGCTGGGGAGCGGGACGCCGCCCTCGAGGCGCTCCAGTTCATGGGCTTCGGCCCCGGCGACTCGGTGAAGGGCCGGCGCGTCGACGTCGCCTTTATCGGCTCGTGTACCAACGGCCGGCTGTCGGACCTGCGCGCTGCCGCCGACCTGGTCCGCGGACAGCGCGTGGCCCGGCACGTGCGCGGCCTGGTGGTGCCCGGTTCCCGCGAGGTGCAGCAGGCGGCCGAACGGGAGGGCCTGCACGACGTGTTCGCCGCGGCCGGCTTCGAGTGGCGGGAGCCTGGCTGCTCTCTCTGTCTCGGCATGAACGACGACAAGCTGTCGGGCGACCAGACGTGCGCATCGTCGTCGAACCGCAACTTTCGCGGCCGGCAGGGCAGCCCCACCGGCCGCACCCTGCTGATGAGCCCGGCCATGGTGGCGGCGGCGGCCATCGCGGGCGAGGTGGTGGACGTCCGCAGCGTCATTCCCAGAGGAGGAGCCGTCGCATGAGCTCTCCGCGCGTGGTCCACGTGAGCGGCCGGGGCCTGCCGCTCGCCGGCGACGACATCGACACCGATCGCATCATGCCTGCCCGGCACCTGCGGGCCATCACCTTCGACGGACTCGAGCGGCACCTCTTCGA
>JADZBZ010000268.1 GCA_020851835.1 Acidobacteriota bacterium
ACGACGTCTGGAGCGTCACGGCCCTGGCGCCGTCCGCGGACAGGCGTTCGGCGATACGCGCGTAGGCGCCGACATCGGCGCGCCGGAAACGATAGATGGACTGCTTCGGGTCGCCCACGATGAAGAGGGCGCCCGGGCGCGTGCGCCCGGCCCCCGCCAATGGACCGGCGTCGCCCTCACCCGCCAGCAGCAGGAGGAGCTCGGCCTGCAGCGGATCGGTGTCCTGGAACTCGTCCACGAGCAGCACGCGAAAGCGCCGGCGAAACGCCGAACGCACCTCGTCGCTGTCGCGCACCAGGTCGCGCGCCTTGATGAGCAGGTCCAGGAAGTCGAGCGCTCCGGCGCGATGCTTGCGCTGCTCGTAGCGCTCCAGGCAGTCGCGAATCTCTTCGCGCAGCAGCGCCGCCAGGTCTGCGTTGGCGTCGGCGCGAAAGGCCGCGAGCGCCTCGACCAGCGCGGCGTGTGCGGCCTGCGCGGCCTCGCGGGACACGCCCGTCGCGAAAGCAGTGCCAGAGCCCTTGCGCGGCCTGGCGAAATTGCGATCCTCGGCCAGCGCGACCAGCGTGGCTTCCCAGCCATCCAGCTCTTCGGCGCCGATGCGGCGCAGCCGCTCGATCTCGGCGCTGGTGCGCCGGGCGGGCAGCGTGTCCAGGCTGAAGTTGTCGCCCTTCTTCAGCGGGCGGGCCGTCAGCCCGGCAAACTCCCGCAGCCGGTCGGCCAGCGCCAGAATCGCCGCGCGGCGCTCCCATGTCGGGCGCGTCCAGGCGGCGTGGTGATCGCGCCACTCCGCAAGCTCCCACGCCGCCCGCCTGAGCCGCTCGATCGGGCCGTTCTCCTGCTCGTCGTCCGGAGCCCAGCGGGTGGGCCGGCGCAGGGATCGCCTCACGCCCTCGCCGGGCTCGGCGAGGGCCGCGTGCAGCCAACCGGTGAAGGCCTCGTCGAAGAGCCTGGCGGCCTGGGTTTCGGTGAGGACGGTAAAGGCCGGATCGACGCGCGCCTCCACCGGACGCTCGCGCAGCAGGTCGGCGCAGAAACCGTGAATGGTGCTGACGTGCGCCTCCTCGAAGTCGTACACCGCCCTCGACAGGCGCTCCGCTTCGGGGCTTCCCGCGGCGTGCCGCCCGCGGGCACGTTCGATCTCCTCACGCAGGCGCAGCTTCAGCTCACCGGCAGCCTTCTCGCTGAAGGTGACGGCCACGATTTGGTCGATGGGGGCCACGGCCTGCTCCAGCAACCGGACGATGCGGCCGATCAGTTCGGTGGTCTTGCCGGTACCTGCCGCGGCCTCGACAACGAGCGTGTCGCCCAGCTCGGTGGCGATGAGCGTGCGCTGCTCGGGGGGCGCGCTCACGGCAGCCCCCGCAACGCATCGAGATCCGCAAAGCGCCCGGGATCCTTGCGCTGCGTGCGCCGCTCTTCGTCGCGCCCGCATACGGCCAGGAAATCACAGAAGCGGCAGGCATCGCGGTCGGGGCGCGCGGCGAGCAGCCCCTGTTCGATACCCCGGTCCACGATCTCCAGCACCTCGAGCGCCGTACGCCGCGCGGCGTCGAACAGCGGAATCTCGTGCTCGGTGAACTCGCCCGCCGCGGTGCAGAACGACAGCCGCCCCGAAGCGACCTGCTCGCCCGGCGACAACGCCTCGAGCGCCAGCCCGTACAGCACCGGCTGCAGGACACGTCCACCGGCGACGATGGTATGGCCCGGCTCGGTGCGGTTCTTCCCGGTCTTGTGGTCCGTCACGCGCAGGAGTCCCGTCTGGCGGTGCCGCTCGACCATGTCGATGGATCCGCGCAGCCGGAAGCGCCCGTCCACAATCGCGGGCTCGCGGGTGCTGGCCGGATCCCGGTCGCGGAGATCCTCGAGGCCGAAGGCCCACTCGAAGCGCTCCGGCGTCCACTCCGCCCCCTCCCCGGCGAGGTGCTCGAGCCAGATTTTCAGATCGCGGCTCATGGCCGCTATCTCGTCGCGCCACACGCGCTCGATGGCGGGCGCCAGCTCGTCGAAGGCCTCGCGGTCGATCGCCGTCACCGACCACTCGAGAAGCTTCTGTGCGTGCGGCAGCCGCTCAGGCGAGAGCGGCAGCAGGCCTTCCTGCTGCAGCCGGCGCAGGACGTGGGCCTGCATGCGGTGGAAGAGGTCGCCACGCGTGAGGGGATCCAGCTTCTGCAGGGGCGCGGGCGCTTCGAGTGGAGCAAGACGATAGACGGCGGAGAGCAGGAACCGGTAGGGGCACGCCGAGAAGTGCTGGAGCGCCGTGAGCGAATAAGGACGGGCGCCGAGGCGCTGGCGCGCCAGGGCCGGCGCCGTGGTGGCGGCGGTGCTGCGGACGAGCCCGTCGGCCAGTTCCCACTGCCGCCGATGCCAACGCATCCAGCGCGACGTGAGCGACCGCTGCAGGTCGGGGCTGAGCTCGTAGAGGTAGCGGGCTCGTCCGCGGGAGACGGACGGGTCGCTGGCCGCGAGAAGCGCACCAATGCTGGAGAGGTCGTGCTCGAAGGCATCGATGGCCTCGGAGGCGTCCTCAGGTGCAGGCCAGGCCAGGCGCGAGCGTCCCTCGCGGTAGGCCTGATCCGCCACGGCGGCCGCGGACGGAATGGCGCCTTCGACGGCGCGAACCACGTCGAGCACGTAGAAGGAGGGCACGCGCGGCCGCGATTCGCTCAGCTCGAGGCGGGGGTACGAAACGTAGAGACGTTCGCGGGCCGCACCGGCGGCCAACATCAACTGCAGGCGCTCGTTGGCGGCCCGCGACGCCTGCCGCGCCAGCCGATCGCCGATCGCCTCGCGCCGGTGATCGAGCAGCAGGGCGTCTTCGCGCACGCGCTGGGGGAACATCCGCTCCGCCAGGCCAGGCACGCACACGACGCGGAAGCTGCGGCCGCGCGCAGCGTGCGGGGTGCCCACGAACACGCGGCCAAATCGGCGGCGCGGGGGCTCATGGGTGAGAGTGGACAGGCGCGGCGTGAGGACGTCGTAGACCTCGCGCAGCCCGACCGGACCGATCGAGGCCAGCGGCGACAGCTCGTGCAGCACGCGCAGCGCACGCGCGGGCTTGACGAGGACAGCGGGGGCCAGGCGCGTCAGCGCGGCGAGCCACTCGCCCCACGACTGTTCGGCGGGCCAGGCCGCCATCTCCGACAAGACGGGCAGGGCGAAGTCTCGTAGCGCCGCCAGTTGCTCCACATCTCGGCGGAGTGCGCGCGATCGAGACGACTGCGGATCGTCGGACTCCACCTCCCTCAGGCGCGCGCCGTAGTCGCGCGCCAGGCCGTCGAGGCGCCGCTGCCAGCGGTCGAGGCCGCCAATTACAGCAGCTTCGACCAGGAGGTCTTCCCACCGCCATGGCGCTCGCAGTGTGCCGGCCATCTCCATGTCGGTAGCGCCACGCGCCGCCTGGGCGTGCCGCTCCTCGTCGGGCTGCGTGTCGGGCGCCCGGTCGCGGGCCGGCACAACGGCGTCGACCGTGTCGTCCAGCGCGGGCTGCCACGCCGGTTCGCGGGTCTGGTCAGCGCCCGAGCCGGCATCCGGCACTCCGGCGACCGGTCGGACGTCTGGAACCTGGCCCAACGAGACATACTCGGCAAACCGCCGTGCGGAGAGCCCATCCTCGGCGCAGGCAAGCAGCGCGAGCAGCGCGCGGCCGGCCGGGTCGGGACGACGGGTTCCCCTGAAGTACCAGGCCGGCACCCCCGCGCGATCGAGTGCGTGCTCGAGCAGGCTCACATAGGTCTGCGGCGCGCGGATGAGCACCGCCATGTCGTCGAAGGGCACGCCGCGTGCGGCTTCGGCCAGCAGCCGACGCGCGATCTCGACCGCCTCGCGCCCTTCGCCGGGGGCCGAGAACACGACGACCGAATCGTCTCGAACACC
>JADZBZ010000269.1 GCA_020851835.1 Acidobacteriota bacterium
CCCGCCCTCCGCGTACAGGGACACCAGCTCGCGGCGCTCGAGAGGCGAAAGCACCGGTTCACCTTCGCCGGACTCCGCCATCCGAGCCACGGCGGCCACGAGGTTGGCGCGAGGGATCTCGACGATAGGCGCGGTGTCCAGCGCGGCGTGCCCGTTCGCGCGCGTCGTCGAACTGGCGGGCGTGCCGCACGCGGCGACCGCCATCACGACCAGCGTGCAGCAGGTGCGGCTCAGCACGCTTCGATCATATGCTGCGGAAGGCCGGGAGGCGCTCGACGGCCGATGCGCCGCGCCGCTCAGTAGTTCCACTGGGCCTGGAACCCCAGGCGATTGGCGTTCCTCGTGCTCGCGAAGGGGAACGCGCTGGGGCGCGTCCGCTCGAAGGTCCGCGTGTAGACCATCGTCAGTTCGAGCTCGGCCCAGCGGGCGAACTCGAGACCGAGGTCCAGCTCGTTGACCTTCAGGTGCGGCGCGTTCCGGGCGAACTTGCGGCCGCCGTTGTAGTACTGCCAGCGCGCAAACGGGAAGAGACTGCGGCCGCCGTCGGCCCGGCGATAGCTCGCCTGCACGTAGCCACCGCTGAGGCCGCGGCGCTCGATGCGCGTCAGGTCGTCACTCAGTTCCGGCCCCCGGCCAACGTTCCATTCGGCCTCGATGCCGAAGGGCTGCGGGTACCAGACGGCCGTCACGCCCACGCGCTGGTCGCCCACGCCATCGGAGGGCCGCGAGGGCGTGACGGACGAACCCGCCGAGACGATCGCCTGCGTGGCGGTCACAAACGTGCCGTGGTAGGCCTGCACGCCCAGCTCCACGAACTGGCCGCTCGCCAGCTTGAAGGGATAGGCCCATCTGGCGACGGTGTGGGGTTCGCCGTTCTGATCGGCGCGGTTGGGGCCCTGCCCGTTGTAGAGTCCGACGGCCACGACGCCGTAGTCCCCCGAGCCCTTCAGGCCGAGACTGGTGAGGTCGCCGAAACGCTGACGCGCGACGAGCGGGGCCCACATGAAGTACGCGCCGTAGTCGCGCTCCCCTTCCACCGCCGAGTTCATCCCGTCGGGACGCTCGAAGGCCGCGCGGTTGCTGCTCGACTGCATGTTCACCCAGCCAAAGGGTACCTTCGACTGGCCCAGTCGCACGCGAAAGGCCTTGTCGCGGTCGAACGCGATGTCGGCGTACAGATCGCGCATCTGCAGCGAGTAGTCGGCGGCGCCCGTCGACCCATTGAAATCGGCCTGGGCGTACAAGTACAGGTGATGGCTCACATCGCCGCTGAAGACCAGCCGGCCGCGGCGGATGATGAACGTCCGCGGCACGGTGCTGTACCGGAACTGCGTATACCCGCGGAGTCCGATCTTGTCGTACCACTTGCCCGCCAACGCCTTCTTGACCGCGACGTCGGTGCCTTGTCCGGCCGTCTGCGAATCGAGGGCCTGGACACGTGTGGCCAGCGACACGCTCGACGGCTCGGCCGGCGCCGGGGCGGAGGGCGCGGCGGCGGGCTCCTCCGCCGCGGCTGCGCGCAACTCTTCGTACTCGTTCGCTGAGATCGAGCCGCGATCGCGGAGAATGCGCAGGAGCTTGAGCAGGGCCTCGTTCGAGGCGTCGGCACGCGCGGCCGGCGCAGCGAGGATGGCCAGCACGGTCGCGCCCAGGAACACTCGGTGTCGGAAGGTCTGAAATGAAGGCACGGACGGGATTGTGACAACGGGGAGTTTCAGGGCCGTTACAGCGCTGTTTCATGATTGTTACGTTGTGGTGAGCCGGACCAGGAGGATTCGCGTCGGTCTGCTGGTGACGGCCCTCGCGATGAGCGGCTGCCGCGGGCCGGGCGGCGAGGCCGGCCTGGTCGAATCGTCGCGCCTGGCGATGGGCTCGTCGCTGCGAATCGCGGTCTGGACTGCGGACCGCGACGCGGCGGCTCGAAGCATCGAGGCTGTCTTTGTCGAATTCGATCGGCTCGAGGCGGCGCTGAGTACCTGGCGGCAAGACAGCGACGTGCAGCGCCTGAACGAGGCGGCCGGCCACGGACCGATCGCGGTCGGTCCCGACACCCGAGCGGTGCTGCACGCGGCCGAGGAGGCCAGCCGCCTGACCGAGGGCGCTTTCGACGTGACCTTCGGCGCGCTCAGCGACGTGTGGCGGTTCGACCACGACCAGGACAACCGCGTGCCGTCGCCGGACGCGGTCGCGGAGCGGCTGCCGTTCATCGATCGCACCGCGGTCGTCGTGCACGATGCGGCCGGCACGGCCGAGATCCGGCGTCCCGGCGTCCGCATCCACCTGGGCGGCATCGGCAAGGGCTACGCCGTGGACCGTGCGGTCGGGGTGCTTCGAGAGGCGGGCTTTGCCGACTTCCTGATTCAGGCGGGCGGCGATCTCTACGCCGCCGGTCGCCGGGGCGACCGGCCCTGGCGAGTCGGGTTGCAGGACCCGCGCGGCCGTCCCGACGAGCACTTCGCCACGATTGATCTCGCCGATGAAACGTTCTCGACGTCGGGCGACTACGAGCGCTTCTTCATCCAGGACGGCGTCCGCTACCACCACCTGCTCGATCCGCGCACCGGACAGCCGGCGCGCGGCTGCCGCAGCGTGACCATCCTGGCGCGGAGCGCGTTGACGGCCGACTGGCTGTCGACCGGCGTCTTCATCCTGGGGCCCGAACCGGGGCTCGCCCTGGTCGAATCGATCCCGGACGCCGAGGCGGTGGTGGTGACCTCGGACAACCAACTCCGGGTCAGCAGCGGCCTGCGCGGACGGCTGCAGGTGGCGCACCCGCCCACGCCGTAGCGACGAAGAGAAGTGCCGGCTCTACACGGGCCTGAGCGGCAACACCTTCTTCGTGGCGCGGTAGTCGAGAATCCGCCAGTGCGGACACTTCTGCTGGTCGGCGTATAGCCGCTCGCAGTCGTCGCAACGGACGCACTCGGTCACCAGGATCTTCGGGCCGTCGATCGCGCCCCACCCGCACGCCTTCTGGCAGATGCGGCAGGTCTGGCACTCCGACCAGCGCTTGATCCGGAACATCGTCAGGTTCGAGATGATGCCCAGCGTGGCGCCGAGCGGGCACAGGAACCGGCAGTAGAGGTTCCGCACGAACGCCGTTGCGACCAGCAGCACGCCCAGGCCGATCCACATCGGCGTCGTGCCGACCAGCGTGAACATCCAAAACGGCTCGACGTACCGGTAGACGAGCACGTTGTGCGTGGCGGCGTAGTAGGCGAGCACCCCGGCCAGCACGGCGAACTTGATCCACGCCGCCCGCCTCTCGATCGCCCTGGGCACCTCGACGCGCCAGCGTGACGGCAGCACGGCGTCGGTCAACTGCGTGAGAGCGCCGAAGGCGCACACCCGGCCGCAGTAGAACCGGCCCCACAGCACCGTGGATACCAGCGTGAACCCGGCAAACGCGTACCACACCAGAGCGGAGCGGAAGACCGGCAGGTCGCGGTCCACCAGACGAAAAACGTCCGTGATGGAGATGAGGGTGCTCTTCGTGAAGCCCATGTAGCCGACGGCCAGCACGAGCGCGAGGTACTTGAGCCGCACGCTCTTGCGGCGGAAGCTGACGTAGGCGAAGGCGAGGAAGAGAGCGAGCGCCATGAGATCGGGCGCCTGTGGCGCCAGCACGTCCGCCAGGGTTTCGACGGGCTGCTCGTCGAAACCCCACGGATCCACCTCCGGCTGGATCACGGCGTCACCGATGCCGGGTTCAGGAACTGCCGCGCCATGGTGCGCGAACTGTCGCGAATGGCCCGGACGGCGCTGGTCATGGTGATCGTGGCGCGCGAAACCGCGTCCACGTCCTGGCCCAGGCGGAACGGATCGCGGATGCTCTTGCCCTTGAACTGCGCCACGAACTCCGGCGGCTGGATCGAGAAGTACCCGTAGGGCTCGGAATCGTAGTCGAGCGCGACGCCGGTGATGATGCCGTGCAGGTCGAGGCCGACGAGAAAGTGAATCGCGGCGTGATATCCGCGCTCGTTCGGGAGGATGTCGGTGGTCCAGAACGCGTA
>JADZBZ010000270.1 GCA_020851835.1 Acidobacteriota bacterium
CGGTCCACCTCGTCCGGCATGTTGTAGATGTGCGTGGCCGCGCGGCAGGCATTGAGGTTGCCGGTGCCCATCGTGCGGATGTAGATGCGGTCGCGGTTGAGAATGGCCTGCTGCACGTTGGCCATCGGGATGTCGCGCACGCTGAAGAGGGTGAGGCCGGCAGAGAGGCGCGGGTCCTCCGAGGTCCACATCTTCACGCCGGGAATGACCTTGACCCCTGCGCGGAACCGCGTGCTCAGCTCGCGCACGCGCGCCTCGACGTGCTTCTTGCCAATGGCCTTCTGCAGGTCCACCGCGGCGGTCATGCCCAGCGCCGACGGCACGTCACGCTGACCGAACGCCTCGTACTTCTTCGCACCGTCCTTCGGGTCGCCGGGCGCCCCCATGAGCGGCCACACCCGCTCCTGCACGTCGCGCTTGATGTAGCACATGCCGGTGCCCGTGCCGCACATCAGCCACTTCTGTCCGGCCGCCGAGTAGTGGTCCACGCCGAGCGCCTTGAGGTCGAGGTCGAGCATGCCCAGCGGGTGCGCGCCGTCCACCGAGAGCAACAGCCCACGGCGGTGCGCGAGCTCGGCGAGCTCCTTCACCGGCGTGACCAGGCCGGTGACGTAGGTCATGTGGCTGACCATGATCACTTTGGTTCGCGGTGTGATGGCCTTCTCGTAGAGCCCCAGGATCTGGTCCACGCTCTCGGGCGGGGACGGGATCTCGATGCGCACGATGTTGACGCCGTTCCGCTTGGCCAGCGAGGTGTACGGCCCGATACCGCCGCCGTGTTCGTGCGTGCAGAACAGCACCTCGTCGCCCGCCTTCCAGTCGAGGCCGTGCGCGAAGATGTTCATCCCCTCGGTCGTGCTGCGCGTCACGGCGATTTCGTCCGCGTCGGCCCCGACGAACCCGGCGAGCACGGCGCGCACCTCGTCCACCTCCTCTCGGCGGTAGTTGTTCGAGGGGTTCTCGGCGATCTCGCGGAAGTACCGCTCGTTGGCGTCGATCACCAGGCGCGGTACCGGCCCCTCGGTACCGTTGTTCATGAAGGTCATGGCGTCGATGATGTTGAACTGGCTGCGCACCTTCCACCAGTAGGCCTCGTCTGGCGTGCCGCTGAGCTGGAGGTCGCTCGCCGATAGCGTGGGCGTGAGCACCTGCCCCTCGGCCCTGACCCGGGCGACCAGCCCGCCGCCAGGCAGCGTGGCGGCCGCGGCGGCCGCTATCGTTCCGCCCAGAAAGCCCCGACGGGAGACGCCGACGTGTGTGTTGGCCATGACAGTGTCCTCCTGGCTACTTGGTCCGCGCACGGATCGATGGAAAAGGCGTGTGGGAACGATACGCCCCCAGGGCGCGAGGGTCAATCCGGCGCCCCTCTGGTAGCGCCACGCCACTCGGTCGCCGTCCGCGCAGCGGGCCGATCAGTAGCGGATGTCGTGACGCCCCACGCTTTGTCCGATGTGCCCGACCCTGCGATCCACAGTGAAGAACTCTCCGCAACCGGCCATCATGCCGATCTTCCGCGGGTCGTTGAAAAGCACCGTGCCCTTGATGCTGCCGTGGCCGGCTTGCGGGACCCCGCTTTGCCGCGCGGCCCGGACCGGCTACCATGCGGACGCTGCCGACGGCCAGGGCATCGGAACCGGGGGAGAGGGACCATGAGCGGTGTGCGATACAAGATCGGGCGGGTGGTGCTGCCAGTCGTGGCCGTGGCCGGGCTGATGGCCTCGTGCCGGGCCGAAGCGCCCGCTCCGCCGCCCCCCTCCGGGACCGGGCCTGCGGCGGCGGTCACCACCAGCGCGCGCTACGACGACCTGCTGGCACTCTTCACGGCGTGGCGCGCCTTTCAACGGCCACCGATGGTGAACGGTGTCCCCGACTACTCGCCGGGAGCGATGGCGGCCCAGCGCGCCGAGTTGCCCGACTACCGGGCGCGGCTGGCCGCCATCGATCCGAGCGGCTGGCCCATCCCCGAGCAGGTGGACTACCACCTGGTACGGGCGGAGATGAACGGGCTCGATTTCGATCACCGCGTGCGCCAGCCCTGGGCCACCAACCCGTCTTTCTACGTGTCGATCTTCGCCAGCGAGAGCGACCAGCCGGCACCCGAGGGCCCGTTCGCCTACGGCGGGCTGGAGCTGTGGAGCTACACATTCCCGCTATCGGTTGCGGATGCCGAGCAGGTGGCCCTGCCTATCCGCGCGATTCCGGCGCTTCTGGCGCAGGCGCGGACCAACCTGGTGGGCAACGGGCGCGACCTGTGGGTGTACGGCGCCCGCGACATCCGGCAGCAGAGCGCCGACCTGCAGGCACTGGCCCGGCGGCTGGCGCCGGATCAAGCCGCCCTGCGCGCCGACGTCGATCGCGCCCGCATCGCGACCGACGACTTCGCGTCGCACCTCGAAGCCGAGGCCCGCGCAAAGACCGGGTCGTCGGGTATCGGCGTGGAGAACTACGACTGGTACCTGCGGCACGTGATGCTCCTGCCCTACACGTGGCGCGAGGTGGTGACGCTGATGGAGCGGGAACTGGCGCGGGCCTGGGCCAGCCTGGCCTTCGAGGAATCCAGGAACACCGGCCTGCCCGTGCAGATGCCCATCGCCTCGGCCGACGAGCACGCCCGGCGCTTCGCCGCGGCTGTCCCCGAGTACATGGCCTTCCTCCGCAATCGCCAGTTGCTGACCGTACACGACTACATGGAGCCGGCGCTCCTGGCGCGGGTCGGCCGCTTCAGGCCTGGGCCGCGCGAGTTCTTCACCGAGGTCGATTTCCGCGATCCGGTGGTGATGCGCACGCACGGGTACCACTGGTTCGACAAGGCACGGATGGTGCACCTGCCGCACGCCAGCCCGATCCGTCAGGTGCCGCTCCTTTACAACATCTTCATCACGCGCACCGAGGGCCTCGCCACCGCGTGGGAAGAGATGATGATGCAGGCCGGCCTGTTCGACACGCGGCCTCGAAGCCGTGAGCTGATCGACATCCTGCTCGCCCAGCGCGCCGCCCGCGCTCTCGGCGACCTGCGCATGCACGGTGAAGGACTGTCCATCGAGCAGGCCGCGGCGTTCACCTCGTCTCATACGCCCCGAGGGTGGCTGAGTCTGCAGGGTAACCTCGTCCGCTCCGAACAGCACCTGTACCTGCAGCAGCCCGGCTACGGCATCAGCTACCTCACCGGTAAAATCGAGATTGAAAAGCTGCTGGCGGAGCGCCGGCGTCAGCTCGCGGATCGGTTCACCATGCGGCAGTTCATGGACGAGTTCGACGGGGCCGGCCTCATCCCGGCATCGCTCCTGCGGTGGGAACTGA
>JADZBZ010000271.1 GCA_020851835.1 Acidobacteriota bacterium
CGGCCACCGGCGGAGGCCTGCTGAATCCCCCCGCCACGTGATCGCCGGAGGGGAAGGCCTGAACCAGCACGATGCCCCGCTGCCGAATCTCAGTGAACGCCGCGCGCTCGGTGGGTGAGAACCCGGTGGTCGCTGCCACCACGCCCTCGGTGTCGTCGCCGATCCGCGGGCCATCACCGCCCGGATACGAAAAGACCAGCTCGACTTTGGGCAGGGTCTCGATGGTGTTCACGTCGAACTCGGTCGTCGCCCCGTGGCGACGGGTGGGCTGGAAGAAGAACTTGGGCCCGCCGCTCGCCACGATGCCAAGCATGCCCATCTCGCCGGTGCTGAAGCCACCGGTTCGCGGATAGAGCTTGCGGCTCTCGCGCGCGGACAGGATGCGATCGTCCATCACCACCATGACGCCCATGCCGAGCGCCTCGCGCGAGGCCGCCGTGCGTACGGCGGCCAGCAGGTTGATGGGACCGTCGGGGCTGATGCCCGTCGCCGGCCGTTGCGCGCCCACCACCACCACGGGCCGGTCGGACTTCACCGTCAAGTACAGGAAGAACGCCGTTTCCTCGAGCCGGTCGGTGCCGTGCGTGACCACGACGCCGGCCAGGTCGTCGCGCTCGGCAAGCAGCCGGTTGATGCGCCTGGAGAGGGCGAGCCACTGCGATGGCAGGATTTCGGTGCTGGCCACGTTCGAGAACTGCTCGGTCTCGACTTCGGCGAAGCGGCCAACCTCGGGAACGCTCTGCACGATTTCGTTCACGCTCCGGGTGCCGGCGCGATACGCGCCGAGCGTCCCGGGGGCGTCCTGAACACCGGCGATCGTGCCGCCCGTCGCGATGACCATCACCCTGGGCAGGGCCGGCTGCGGCACCGGCTGCGGCTGGGCCGCCGCGGGCAGGGCGACGAACAGAAACAGTGCCAGGGTCCATCGGGGCATGGAGCGAATCCTAACGTACCGGGTACAATCCTCCCGTCACCCATGACCGATACGCACGACCACCCGTCACGCATCGTCTACTGGCACCGCGAGTTGCCGCCGGTCCACGCCGAGGTACTCGACGAACACGTCGTCGAGGCGACGAGCGGCCGCGTGCAGGGTACCCTGTCGCATCGCGACGAGCTCTGGGATCGGTGCCACGCGCAGCTGATGGCGGCGACACGGGAACGCATCGAGCAGGAAGTGGCGCGTCTCGGCGGCCACTACGCGCACGTGCTCGACGAATCCATCGACAGCCGCCACGACGATGCCACGTGCGAGGCGTGGCTGCATGGCCGGTTCACCTACGTGCTGTATCGCGAACCGCCGGCGGGGCCTGCTTGACTGGCCGCCCGGGCACACCGCCCGCCTTCGTGGCTCGCCGGAGCCGAGACCGGGGCAACCCGGCGTCAGGATCCGGCCCCAGGTGAGCGCTGCGAGGGGGCCTCGAACAGCCACTCCAGCATCGTCCCGGCCCGGTCGGCCCACGCGGCCTCGCTGTGGGTCGCGCCTGGGTACTCCGCGTAGTGCAAATCCTGATTGGGCTTCCAGCCGGCGCCGACCAGCGCGGCCTTCAGCAGGCGGGCATCGTCGAGCCCGCGGCGGCCCTCGGCCGTGCCCATGTCCACCCAGATGCGCAGGGAGGGTTTGGGACGGGCGGCACGGACGGTCTTGAGAATCACGCGGCCATCCCACCAGACCGACGGCGACATCACCGCCAGCCGGCCGAAGACGTCGGGCCGCGCCAGGCCGATGTGCAGCGAGACGAGCGCACCCAGCGACGAGCCGCCAAGTCCGGTGGCGTCGGGCCCGGAACAGGTCCGGTAGGTGCGATCGATGAACGGCTTCAGCTCTTCGATGAGAAACCGTCCGTAGTCGTCCGCCTGTCCGCCACCGAGCCGCGCGTCGGAGGTGGGTGTGTACTCGTGGATGCGCGAGTGGCCGGTGTTGCCGACGCCGACGATGATGAGCGGTGCGAGCAGGCCGGCGCCAATCAGGGTGTCTGCCGTCTCGCCCAGGCGCCAGTGTTGACCCTTGATGTGGGCCGTCTCGGGATCGAACAGGTTCTGGCCATCCTGCATGTACAGCACCGGGAGAGGCTGGGCGCCGTCTTCGTATCCCGGGGGCAGATAGACCACCAGATCCCGGTCGGGGGTGAGGATGGAGGACGCGAACCGCGGGTGGCGGCGCAGCGTTGGGGCCGGCGCGGTCATGTCGTCTGCGGGGATGGCTTCAGTATAGGATGCTCAGCGGCGGGTTTCCCCCAATTCGACCGGTGGCACCGCTCCAGGCGCGACTGGGCCAACGGGCCACCGGCGGCCACCGCGTACTCATCGTGAGGAGCTCATGAAGAAAATCGGCGTGTTGTTCGGGATGGAGAACACATTCCCCGTGGCGCTCGTCGAGCGGATCAACGCCATGGAGGTGCCGGAGATCCTCGCCGAGTTTGTGCAGGCCAGGGCGGCTCGCATGGCCGAACCCTGCGGCTATGCGGTGGTCATCGACCGCATCTCGCACGACATCCCGTTCTACCGGACGTGGCTGAAGAACGCGGCGCTGACCGGCACGCGCGTCATCAACAACCCCTTCTGGTGGAGTGCGGACGACAAGTTCTTCAACTACGCGCTGGCGTCGAAGCTGGGGGTGGCGGTCCCCCCGACGGTGGTACTGCCGCACAAGGAGCATCCGACCGGCACCACGGACCGCTCGATGCGCAATCTCGAGTACCCACTCGACTGGCCGGGCATCTTCGACTACATCGGCTTTCCGGCGTTTCTCAAGCCCTTCGACGGCGGCGGGTGGCGCGACGTGCACCGGGTGACCACGCCCGAGGAGTTCTACCGCGCCTACGACCAGACCCGCGACCTCTGCATGACGCTGCAGCGCGGCGTCGATTTCAACGAGTACTTCCGCTGCTACGTCGTCGGGCAGGAGAAGGTGCACATCATGCCGTACGATCCGCGCCTGCCGTTCCACGAGCGGTACCTGAAGCACCCGCCGGTCTACTCCGAGGCGCTGCTCGACCGCGTCGAGCGCGACTGCCTCACGCTGTGCCGGGCGCTCGGCTACGACCTGAACACGGTGGAGTTCGCCGTGGAGAACGGCGTGCCCTACGCCATCGACTTCATGAACCCGGCGCCCGACGCCGACCTGCATTCGGTGGGCCAGACGAATTTCGAGTGGATCGTCAACGCGGTGGCCGAACTGGCGGTCAGGTGGGCCGTTGAACCGGCGCCGCCGGCCGAATACCGGTGGGCCGAGTTCCTGCGAGGGTGACCGGGGCGGGTCTCCATATGAAGCCTTCCTTCACCGTCGGGATCGAGGAGGAGTACCAGACGATCGATCCAGAGACGTTCGATCTGCGCTCCCACATCAACGCCGAGATCATCGCGAAAGGCAAGCGCCAGCTCGACGAGCAGGTCAAGTCCGAGATGCACCAGTCGGTGGTCGAGGTCGGTACCGGCGTCTGCCGCAACATGAAGGAAGCGCGCGCCGACATCGTCAACCTCCGGCGCTCGATGGTGGCGCTGGCGCAGGCCAACGGCCTGCTGCTGGTGGCGGGCGCGACGCACCCATTTGCCGACTGGCGCGTGCAGGACATCTATCCGGACGAGCGCTACCGGCAGGTGGTCGAGGACATGCAGCTGGTCGCGCGGTCGAACCTCATCTTCGGCCTGCACGTGCACGTGGGCATCGAAGACCGCGAGACGACGATTCATCTGATGAATCAGATTCGGTACTTCCTGCCGCACCTGCTGGCGCTGTCGGCCAACTCGCCCTTCTGGATCGGCATGAACACCGGGCTCAAGTCGTACCGCTGCAAGGTGTTCGACAAGTTTCCCCGCACCAACATCCCCGACACCTTCACGAGCTGGGCCGACTACGAGGGCTTCGTGAACCTGCTGGTGCGCACCGGGTGCATCGACAACGCGAAGAAGATCTGGTGGGACGTGCGGCCGCACCCGTTCTTCTCGACGCTCGAGGTGCGCGTCTGCGACATCCCGATGAGGGTGGACGAGACGCTGGCCATCGCCGCGCTCATCCAGGCCACCGTCGCGAAGCTGTACAAGCTGCACGCGCGCAATCAGGCGTACCGCGAATACAGCCGGTCTCTGATCATGGAGAACAAGTGGCGCGCCTCGCGCTACGGGCTGGACGGCAAGCTCATCGACTTCGGCCTGCAGACGGAGGTGCCCGAGCGGGCGCTGATTCTCGAGTACCTCGACTTCGTGGACGACGTAGTGGACGAGCTCGACTGCCGGGAGGAAGTGGCTTACATCGAGACCATGCTCGAACGGGGCTCCGGGGCCGATCGGCAGCTCAAGGTGTTCGAGGAGACGGGCGACCTCAGGGCCGTCGTGGCGTACATGGTCGGCGAGACCAGGGCCGGATTGTAGGTCGAGCCATGATTCCGTCGCGACGCCGGCGCTTCAACGACGCGTGGACTGCGGAAGGTTACGGTCAGGTGCTCGGCGCCATCGTCGAGGCGGCCGGTACCGCCCCTGAGTTTCCGGTGTCGGAGACGCCCGTCTTCTTCACGAGACGGTTCGTCGACGAGCTCGCCGAGACCGGGGCCGCACTGATCCGGCAGCTCGACAGCCCGAACCTGATGGCGGCCGCCAGCCACGCCGTCCCCGCGCGCTTCTCGGGTCCCAACGAAGATCCGGTTCCTCAGTTCGTGCAGGTGGACTTCGGCCTCGTGCGCGGCGCCGACGGCACCCTGGAGCCGCGTCTCGTCGAACTGCAGGCTTTCCCGTCGCTCTACGGCCTGCACCGCATGCTGGGCGAGGCGTATCGAGACGCCTTCGCCCTGCCGGCCTCGCTCGGCGTCTACCTCGGCGGCCTCGACCAGGCCTCGTACGACGCCCTGATCGGCAGCGCCATTCTCGGCGGCCACGATCCGCTGGAGGTCGTGCTGATGGAGATCGAGCCGCGTCGCCAGAAGACGTGGCCCGACTTCGCGATCACTGAGCGCGTGTGGGGCGTGCGGGCCATCGACACCTCCGCCGTGCGGCGCGTCGGGCGCGAGCTTTTCTACGACCGCGACGGACGGCTCGTGCGCATCCGCCGCATCTACAACCGCGTCATCCCCGACGAACTGGATCGCAAGGGCGTGGAACTCCCCTTCGACTATCGCGACGATCTCGACGTGGAGTGGGCCGGCCACCCGGCGTGGTACTTCCGGATCAGCAAGTTCTCGATCCCGTGGCTGCGCCATCCGTGTGTGCCGAAAACCTGGTTCCTCCACGAGATCGACCGCCTGCCGGACGATCGCGATCGGTACGTGCTCAAGCCGCTGTTTTCGTTTGCGGGCGGCGGCATCATCTTCGCCCCAACCGACGCCGACATCGCCGCGATTCCAGAGGAAGACCGCCCGAGCTACATCCTGCAGGAACGCCTCGCCTTCGAACCGGTGATCGAGACCCCGTTCGGACCGACACAGGCGGAAATCCGCATCATGTACGTGTGGACCGACGAGCTGCGGCCGGCCGTCCCGCTCATCCGGATGGGACGCGGCAAGATGATGGGCGTGGATCACAACAAGGGCCTCGAGTGGGTGGGCGCATCGGCCGCGCTCATCGAGGACGGCGGGTGAGGCGGTGGTCGGGCGTGGCCATGGCCGTGGCCGCCGTGGCCGTGTCCACCGGCGTCGGCTTCGGCCTCCAGACCCTCGTACCCACGGCCGCACTCGGCTTCCTGCTTTTCGTACCGCCCATCCTGGTGGCCGCCCTCCACGGGGGGTACTGGCCGGCCGTGCTGGCCACGCTGCTCGGGGGCACCTCGGCGGAGTACTTCTTCTATCAGCCGTACTTCAGGCTGCGCTGGGCGGGAGAAGACATCTACCCGCCCCTCATCTACGTGCTCATCGGCCTTGGCATCGCGGTGCTCGCGGGGAGGCTGGCCGTGGCCCGCGCCGACGTGCAACGTCGTGAAGGCGAGTTCGAGACGCTGTTCCGCCTCACCCCGGTCGGCATCGGCGTGGCCACCGATCCCGAGTGCCGCAGCATCTCGGTGAACCCCGCCTTCGCCGAAATGCTGCGCATCGACACCGGCTCGAACGCGTCGCTCTCGGCCACCAACCCGGGCGACCGGCCCGACTTCGTGGTGCAGCGGGAGGGGCAGCCCGTTGCCGCCGAGGACCTGCCCCTGCAACTCGCCGCGCGCAGCGGCGTCGAGGTGAAGAACATCGAGCTCGACGTCGTGCACCCCGACGGCTCGGTGGTTTCGCTGTACGAGTTCGCCGCGCCGCTCTTCGACGACGAGGGTCACGTGAGAGGCGCCGTGGGGGCGTTTCTCGACATCACCGAGATCAAACGGGCCGGCGAACGGCTGGCGCGTCTGGCGCGCGAGAACGAGGAACTGTACCGGCAGGCACAGGAAGCCAACCGGTTGAAGGACGAGTTCCTCGCCACGCTCTCGCACGAACTCCGCACGCCGCTGAACGCGCTGCTCGGCTGGATCCAGCTGCTCAGGTCGGGGCAACTCCCGCCCGAGAAGCGCGAGCGGGCGCTGGTGGCCATCGAGCGGAGCGCCCAGTTGCAGGCGCAGCTGACCTCGGACCTGCTGGACGTGTCGGGCGTCATCACCGGCAAGCTTCGATTGCGGCTCGAGCCCACCTTCGTGGCCTCCGTCGTCGACGACGTGATGGAGTCGCTCGGACCGGCTTCGGAGTCGAAGGGCGTAGTGTGCCGCCATGACGTGCGCGCGAGCGAGGCCCTGCTGCTCGATGGCTCGCGCGTGCAGCAGATTCTGGCCAACCTGGTCGGCAACGCGATTAAGTTCACGCCGCGCGGGGGATCGGTGGACGTGGACGTGGGCCTCGAGGACGAGGAGCTCGTCCTGCGCGTGCGCGACAGCGGGGTGGGGATCGCGCCCAAATTCCTGCCGCACGTGTTCGAGCGTTTCCGCCAGGCCGATTCGGGCGCCGCGCGTCCCTTCGGCGGGCTCGGCCTCGGCCTCTCCATCGTCAAGGAGCTGACCGAGCGCCACGGCGGGCAGGTGACCGCCCACAGCGCGGGCGCGGGCACGGGCGCGACGTTCACCGTGCGCATCCCGGCCCGCGTGGCCGGACGCCGGGCCGGTGCCGCACGCCGGGCCGGTGGAGACGCCTGACGCGACCCGACACGAACACCGCCGCGCTCCCGCGCGACGTCGCGCCGTCAGCCCGGGAGGACTGCCGCCGGTGCCCCGGCCTCCACCACGCGCCCGTCATCCAGACGCAGCACCCGGTCCGCGATCTCGCGCATCTCGCGCGGGTCGTGCGTGACGTAGACCATCGGCACGTGAGTTTCGCGGCGTATGCGCAGGAGGTACGGCAGGATGCGGTCTTTGCGGCCGCGGTCGACGGCCGCCAGCGGCTCGTCGAGCAGCAGCAGCTGTGGGCCCGACATCAGCGCCCGGGCGATGGCAACCCGCTGGCGCTCGCCCCCTGACAACTCGCCGATGCGGCGGCCCAGCAGGTGCGCAATCTCGAGCGTGGCGGTGATGTGGTCCAGCTGGCGGCGGGGGCCCGACGCGCCGTCAGCCGGCTGCCGCCGGCCGTAGTCGACGTTGCCCCGCACGTCGAGGTGAGGAAAGAG
>JADZBZ010000272.1 GCA_020851835.1 Acidobacteriota bacterium
CGCGCTGGCGCGCATGATGGATGAGGTGATGGCATGTCACACGACGACGCTCACACGACCCCCGCCGTACCGACGGCGGTTTCCCGCCGCAACTTCATCAAAGGTGTCGTCGCCGGCGGCGTGGCGGTCTCATCGGCCGCGTACCTCTTCCGAAGCAGCCCGCTGGTGTCCGGCCAGGCCGCCAGGACCGGCAGCGTCGAGCGCCTGCTGACGCTCACCGTCAACGGCCAGAGCCGGCGTGTCGACGTCGCCCCGCAGGAAACCCTCGCCACCACGCTCCGCTACAAGCTCGGACTCACCGGCACCAAGCTCGGGTGCGACCGCGCGGAATGCGGCGCCTGCACCGTCCTGGTGGACGATGTGCCACGCTACGCGTGCTCGGTGCTCACCCACACCGTACGGACGAAGAAGATCGCTACCCTCGAAGGGCTCGCCTCCGCCGACGGTACGCTGCACCCCGTGCAGCAGGGGGTTGTCGAGGAGCAGGGCTTCCAGTGCGCGTTCTGCTTGTCGGGCTTCGTCATGGCGACGGTCGGGTACCTCAAGAAGCACCCGAACCCGACGCGCGAGGATCTGGCGCACGGGGTATCCGGCAACCTGTGCCGGTGCCAGGACTACGACAAGATTCTCACGGCGCTCGAACGCGGCGCGGCACTCTCGCGGGAGGTGGCTCGTGGCTGACACGAAACTCGTCGGCAAGAACTACACGACGCCGGACCTGCTGGCCAAGGTCACGGGCCGGGCGAAGTACGCGGAAGACTTCCGTGCGGAAGGGATGCTCTTCGTCAAGCTGCTGCTCAGCCCCATCCCGCACGCGCGCGTCAGAAGCGTGGACACGAGCGCTGCCGAGGCCATGCCCGGCGTGCGGGCCATCCTCAGGGCCGGCGAGCTGCCCGCGCCAGCCGACACCGTCACCGACCTGGGCGAAACCATTCGCGCCAATCCCAAGGGCGAGCGAGCGCTGACCGACGAGCCGGTGTACGCCGGCGAGCCGGTCCTCGCCGTCGCCGCCGTGGACGAGGAGACAGCCGCCGCGGCCATCGAGGCCATCCAGGTGGACTTCGAGCCCCTCCCCTTCGTGGTCGATCCGCTCGAGAGCCTGCGGCCCGGCGGGCCGAACCCCCGCCTCGAGGGCAACGTCTGGGGACGCCCACCGGCCGAGCCCGGCGCGCCGCCCGGGCCGCTCGACATCCAGGAACTGAAGTGGACCGAGGCCGACTTCGCCGAGTACGACCAGGGCCGGCTGCCGATGGGCAAGCCGCAGGTGGACACGTCGTACGGGGACCTCGACGGTGGCTTCAAGAACGCCGCCCTGGTGCTGGACGAGACCTTTTCGGTGGCCAACAACCAGCACCACGTGCTCGAGCCGCGCTCGGCGCTGGCCTACTGGCAGAACGGCAAGCTCTACGTGCACACCGGTACGCAGAGCGCGGTGCAGACGGTGGCCTCCATCTCGCGGTGGATGCGCCTGGATCCGACCGATGTCGTGCTCATCACGGAGTACACGGGCGGCGGCTTCGGCAGCCGTGCTACCGGCGCCGTGTCGTGCATGATTCCGGCACTCCTGGCGAAGAAGGCCAACGCACCCGTTCTCATGCGGATCACACGCGAGGAAGAACAGTACATCGGGGGCATCCGCCCCGCGGTGCACGGCCGCGTCAAGGCCGGCTTCTCCAAGGAAGGACGGCTGCTCGCCCTCGACCTCTACACCATGGGCGAGAACAGCGCCTACGAGGCGCAGGGCGACGCCATCAGCGCCGGCCGCATCGTGTCTCTGCTGTACCAGCCGGAGGCCATGCGCCACCGCGCCGTCACGGTGCTCACCAACACGCCGCCGCGTCGCGCGCAGAGCCAGCCGGGCGGCCTGCAGGGCATCATGCTGATGGAGCCGGTCTTCGCGAAGGCCGCGCGCAAGCTCGGCCTCGACCAGGTGGCGATCCGCCGTCTCAACGCGCCCGAGGGCAAGGCGCCGTTCGGACCGCCGGACCGCGAAGGTCAGCGCGGCTACTGCACGAGTTCGTTCATCAAACAGGCGCTCGACCGCGGCCGGGAGGTGTTCGGCTGGGAGGAGCGCAAGGCGCGGTCGGGCCAGCGCACCGGGTCGAAAGTGCGTGGCGTCGGCGTGGCCATGAGCTCGTTTGTCGCCGGTTCCACGGGCTTCGACGGCCTGTTCGTCATCAAGCCCGACGGCCGGATGTACGTCCAGTCGGGCGTCGGCAACCTGGGCACCGAGTCGTTCAGCGACGTGCATCGCGTCGCGGCCGAGATGATGGGTATGCCCTGGGAGCAGGTGACGATCAACTGGGGCGACACTTCGCAGAACCTGCCCTGGACGTGCGTCTCGGGCGGCAGCCAGACAACGCATGCCATGACACGGGCCGCGCACGCGGCGGCGTCCGATGCCATCGCCAAGGCCAGGGAAATCGCGGCGCGCACGCTGGGCGGCCGCCCCGAGTCGTATCAGGTTGCCAACGGCCGCGTCTCGGGCAACGGCCGCAGCATGTCACTGGCCGACGTGGCCAGGCGGGCCGTCGAGCTCGGTGGCAAGTACGACGGCCACGAGCTGCCCGAGAACATCAACAAGGTCACGACCATCTCCGCCACCGGCCTCGCCGGGCAGGGCCTGATGGGCGTCGCCCGCGACACGTATCCGCGCGACGGCGCGAGCTTCTCGTTCGTGGCCGGCTTCGCCGAGGTCGAAGTAGACGTGGAAACCGGTCAGTATCGCGTCGTGGACTACACGGCCATCGGCGATTCGGGCACCATCATCCATCCGAGGGCCTACGGCGGGCAGCTGCTGGGACGCTCGGTGCTCGGGATGGGCCACGCCCTGTCGCAGAAGACCGTGTACGACCAGCATTACGGTCTCTCGCTCGCGACGCGCTTCTACCAGAGCCGGCCGCCAACCATCCTGGACGTGCCGCGCAACATGAAACACGAGGCGCTCGACATTCCCGATCCCGAAACGCCCGTGGGCGCGCGCGGTATCGGCGAGCCGCCGGTCGCGGCGGGCGCGTGCGCCATTCTCAACGCGCTCTCGGACGCGCTCGGCGACGATGTCTACCGGCGTGCGCCGGTGAACCTGGACACCATCCTGATGGCGCTCGAGCACGGCCGGCCGATGCAAGAGCCGCTGACGGCTCACATCTAGGGAACCAGGGAGTAACGCCATGGCAATCGTTCACGACGTGATTCCGCCGTTCCAGTTGTTCCAGCCCGCCAGCCTCGACGAAGCGCTGGACCTGCTGGAGGCCCGGGGCCAGGACGCCTGGGTGATGGCCGGCGGCATGGACTCGTTCGACTGGCTCAAGGACCGCACGAAGCGCACCAGCGCGGTCGTGGAGTTGAGCCAGGTGACGGACCTACAGGGCATTCGCGACACCGGCAACGGCCTCGAGATCGGCGCCATGACGACGCTGACCGACGTGGCCGAGCATCCGGCCGTGCGGGAACACTTCGGTGTGCTGGCCGAGGCGGCCGGCCTGGTGGCCTCGCCGCAGATTCGCAACCAGGGGACGCTTGGCGGCAACGTCTCACAGGACGCGCGCTGCTGGTACTACCGGCGCGGGTGGCACTGCTACCGGGCCGGGGGCAACATCTGCTACGCCGACACGCCGACGGCGGTGAACCGCGAGCACGCGATTCTCGGCGCCGACCGCTGCGTTGCCGTCAGCCCCTCGGACACGGCGCCCGCGCTCATCGCCCTGGACGCGCAGATGGTGATTCGCCGCCGGGGCGACGAGCGGCTGGTCGAGGCTGCCGACTATTTCAGGGGTCCGGGGGTCGACATCACGCGGATGACCGTCCTCCAGCCGGGCGAGCTGCTCACGGCCATTCGCATCCCCTCCACCTGGGCGGACGCCGACTTCTACTTCGAGAAAGCGCGCGACCGCCAGGTATGGGACTTCCCGCTGGTGAACGTGGCCTCCGCCATCAAGACCAACGGTGGGCGCATCACCGACGCCCGCATCGCCGTGGGCGCCGTGGCCGCCCGGCCGCTGCGTCTGGAAGCGGTGGAGCGGGCCATCGCCGGCCGGCCGAAGAACGACGAGACCGGCCTGATGGCCGGACAGATGGCCGTCGACGGCGCGGTCGCCTTGCGCCACAACGCCTACAAGATCCCCCTGATGCGCAACCTCGTGCGCCGGGCCGTACGCGGGGTCTCGACGCCTGTCACCACGTAGGTGACGAGGCACGCGCGCGGACGAGCCCTCGCCATCCTCGTCCTGCTGCCGGCGTGGACCGCGTGCGAGGCGCGGCCCGCGCCGGTCGCCCGGCCGGCCACGGCCACCGCCACGCGGTGGCACTCGCTCGGTACCTGGTCGGGCCACGGCGACCGCCAGACCGAATCCTTCGACGTCACCACCGGAGCACTCCGTCTCACCTGGAAATCACGCGGCCTGGGCACGCCCGACGCGGGCCGGCTCCGTGTCTCGCTGTTCAGCTCCATCAGCGGCCGGCCGCTCCAGACCATCGTCGACACGAAAGGCACGGGTGGCGACACCGCCTATCTCGAAGACGAGCCGCGCGTGTCGTACCTGGAGATCGAGTCCGACCAGGTGGAATGGACCGTCACGCTCGACGAGGCCGTGCCGGGTAGCGCCGCGGGCCAATCGCCTCGCTGACCGCGACCGGCTGGCCTGCGGGCCAGTCCTGCATTACAGTAAACGAACCTCCCTCACCCCTGCGGCGAGCACCATGGGCCCATTGGCCGCCGGGGACCCGTGCCCAGGGCCCGGTTCGAGGTCGTCATGCACAAGCTCGCTGGGCCCGTCGGTGTTCTCGTTTGTCTCCTCGCGGCCGGCGCGTGTGACGACAAGACTCCGACCTCGCCTACATCGCCCGGACCCGGGCCGGGACCGGGGCCGGGGCCATCGCCCACGGCCACCCTCACCGCCACGCGGTTCCTGGCGTTCGGCGACAGCCTGACGGAAGGAGAGATCACCTCGCCGGCGCCGAACTCGATTCAGCTGGCGCCGATGGTCGTCGTGCCCAACGCGTCGTATCCAGCCCGGCTGCAGGAGCGGCTGCGCTCCCGCTATCGGTCTCAGGCTTCCGAGCTCACGGTGACCAACGCCGGCCGGTCGGGCGAGCTGGTCGCCAACGGCGAGGCACGCCTGGCGCAATTGCTGGCCAACTCCCAGACGCAGGCACTGCTGCTGCTGCACGGCTACAACGATCTGCTCGACTATGGGGCTGGCGGCGTGTCGCCGGCCAGCGCCTCGATCAACCGGCTGGCGCGCGACGGACGATTTCGCGGGGCGCGCGTCTTCATCGGCCTGATGCCCCCGCCAATCCCGGGGCGCCAGCGCTCGGTGCCCGACGATGTCGTGCGCGCCTTCAACGACGAACTGCGGGCCATCGCCGCCGGCGAGGGTGCGGTCGTCGTCGATGTCTACTCGGCGCTGTCGGGTAACGTGTCCGGCTACATCGGCATCGACGGCCATCACCCGAACGAGGCGGGCTATCAGCGAATCGCGGAAGAGTTCCTGGCGCGAATCGCGGCGGAGCTGGAACCCCGGTAGGCGCCGCGAGGCGGGCCCGCGGCGCAGGCCCATGGAGGCGAGAGCGCGAATGGTGGCTATTCGGAGCCGGCAGAGCCCTCGCGCAACAGGCCGGGCATCCAGCGGAGTCCCCAGCGGCGCAGCCGGGCATGGACCGGCGCAGGCAGCCACGCGCGCGCGGCCACCTTGAGGGCGCCAACGGGTGTCTCGAGATAGCGCAGCAGTTCGACGTGGCCGGCCCGCGCGCGTTCGAGTTCCGTCACCACGCCGCGTAGCGCCTCCACCGATCGGTCCGACTCGGCGCGAGTGGTCTCCAGAACACGCGCGGCGACGTCCAGCTCTTCGCGCAGGCCGTCGATGGTCTGAACCGCCTCGGCTTGCGCGGCCTCGAGGACCTCTTGGAGCCGTTCCGACTGGTGCCGCGCTTCGATCCCCTCCCGCGACCGGCGCGCGTAGAGCGCGAGCCACGAGCCGAACGTGGACGGCCCATCCGGTGGCGGCCCTTCGTCACGCTGGAGCGCGGCCAGCGACCGCAGGAACACGTAGAACGCCGATGCGTCGTGCCACGCGCCCGCCGGCTCGAACAGATCGGCAGGCGCAGACTGCTGGTGCCGCAGCGTGGCGGTGATCGAGCCGATGGCTGCGTCCCGCTCGGCGGCTGATGGCACGTGCGGGCCGACGTAGGCGGCCAGCCGACCCACTTCGATCTCGGTGAGATCGAGAAGATCGTTGTAGGCGACGACCAGAACCGGGGCGGAGGTCAGGTGCCGGACGGCGGTCGTCATGTGCTGCATCCACAACGTGACGCCCTTCTGAATGGAGAATCCGTTGCGGACCTGCAGCGAGCGCGCGACGTCGAGAGGATTCCGCACGCACAGCACGTAACGTGGCCCGGGCAGCAGCGGTTGCCAGAAGGGCAGCGTGAGACACGTCCGCGGATCCTTCCAGGCCCAGAGGGGCGCAGCCCCGAAATCCTCGCGCAGCAGCCCGCGCGCGCGGTCGCGCAGGTCGCCCAGTCCGGGGTCGTCCTGCCAGCCGGCCCGCAGGGCCGGGGGCTCGTCCCAGGTGCCGCCCAGGCGGCGCAGGATCTCGTCGTTCAGGTCGCTCAGGGCCTGATGCTCGAAGAACCCGGCCGGATTGTCGTCGCGCGACGGCATCAGGCGCTCGGGAGGTCCCACGTGGAGGCCCAGCCGGCTGAGCGCCCCCGTCGTGGCAGACGTACCGGCGCGGTGCATGCCGAGCACGCAGATCATCGACGGGGCGTGCCCGCTCCACCGCGTGTCGGGAACGGCGCCCGCTGGCTGGCCAGCTTCGAGATCCCAGGTCTTCGCGATATGCGTCACGAGTTCCGCGCCACAGGCTACCATCCGAATCGCCGTGCGCACAGGATTCTATTGGCCGTCCAGCTATCGCAACTGATACAGCAACCCGCCAGCCAGCGCCCATCGCAGCCATCCCGCGATAGGCGGGTGCGTGCGCTTGGTCCAGTGCCACGCCAGAGCGAAAAGGCCCATCGTCAGCCACAGCAGCGCCGCATAACCCACGGCCACATTTCCGGGCAGCGTGGCACCCACGCGTTGTCGCAGCCCGTCGTTCCAGATTGAGCCGTAGACCAGGACCAGGTGAACGGCATAGATCGTGAGCGACTCCTGCGCCAGCGAGTGGATGATCCGCGGCTTGTGCGAGACGAAGCGGCTGGCGTGGGCGGCCACGCCGAAGAGCATCAGCACCAGGCCGGCGCGCAACAGGAACTGGTTGGGGCTCGTGGTCCAGAAGTCGGTGGGCCCGAAGGGCTGGAGCCTCACCTGCGCCAGGAGGAAAGCGAGGGCTACCAAGGCGGCACCGCCGAGAAGAAGCTGGAAATTGGCGAACCGTGCGAGAGCGGTTGGGCCTGCCCGCAGGTACGCCATGCCGACCAGAACGCCGAACAGCATGTAGCCGCTCCACGGGAACAGCGGAAACTGGGAGCCGGTGGCCGGTGACAGATAGGACGCGGCAGCCAGAGGCAGGATGCCGGACCAGTCGATGGCCCACATCATGGGCGTCAGTACGACAGCGAGCGCGCAGGCGGCAGCGGCGGCGAGTTCGTAGCGGCGCGGCGTCCGCGCGATGAGGACCAGCAACTGAAGGCCGATGAGCGTGATGGCCACCAGCTGCAGGATGTCCACGGCCAGGAAGCTACGCCATCGCTCGTCGCTTGCCTGCCAGAGACGGACGATTCTCGGCACCGGGAAGTGCAGTGCATAACCGAGCACGAGGAACAGGGTGAAGCGACGGAGCCGCCGGATGACAGGCATACCCAGTTCGAGGTGGAGCGGCCAGTGCCGGAGGGTCGCAATCGTGAAGACGACTCCCGAGAGCATCAGGAAGGTGCACGACGTGAGGCCGCGCAGGAACGACCACACGGCAAACCAGGTGCCGGCGCGGGCGCTTGGGATCAGCACCGCATCGATGGTGTGGCCCTGGATCATCATCAGAATCGCCACCGCGCGCGCGAGATCCAGGAAGACCGCCCGGCTCGAGATGCCGCTGGCGTGTGCGCTGACGGCGAGGCGGGCCCCATCAGCAGGCTCGAGACCGCGCGATTGGTCGTGATCGGCCACGGGTGAATCTACTCTCTCATGGGAGCGCATGCGCCGAGGCCAGCCGTGTCGTCTTGGCCCATTGATGTCGGTGTGATATGTCTACCGGGTGCTCGAGGACGCGCTGGTAGTGGCCGAAGTGGAGCCGTTCCCGGCCAGCAGGGCGGCGCGAGCGCTCAACTCGCCCAGCCGGATTCTCTTCGCCAGCCTGGTCGGCACGGCGATCGAGTTCTTCGACTTCTATATCTACGCCACGGCGGCCGTCCTCGTCTTCCCCAGCCGGTTCTTTCCGGCGTCCGACC
>JADZBZ010000273.1 GCA_020851835.1 Acidobacteriota bacterium
ACGGGCTCGAGGTTGGTGTGCGCGACGTCGGCGAGCACGACGTCCAACGGCACGGCGGGCGCCACGCGCGCCAGTTCCTGCTCGATCTGGAACAGGTTGAGCTCCGCGTGATCGATGAGCGTGAGGCGCGCGGGCGCGCAGGCGGCAACCTGGCGCGCCAGCTCCGATCCGATGGAGCCGCCGGCGCCGGTGATGAGCACCCGCCGGCCCGCGAAGGCACGCCGGTCGGCCGCGGTCAGCAGGCGACAGACCGGGCGGCCCAGGATGGCTTCGATGTCACGATCCGTGAGGGACGTCATGGTACCGTCCCCGTCGCGACAGGTTCCTCGGAGGCGCGCGTCGCTTCGTTCAGGATGATGATGTCCACGCGGCGGTTGCGGGCCCGGCCCTCGGGCGTGTCGTTGCCGGCGCGCGGGTGATATTCGGAGTAGCCGGCGGCCGACAACCGATCGGGCGTAAGGCCCGAATCGATGAAGAAGGCCACCACTTCAGTGGCGCGTGCCGTGGAAAGGTCCCAATTGGACGTAAAGCGCGGCGTGTGGATGGGCGTGTTGTCGGTGTGGCCCTCGATGCGCACGGCGTTGGGTAGCGTCTCGAGCACACCCGCCACGCGCCCCATGAGCCCGGCAGCCGCCCCGGACAGATCCGCGCGACCGGTCTCGAACGAGAAGGCTTCGGGTACCGCGAGCACCAGGCCGCGCCGATCTTCGACCAGCTCGAGCCGCTCGGCGGCGAGGTCTTCCCGAAGCTCGCGCTCGATGGTCTCACGCGCGTGGAGCTGCGGGGGCGGCTCGGGCGTGAGGAGCGCGTCACCGCCCGTCAGGACACCAGCGTCCGAGCCGGGCGAGGTCAGGGCGCTGGCGCCGACCGCCGCGCGCAGCCCCTCGGCGATGCCGGGCAGCCGCGTGGCGTCCACCGCGGTCACGGCGTAGAGCGCCGTGAAGAAGGCAAAGAGCAGCGTGACGAAGTCGGCGTACGGAATCAGCCACCGATCGTGGGATGGCGGCCGGCCGGTGCGTCGGGGCGGCCTCACGCGGCGCCTTCTTTTGTCCGCGAGGGCTGCTGCCGGATGAACCCGCCCAGGTGCGCCTCGACAATGCGCGGGTGCAGCGCCTTCTGCAGCACCACGGCGCCCTCGGTGATGAGCTCGCGCTCGACGGCCGACTGGCGGCTGAGCGCGCGCAGCCGCGAGGCCAGCGGCAAGAGTACGAGATTGGCCGAGCCCACGCCGTACACCGTGGCGACGAACGCGACGGCAATGCCCGCGCCCACGGCCGCCGGGGTCGCCAGGTTCTCCATCACGCGGATGAGCCCCAGCACCGCGCCCAGGATGCCCAGCGTCGGCGCGTAGCCGGCAGCCGTTTCGAGCACGACCGCGGGCTCCTCGTCCGCCTCTTCGGCGGCGCGGTTGAAGGTGGTGAGGGCGCGGCGGATCTCGTGCGCGTCCACGCCATCCACGACCAGCCCCAGGGCGCGCGACAGGAACGAGTCGTCCACGGCCGCGATCTCGGGTTCGAGGGCGGCCGGGCCGCGGCGCCGCACGCGTACCGCGTACTGCTCGAATCGGGCCACGAGCGCCCGATCCTGCTTGGGAATGCGGCGGAACGCCTTGCCCACCGCGGTGGCCGTGCGCCGCAACTGGGCCAGAGGAAAGCTGAGCAGCAGCGCCGCGGCCGACCCGCCGAAGACGACCAGCGCGGCCGTGGGCTGCAGCAACGCCCGCACGTGCCCGCCCTCGGCCACCTGCGCCAGCACCATCACGGCCGCGATGAGTCCGACGCTGCCGATGGCGGCCAGGTCGCGGCTCGGCTTGGGACGCGGGATCATCGCCCGAGCGCCCCGTGCACCAGTTGGCGCGCCCGCACGCGATCGGCGGCCTCGATGAAAGCCGTGAGAGGCGCTCTCGGAGCCTGCGTCCCAATCGCGTCGAAGACGTCCCGAATCGCGGCGAGGTCATCGGTCCGATCCACGGTCAGGCGGATGTCGGCACGCCGAAGCGGCGTGGGCGCCAGCGCCTGGAGCGAGGCCACGCGCCGGTCGCGGCGCAGAAACGACGTCACGTGCTCGCGGTCGTACGCGTCGCTGGCGGTGTGGTGGGCGAAGCACAGCGCTTCGGCCGTACAGGCTTCGACGGCCGCGCCGACCGGCAGGCCGAATTCGGCGACGTAGCCCACGCCCGTGCGGCGCAGCAGCCCGAGCGTGCGCCGTGGCCCGTCGAGATCCACGGCCGGGTTGTCGGCGGTGGCCCGCACGACGTGGGTCAGGCCGAAGGTGGAAACGGCCAGGACGTAACGCGCCAGCACGTCATCGCTCGAGCCGCGAATCACGGGGGCGCCCAGCTCCGCTGCCGTACGGCACAAGACATCGTCCTCCGGACGATCGGTGGTCGCGACAATCACGGGGAGGCCCGACCGCTCGGCCAGGCGCGTGAGACAGTGCGCCAGGATGGGGCGCTCGGCCACCTGGGCCAGCACCTTGCCGGGCAGCCGCTCCGAGCCCATCCGTGCTTGGAGCACGATGGCCGCGCGGGTCATGCGACGGCCTCCACCGCCGCGGCGGGCTGGTGGGCCGGCAGCACAATCTGCGCTTCGTCCACGAAGATCGACGTCTCAAAACTCGTCATCCAGAGCCGATCGCGGAAGTGGCCGATCGCCGGCCGCACGGTCCGTCCGCGCGCCAGGTCGATCAGCATGCGGGGGAAGTCGGCGCCCGCCGCGATGGTGAGCGGGATGCCGCCGGAAAAGCGCGGGTTGATCTCGAAGACGACCGGCCGGCCGTCCACCATGCGGCACTGGATGTTCACCGCGCCTACCAGGGGGAGCACGCCGGCGCAGGCCAGGGCCAGGTCGATGAGACGCTGGTCCCGCACGGTGCAGCCGCGGTCGATGACGCCCGCCCGGATGACCTCGCGGCGGCGGGGGACGACCGACACAGGACGTCCCGAGAAGTCGCACAGCAGATCGATGGTGAATTCGGGCCCGTCCAGGTAACCCTGCACGACCGGGTCGCTCACGTAGTCGAGAAAGAAGTCCAGCTCGCGCTGGTTTCGCACGGCGTGAGCGCCGATGCTGCCTCGGCCACGCCGGGGCTTGATGAACAGCGGGAAGGGCGGATCGGCGGGCAGTTCGCCGGCGAGCCACGACGACGCCGCGTCGATTCCGTGGGCCGCAAGCGTACGGCAGGTGCCGTACTTGTCGTTGCACAACTCGGTGGTGTCCGGCGAGGACACCGCCACCCGGACGCCGTACCCGGCGAATCGATCCAGCGCCCGGCCGAATACCGGCAACTCGTCGTCGATGGTGGGCACGACCAGCCCGATGCCTTCAGCCAGCGCGATGGCCAGCACGGTATCGATGTAGCTCGGGTCGCTGGCGAAGGGGACGCGGAACGCCCGGTCGGCCGCATACACGGCTGGCGACAGCGGGTTGACGTCGGTGACGACGACCCGGCCCCCCGGCCCGCTGCCGGTCAGCGCCTGCTGGAACGCGCGCACGAGCGGCACGCGCCGGGACGCGGCGGTGATGAGGATGTTAGGCGACACGAGCGGCCTCGGCATCTCTGACGATGAGGTCGCCCTCGAGAAACGGCGCCCCGGCGGGGAGATCGCGTGGCAGGACGCGTCCGATCAGATCGACCTCGCGGTCGGCCGGCAGCCCGGCGCCGGGGCGGAGCGCAATGATGTCGCCGGCCTGAACGCGATGGCCGGCCGACAGCGCGCGCGTGGCGTAGAGCGCGCGGCGGCTCGGTATCCGGTTCGCCCGCTCGGCGCGGGCGCAGGTCTTCTGACCGCTGCCGAGCGCCGCGTGCGTGCGCTCGGCCGCCCGCACCAGCGCGGCCAGCCCCGTGGGTGTGGAGGACACGGGCGCGTCCACGACCTGGTCGTTGTCGTGCAGCATCAGGTGGCGCTCGTAGATCGAGGCGCCGAGGGCCACGGCCAGCGGCAGCGAGAAGCCATCGGCGCCGTGGTCGGACAGGCCCACGGGCAGCCCGAACGTGCGGCCCAGGGTACCGATGGCGCGCAGGTTCTCGCTGCCAATCGGCGTCGGATAAGCCGACACGGTGTGGAGCAGGGCCACCCCGGCGGCGCCGCCCTCGCGCGCCCACGAGATGGCGCGCGCCACTTCGTGCAGGTCCGCCATGCCGGTGGAGATGACCATCGGCCGACGCGTGCGCGCCGCACGCGTGATGAGGCCGGGCCAGGTGAGGTCGCCGCTCGCGATCTTGAAGGCGTCGACGCCGATGCGCTCCAGCAGATCCACCGAGGCTTCGGAGAGCGGCGTCGCCAGCACGGCCAACCCGCGTTCGCGGGCCCGGGCGACGACGGCGCGGTGCGCAGCCTCGTCCAGCTCGAACTGCGAGAAGAACTCCACCATCGAGCGGGCGTTGACGTGTGCCGGCGCCGGAGCGTCGGTGGAAACCAACGCCGCGGCCTCGACCGTTTGCAGCTTGACGGCGGTGGCCCCGGCGGCGGCCGCCGCGTCCACCAGCGTGAGGGCCCGTTCGAGCGAGCCCCCATGGTTGAGCCCGATCTCGGCGATGACGAACAGCCGCTCGGCCGCGCCGATCGTGTGATGGCCAATTTCGAAGCTGCGTCCCTCAAACGACATGAGCCCTCCGTCCGTCGATCAACCCGGCCGCCGTCTCCGGCACCTCGTCCATCGACTCGATCACCGCATCGGCCCCAACGGCCGCCTCCCAGACCTGTGCTCCCGGGCGCACGACCCGAATGGTGGGCATGCCCACGTGCCGTGCACCCGCGATGTCGGCCACCGGGTCGTCGCCGACGAAGACCGCGCGGGTGGGGGGCACGCCCAGCCGCCGGGCGGCTTCGAGAAATGCCGCCCGGTCGGGCTTGCCAGCGCCGGTTCCGGTCGCGTGCGCGTAGACCACGACATCGACGCGTGGCATCAGGCCGAGCGCATCCACCTTGCGCGCTTGGATATCGGGCGGTCCGTTGGTCACCACGCCAAGGCGCCATCCCTCGCGTAGCGCGTCGAGTGCCCGCACCGACGCGCGCGGCAGGCGCAGGCGCGG
>JADZBZ010000274.1 GCA_020851835.1 Acidobacteriota bacterium
CGCTCCCAGATGAGGATGCGAACGCGAGCCGGCGCCTCGACGACGGCGAATTCGACGTTGGTGCCGGCGGGGAAGCGCGGGTGGGTCGCCAGCGCGGGTCCCAGCCGCTCGAAGCGCGCCCGATCGGGCAGCTCGCTCACTACCGCCACGCACTGCGGGTTGGCCATCGTCATGATGACGACGGGCAGGCGTTCGCCGGCCACGTCCAGCGTTTCCCGGGTGATGTGGTCGGGCGGCCCCATCTCGGCGCGGAAGGTGTACTTCGCGTCCGCCCGTCCGGCCAGGGTGAGCGTTTTACGGCCGGCGTCGGTCTCCACGTGGAGCGTGGTGAGGGCATCGCCCTGCTCCGCTCGCTGGTAGAGCACGAGGGCCGCCAGGCAGCGCAGGCCGTTGCCCGACAGCTCCGACGGGCTGCCATCGGCATTCACCAGCCGCATGTGCGCGGTGCCGTCGGGGCGCACGCTGTAGTAGATGACGCCGTCCGCGCCCACGCCGGTGTTGCGCTCGCACAGGCGCCGGGACAACGCCTCGAGCGGCTGCCCCTCGACATCGTCGGAGGGGACGAAGAGGAAGTCGTTCCCGTAGGCGTGGACTTTGGCAAGGCGCATAAGTGGGACCCCAGACAGGGGACGGAGAAGACGATACCGAAATCACGGGGGACCTGTCGCCTACGGTACGGTGAACGCGTTGATCACCCAGGTGAGGCCGGCCGTGAAGCCGAAATCGGGGTCGCGGGGACTCAGACCGATCAGCAGGCCACCATCCACGCGGACGGCGCCGCGCGTGTAGCGGGCGCCGGCGCGAAAGAAGCCTCGATCTTCGGCGCCGGGGCTGACCAGTTCGCCGAAGTTGGCGCGGCCGTTGATCTCTCCCACCACCTCGAAGCCTTCGGCCAGCGCGCGCGCCATCGACAGCCCGTACACCAGCAGGTCGTCCTGGCGGGCGGCTTCGGTCGGGTCCTCCTGAATCAGGAGGCCGACGTTGCCGACAACGCGGATGGACTCCACGGTCTTCCCCGCCAGGAGTTGTGCGGTGAAGTCGGTGGTGTCGAGGCCAAGCCCCGACTCGTTGTTCGCGTTGGGCAGACGCGTGGCGAAGCGCAGGCCCAGGGCGGGCCGCCCGGCCGTCTCGCTGAGCATCCGGATCTTGGTGGCCACCACCATGTCCTTCACCGACGAGGTCCGGTCACCGTCGAGTTCGAGCAGCGGCGTCAACGGCGCGGGCACTTGCTCGGTGATCGACAGCCGCTGGTAGAGTCCGCCGTCGATCTGAAGCTCGGCGATGGAGCTCAGGCCGATGCTGATGCCGATGTTGGGGACCGCGAACAGGTTGCCCGACAGGCCCGCCAGCGGGAACTTGCTGTCCTTTTCGGTGTCGAGGCCCACCTCGAGGAGGAGCCGGCCGGCCCCGATGGTCTCGGGGTCTTCGGTCACGAGGGGACGTTGCTGGGCGGACGCGGGGGACGCAGTCCAGAGACATGTGGCCAGCACGGTGGCCACGCCAATCGCGTTCGCTCGCATCACGCTTGAAAGTCCTCCACTCAGGGTCTTGTGTTCAGGGGGTGGTTCAGGGCCACGGCCCGCGAAATCCGGATTCTGGAGTGCGCAGCCGGTCAGAACGTCTTGCGACTGTCGAGCAGGATCGTCACCGGGCCGTCGTTGACCAGGCTCACCTGCATCATCGCCTGGAATTCGCCGGTTTCAACCGTCAGACCGCTCGCCCGCAATTCTCGCACGACATCTTCATACAGTGCGCGCGCCAGCTCGGGCGGAGCGGCCGAGATAAACGACGGCCGGCGTCCGTTGCGCGCATCCCCGCTCAAGGTGAATTGCGACACGACGAGCACGCCGCCGCCTACCTCCACCACCGAGCGGTTCATGCGCCTGCGTCCCGTTTCGTCACCGTCGTCTTCGAAAATGCGCAGGTCACGAATCTTGGACGCCACATAGGCCACGTCGGCCGGGCCATCGCCCTGCTCCACGCCGACCAGCACCAGCAGACCCGGGCCAATGGCGCCGGTGACGCGGTCGTCCACGGTGACGCGCGCGCTCGACACCCGCTGCACGACGGCACGCATGGCTAATTCCCGCCGTCCCGCTTCGCCCGCGCCGCGCCAAACGACGACCCGAGCATCAGGGGAATCAGCGGCACGTCGGCGGGCACGTCGGCGAAATCGTCCAGGCGGGTGGCGACCTGATCGCGCAGCTCGGCGGGCGGATTGAGACGCCGGTCCAGCAGATGCCGGGGCATCACGTTGGCCAGGGCCTTGAGCATGGAGCTCTTGACGTTGGGATGCTCGCGCTCCAGCTCCAGGATGAGCCGCTTGACCCGCTGCCGCTGCAGGCTGAGATCGCCGCACGCCGGACAGCAGCAGCCGATGATGGGCAGCTCGTTCTCTTTCGCGTACGTCCGCGCCTCGGCTTCGGTCACGTACACCAGCGGGCGGATGACGACGTGCTTGCGGTTGTCGGACACCAGGCGCGCCGGCATGGCCTTGAGCGCGCCGGCAAAGAACAGGTTGAGCAACAGCGTCTCGACGAAATCGTCGA
>JADZBZ010000275.1 GCA_020851835.1 Acidobacteriota bacterium
AGAAGTGGACCATGTTCGCCAGCACGGTGACGATGGGCAGTACTTCTGCCGGAAAGAGAACCTTCTTGATGAGGTTGCCGCCCGAGATGAGCGTACCGGACGCCTCGAGCACCGACGAGGAGAACCAGGTCCACGGCAGGATGCCGCAGAACATGAACAGCGCGTACGGCTCCATTTCGGCGGGGTGCAGGCCGGGCAGCACCGTCGTGAAGACGAACGAGTAGATGAGCAGCAGCAGCAGCGGGTTGATGAACGACCAGAAGAAGCCGAGCACCGAGCCGCGGTAGCGGGCTTTCAGGTCGCGGACGACCAGCGTCTGGATGAGTCCACGATACCGGAAGAGCGAGACGAGGTTGTGGAACATCAGGGGTTCGTCGCCGGGACTGAAGTCCCGGCGCTCCGTACGGCAGTCCAGGCGCTCCGTACACGGCGGAGTTCGTCGCCGGGACTGAAGTCCCGGCGCTCCGGACACTGGAGCGACGAGGCTTCAGCCTCGTCGGCCAGCCCGGCGCCCGTGTCTAGTACCCCACACCCCTGCGCGATTCGGCCTGCAGCTGCTGCAGCGTGCGCAGGAGCGCGACGCGCGCGCGCTCGAAATCGATCTCGTGCGGGACGGCCGACATCATCTCCTCGGCACGCCGCATCCCTTCCTGGGCCCGAGCCTCGTCGAAGTCCTCGGCCGACTCGGCGACCTGGGCGATCACCGTGACCCGGTCGGGCAGCACCTCGGCAAAGCCGATCGATACGGCCAGTACGCGCGTGGCCGCGCCCTGCCGATAGCTCATCTCCCCTGTCTGCAGCGACGCGAAGAACGGCGTGTGCCCGGGCCGCACGCCGAAATATCCTTCCGTGCCCGGCAGGGACACCTCGTCCACCTCGTGGGAGTACGAGTGATCCGGCGTGACGATCCTGAGCGTCAGTTTGGTCGGCAGGGACATAGTGGTCCTGGGAGCTTGGAGCCTCTGGCTTGGGCCCCGCCCTACTGTTTCATCGCCTTGGCGTTCTCGAGGACGTCCTCGATGGTGCCCTGCAGGTAGAAGGCCTGCTCGGGCACGGCGTCGTGCTTGCCGTCCACGACTTCCTTGAAGCCGCGAATCGTGTCGCCGATGGACACGTACTTACCTTCGCGGCCCGTGAACTGCGAGGCGACGAAGAAGGGCTGCGAGAGGAAGCGCTGGATCTTGCGCGCCCTCGACACGGTGAGCCGATCTTCTTCGGACAGCTCGTCGATGCCGAGAATGGCGATGATGTCCTGCAGGTCCTTGTAGCGCTGCAGAATCTGCTTCACCTGACGGGCCACGCTGTAGTGCTCCTGGCCGATGATGCGCGGGTCGAGGATGCGCGAGCTCGAGGCCAGCGGATCGACGGCCGGGTAGATGCCCAGCTCGGCGATCTGGCGCGACAAGTTGGTCGTGGCGTCGAGGTGCGCGAAGGTGGTGGCGGGTGCCGGGTCGGTGTAGTCGTCGGCGGGCACGTAAATGGCCTGCACCGATGTGATGGAGCCCTTCTTGGTGGAGGTGATGCGCTCCTGGAGCTCGCCCATCTCGGTGAGCAAGGTCGGCTGATAACCCACCGCCGATGGCATCCGGCCGAGCAGCGCCGATACCTCGGAGCCCGCCTGGGTGAAGCGGAAGATGTTGTCGATGAAGAGCAGTACGTCCTTGCCCTCGGCATCACGGAAGTACTCCGCCACCGTGAGGGCCGAGAGACCGACGCGCTGGCGGGCGCCTGGCGGCTCGGTCATCTGTCCGTAGACCAGGGCCGCGCGCGACTTCGACATGTCCTGCATGTCGATCACGCCCGACTCCTGGAACTCGAGCCACAGGTCGTTGCCCTCGCGCGTGCGTTCACCCACACCGCCGAACACCGACACGCCGCCGTGCTTCATCGCGATGTTGTTGATGAGCTCCATGATGATCACGGTCTTGCCGACGCCGGCGCCACCGAACAGGCCGATCTTGCCGCCCTGCAGGTACGGCTCGAGCAGGTCGATCACCTTGATGCCCGTCTCGAACATCTTGAGCTCGGTCGACTGCTCCTGCAGCGTGGGGGCGGGCCGGTGAATGGGCCAGTGCTCCTTGGCCTCGACGGGGCGGTCCGGGAAGTCCACCGGCTCGCCCAGCACGTTGAGAACCCGGCCCAGCGTCGCGGGGCCTACCGGCACCAGAATCGGCGCGCCGGTGTCGATGACGTCCATGCCGCGCTGCATGCCATCGGTGGGCTTCATCGCGACGGCGCGCACGCGGTTCTCGCCCAGGTGCTGCTGTACCTCGACGACGACGTCGATGGCGTCGCCCGTCACGCGGAGCGCGCTGTAGATGTAGGGCAGGTGGCCGCCCTCGAACTCCACGTCCACCACGGGCCCGATCACCCGAATGACCTTGCCGACCTTCTGCTCGCTCGCTGTGGTTGCCATATGTCTCGCTTCGCTCACCTCTCGCGCCGTCAAACCGACTGCGCGCCCGCCACGATCTCGATGATCTCGCGGGTAATCGACGCCTGCCGCACCTTGTTCATGTAGAGCGTGAGGCGGTCCACCATGTCTTTCGCGTTCCGCGTGGCCGCGTCCATCGCCGTCATGCGCGCCGCGTGCTCGGCCGCCGACGACTCGAGCAGCGCGCGCATCACCTGAATCGACACGTGATAGGGCAGGAGCGTGTTCAGCAGCTCCGCCGGCGATGGTTCGAACAGATAGTCCACCGAGTCCATCGCCGCCGACGCCGACTCGAGTTTTGGAATCGGCAACAGCCGCTCGACGACGACGCGCTGGGAGATGACCGACCGGAATTCGTTGTACACGAGGTACACCGAGCTGATGTCCGGGCCCAGGAACTCCTCGATGCACGACTTGGCGATGGCCTGGGCATGGGCGAAGGTCACGTTCTGGAAGAGCCCGGACTCCTCGTAGAGCACGTCGAAGCCGCGCCGCAGGAAGAAGTCGCGGCCCTTCCGGCCCACCAGCGCCAGCGCCACCTCGCGGTCGGTGGCCGACCCCTGCTCGGTGATGAACTGCGAAGCGCCCTTGATGACGTTGGTGTTGAACCCGCCGCACAGGCCGCGATCCGCCGTAATCACCACCAGTAGCGTGCGCGCCGGGCGGGGGTCGTTCCTGAGCAGCGGGTGCGCGGCCGGGTCGACGCGGGTCGCCAGGTTGTTGAACACCCGCAGCAGTTCTTGCGCGTACGGCCGGCTGCTCAGAATCCGTTCCTGGGCACGGCGCAGCTTCGACGAGGAGACCATCTTCATGGCCTTCGTGATCTGCTGGGTCGACTTGGTCGCCCGGACGCGTCGGCGGATGTCAATCAGTGAGGGCATGGGTGGCTGGCCGGTGGCCCCTTACGCGCGCGCCGCAGCCGATGCCGCGAACTGTTGGTTGAATTCGTTGAGCGCCGCGTTGAGCTGCGACTTGATCGCATCGTCGAGCGTCTTCTTCTGCCGGATGTCGCTCAACAGCGTGCTGAAGCGGGTGCCCATGAAGCGGTGCAGCTCCTCCTCGGCACGCTGCACATCGGCCACCTCGATGCCGTCCAGGTAGCCGTTCGTGCCGGCGTAGACGATGACCACCTGCTGCTCGACTGGCAGCGGCTGGTACTGCGGCTGCTTGAGAATCTCGACCAGGCGTGCGCCGCGGTTGAGCTGCTGCTGCGTGGCCTTGTCGAGATCGCTGCTGCCGAACTGGGCAAAGGCGGCCAGCTCGCGGTACTGCGCCAGGTCGAGGCGGAGCGTGCCCGCCACCTGCCGCATGGCTTTGATCTGGGCCGAGCCGCCCACGCGCGATACCGAGTTGCCGACGTTGATGGCCGGACGTACGCCCTGGTTGAACAGATCCGACTCGAGGAAGATCTGTCCGTCGGTGATCGAGATGACGTTCGTCGGGATGTAGGCCGACAGGTCGCCCGCCTGCGTCTCGATGATCGGCAGCGAGGTCAGCGACCCGCCACCGTTCGCGTCGTTCAGCTTCGCCGCGCGCTCGAGCAGGCGCGAGTGCAGGTAGAAGACGTCGCCTGGATAGGCCTCGCGTCCGGGCGGACGGCGCAGCAGCAGCGAAATCTCGCGATACGCCTGCGCGTGCTTCGACAGGTCGTCGTAGACGAGCAGCGCGTGCCGGCCGCTGTCGCGGAAGTACTCGCCCATGGTCGTCGCCGCGTAAGGGCTGATGTAGAGCATCGGCGCGGGGTCCGACGCGGTGGCGGCCACGACAATGCTGTAGCGCATCGCGTCGGCTTCCTCGAGCGTCCGCACGACCTGCGCCACCGTGGACTGCTTCTGGCCGATGGCGTTGTAGATGCAGATGACGCCGGTGTCCTTCTGGTTCAGGATCGTGTCGAGCGCGACGGCGGTCTTGCCCGTCTGCCGGTCGCCGATGATGAGCTCGCGCTGGCCGCGGCCGATGGGCACCATGCCGTCGATGGCCTTGAGCCCGGTCTGCATGGGCTCTCGCACGGGCTGGCGATCCACCACACCCGGCGCGAGGCGCTCGACCGGCTCGAACTTCTGCGCGAGGATGGGTCCCTTGCCGTCGATGGGCTGACCGAGCGCGTTGACCACGCGGCCGAGCATCTCTTCGCCCACGGGCACCGAGATGATCCGGCCCGTGCGCTTCACGGGGTCGCCTTCCCTGATCTCCCGGTACTCGCCGAGCAGGACGGCGCCAATGCTGTCTTCCTCGAGGTTGAGCGCGACGCCGATGACCCCGTGCGGAAACTCGAGCATCTCGCCGGCCATCGCACGCTGGCAGCCGTGCAGGCGGGCGATGCCGTCGCCGATCGAGGTGACCGTGCCGACCTCGGCCACGTCCACGTCGACGGCGAAGCTGCCGATCTGTTCCTTGATGATCTTGGAAATCTCGTCGGATCGAATGTTCATAAATGTCAGTCCTGGGCGACCAGCTGGTCGCGCATCTTCTTCAACTGCGTCCGGACGCTGCCATCGTAGACCGTGCTGCCCACGCGGGCCACGATGCCACCCAGCAGCGACGGGTCCGGGGTTACGCGCATGGCCACCTGCTTGCCCGTCGCGCGCGCCAGACTGGCCTCGAGGGCCTGTACCGCCTCGGGAGCCAGCGGCGCGGCCGTCTGCACCTCGGCCTGCACCACGTTCTGGTACTCCAGCAGGCCCGCGGCGTATTCGGAGGCGAGGTCGGAGAGCAGTTCGAGCCGGCGGCGCTCGGCCAGCAGCGCCAGCAGTTTGCGGACCGGAGGTGCCACACCGAGCTTGTCGGCAACGGCCAGGATGATGTTGCGCCGGGCGGCGTCGGGCACGTGACGGCTCGAGAGCGCCGCCGCCAGTTCCCCATTGTCGCGAATGGTGGCCAGCACGGCTCCCAGGTGCTGCTGCATCGCGGCCGGGTCGGATTCGCTGCGGGCGACTTCGAGCAGGGCCTTGGCGTAGCGGGACGCAGAAATGCGGTTCGACACGATCAGCGCCTCACCTGCTCGAGATACCGATCGACCAGGCGCGCCTGGTCGGCGTCGGTGATGCCCGCGGCGATTCGATCGGTGGCCAACTGTACCGCCAGGTCCGCGGCGTGCTCGGTGAGCGACCGCTTGGCCAGCCGGACCTGCAGGTCGATGTCGCGCCGTGCCTGCTCGAGCAGGCGGTCTCGCTCGGCCAGGGCCTGCTGGGCGATACGCTGTTCCTCGGACGCGATCTCGGCGCGGCCCCGGGCACGGAGCGCGTCGATTTCGTCAGGCAGCGCCTGCAGCTTCCGGTCGATGTCTTCGAGTTGCGCCGTCGCGGCGTTCTTGATGGCCGCAGCCTCGACCAGGTCTTTGCGGATGCTCTCGCCGCGCTGGGCGAGATAGCTGGAGAGCGGCGAGCGGAGCAGGTAGTAGAGCACACCGCACAGGATGACAAAATTGACGACCGGCCAGAACAGGTCGAGCAGGCTGGCCTCGTGATGCTCGGCCTCGGCTTCCTGCGCCGCCGACACCACGTGGGGCGCCGCCGCGAGAGCGGCAACGAAGACGGACACGACGAGGCGACGCACTCTGTGCATAAATTCACAAGCTATGCGGCGGGCGGTCACGGGCTCCTCCACGTCGGGCACCTGCAGTGTTTCAGGAAGCGCGACCGAGTACGCGCGTGACAATGGCATCGGCCAGTCCGGCAGCCTCTCGGTCCAGGGCCACACGGGCGGTGTCAGACTCCTCCGCCACGCGGTTCGTGGCGTCGCGAATCTCACGTTCGACCGACGCCCGCGTCTCGGTCAGCAGTCGCGCGCGCTCGTCGAGCGCGCCACGCCGCGTCTCGTCGATTTGCGTGTAGACCTCGGCGCGCGCGGCATTCAGGGTGCGATCGTACTCGGCCGCGGCCCCCGCAGCCTTGGTTCTGGCCGAATCGGCCAGTTCCTTCGCATCACGCACCGCCGCCGTGCGCTGATCCATCACCTTGAGCAACGGCTGAAAAATCAGCGTGTTCAGGAGGACCGTACAGAGCAGCAGGAAGAAAACGACCCCTATGGTCGACAGGTCTGGGATCATGGCAAACGACTAAGGATATTACGGGTCACCCGCCGGTCACAAGTCCGCGGGCCGATCGGTGTTTTTAGGTTAAACAACAGAAATCAGGAACCCCGGCTGTTGGCCCACGACCCGGCCCACCGCCGCGGCCGGCACGCCGGCCGCGACAAGAGCGTCGGTGAGCGCCCGCGCGCGGCCCGCTTCCACCGCAACCAGCAGGCCACCCGACGTCTGCGGATCGAAAAGGACGTCCTGAAGAGGTCGACCGGCGGCCGGGGAGAATTGCACGCGGGGCCCGAAGTGCTCCCGATTGGTCGCCATCCCTCCCGACCGGTGCCGTGGCAGGAGCGCGAACACGCCGTCGAGCACCGGTACCGCGCGGCCATCGAGCTCCATGCTCACCTGGCTGGCCGCCGCCATTTCCGCGGCATGGCCCAGGAGTCCGAACCCCGTGACGTCCGTGCACGCGTGCGCGCCGCCGACCAGCCGCAGGGTTTCGGCCGCCGTCTTGTTGAGCATGGTCATGGTCGCAACCGCCCGGTCGATGAGGTCCGCCGGAGCGCGCGCCGCCTTGATGGCCGTCCCGACGATGCCAGTGCCCAGGGGTTTGGTGAGAACCAGCACATCACCTGCGCGAGCGCCGGCATTGGTGAGCACCTGCGCGGGATCGATCGCGCCGGTGACCGCGTATCCGAACTTGATCTCTGGATCCTGCACCGTGTGCCCGCCGAGAAGCGCAGTGCCCGCCTCGCGCAGCTTCTCGAATCCGCCGCGAAAGATGGCTCGGATGACACCCGTCTCGAGACCTTCCTTCGGGAAGGCGGCGATGGCCAGCGCCGTTCGGGGCTCTCCGCCCATCGCGTACACATCGCTCAGGGCGTTGGCCGCGGCGATCTGGCCGTACAGGAAAGGGTCATCCACGATGGGTGTGAAGAAGTCGACGGTCTGGACCAGCGCCGGTCCTCCCTCCCACGCGTACACACCCGCATCGTCCGCGGTCCTGAAGTCGACCAGGACGCGAGAGTCAGACGAGGGAGGAATGTCGCTCAGGACCTGAGCGAGCTCGCCAGCGGCGAGTTTGCTCGCTCAACCAGCGCAGCTGACCATCTCGGTCAGCCGCTTCTTGGCAAAAAGGCTCATCCGACTCATCCTCTCATGTGGAGATGCGACGCGCGACGCGCGCGTCAAGGCCTATCGCCCGGTCAGGTACTCGTAGAGCCGCTGCAATTCGTCTTCGTTGGCGAAACCGATTTCGATGGCACCGCCCCTGCGCTTGCGGCTGATGGTCACCGGCGCTCCGAGAGCGAGGCGCAACTGTTCCTCTGCGGCGCGCGTATGGACGTCCTTGATGGGCCTGGCGACAGACGGCTCGGTCTTCTTCGTGGCTTGGCGCTTGACCAGGCCCTCGGTCTCGCGCACCGACAGCCCGCGGGTGATGACGTCGCGAGCCATGCGGCGCTGGTCGGTCTCGGACGGCAGCCCGAGAATGGCGCGGGCGTGACCCATGGACAGTTCGCCGGCGGCGATGTTGCCGCGCACTTCCTGGGGCAACTTCAGGAGGCGCAGCACGTTGGCGACCGTCGCGCGGTCCTTGCCCACGCGGGCGGCGATGTCTTCCTGCCGGAGCTGGAACTCATCCACCAGGCGCTGGTACGCGGCGGCCTCTTCGATGGGATTGAGGTTTTCGCGCTGGATGTTCTCGATGAGCGCCATTTCGAGCTGCTGGCGCCGGTCCTCCTCGGCGACGTCCTTGACCACGACGGGTACGCGCAGCAGGCCGGCGCGCTGCGCCGCCCGCCAGCGTCGCTCGCCGGCGATGATTTGATAGCGCTGGCGCTCGGCGCTCGCGGCGGCAGCGAGCCGCCGGACGATGATGGGCTGTATCACACCGTTGGTACCGATCGACTGGGCAAGTTCGGAGAGTCGCGTGTCGTCGTACCGGGTTCGCGGCTGGTAACGGTTGGACTCGAGCAGGTCGATATCGACCTCGAGGGCCGCGCGGGGCGGATCGAGCGTTCCCGTGACTTCGGGAATCAGTGCTCTCAGGCCCTTGCCGAGGGCGGGCTTCTTTTCCACGTTCACACCGCCTGTTGTCGCTGTCTGAATTCGTCTGCGAACGCGGAGTAGGCCTCCGCGCCCCTGGATCTGGCGTCGTAGGCCAGGACGGGCATGCCGTGGCTCGGCGCCTCGGCCAGGCGGACGTTGCGCGGGATGACCGTGCCGTACACCTTTTCCCTGAAGAACTCCCGCACGTCGCGTGCGACTTGCTGTCCGAGGTTGGTGCGCTCGTCGTTCATCGTGAGGAGGACGCCCTCGATGTCGAGGGTGGGGTTGAGTCCGGCGCGGACGCGGCGCATGGTGCCGACCAGATCGGCGAGACCCTCGAGGGCGAAGTACTCACAGTGGAGGGGGATGAGCACGCGGTCCGCGGCGACCAGGGCGTTGAGCGTGAGAAGGCCCAGTGATGGTGGGCTGTCGATGAGGATGGTGTCGTACTCGGCGCGGAGCGGTTCGAGGACGTATCGCAGGCGGTGCTCGCGTTCGGGAAGCCTGATGAGTTCGAGCTCGGCGCCGGCGAGATCGCGAGACGAGGGGATGAGGGAGAGACGCGGCGTCGGCGTGTCGACGACGAAATGGGTGACGAGTAGGTCCGTGCGGGTGGTGGTGAGGGCGTCGTAGATGGTGCCGCCGGATGCGGTGGCGCCCTTTCGACCGACACCACTGGTGGCGTTGGCCTGGGGGTCCATGTCCACGAGGAGCACGCGCTGGCCGGCGGCCGCGAGGGCGGCACCGAGGTTGATGGCTGTCGTCGTCTTGCCGACGCCGCCCTTCTGATTGGTGACGGCAACGATGCTCATGTTAGGTCAATAACCATAAAACAGTGTTCCACGTGGAACACTGTCCCTACCTTGTTCCGACCCTGACCTTTTCGAGGACGATCAAACGACTTCTTAGTGTTTCGAGAAGTGGGTACGTGGCGGTCCACATCAGCGGGGGTGTAACAGCCTCGGACAGGTCGACGCCGCCAGGACCGCGAAACAGGATAATCCGGCCGCCGGGTCGAAGAAAAGCCTGGAGCGTGACGAGCACCTTGGATTCCACTCGAACGGCACGCACGGAGACCACGTCGGTCGACTCGTGCAGATCGGGTCGCGCCAGCAGCTCTTCGAATCGGGTTGTCTCCACCTGCGTGTCGGTAAGCGAAAGTTCGCGCACGACTTCCCTTAGAAAGACCGCCTTTCGGGTCTTCGACTCGACCATTCGGAGACTCAGATGGGGAAGGGCCAGCTTAAGTGGAATCGCCGGCGATCCTCCGCCCGATCCGGCGTCGAGAAGCGTTCTTGACCCAAGCGGAATGTGGCGGGCTGCAGCCAGTGGCTCGAGCAGCAGGCGGTCCACCGATTTCTCTTCGCCGCCGGGAGCGAGCGCGAACGACGTGAGGTTGACGCGGGCGTTCCATTTGGCAAGGAGCAGGTAGTAGCGCTCGAGTCCAAGAGCCAGGTCCGGACCAAGCGTCAGGTTGGCCTGTCGGGCACGCCGCTGGATCCGTTCCTTCAGTTCACGCGCGCTCATGGCCGTACCTGCCAACGTACGCCCCCAGGACGACGACCGCAGCGGGTGTCACGCCGGGGATGCGGAGCGCCTGCCCAAGGGTGGCCGGTTGCACGTGCTCGAATCGTTCAACGGTCTCAGTCGACAGCCCAGGAACCGACCGGTAGGGGAATCCATGAGGGATTTCGCAGTCCTCCTGCCGGCGCGCCCGCTCAACGGATTGCTCCTGCCGCCGCAAATAACCCTCGAACTTGACCTCAGTCTCGGCTGACGCCAGGTCCAGAGGCCTGGTATCGAAACTGGTCTGGAACTCAACCTCTCCCCGAGCAATCAGATCCTCGAGTCGAGCGGCCGGTTGCCTCAGCGCTTGCGCGGCAGACACCCGTTCTCCCGAGGACAGGCGGACAGTCGCGGAGCGCAGACGCGCCACGTTCCGGGCGTGTCGGTCCCGCCGCCCCGCAAATCTCTCCCACGCATCATCGTCAAGGAGACCGGCTTCCCGGCCGATTGGAGAGAGCCGAAGGTCGGCATTGTCGATCCGCAGCATCAGCCGATACTCCGCCCGGGACGTAAACATCCGGTAAGGCTCCAGGCATCCCTTGGTGATGAGATCGTCCACCAGGATGCCAATATAGGCTTGATCGCGGCGCAGACGGACAGGTGGACGGGCCTGTGTCAGCCGGGCCGCATTCAAACCCGCCATGAGCCCCTGTCCCGCGGCCTCTTCATACCCGGAGGTCCCGTTGATCTGACCGGCCAGAAACAGGCCGGGGAGTCGCTTTGTTTCCAGGGAAGCAGAGAGCTCCGTGGGTTGAATGAAGTCGTACTCGATCGCATAGCCAGGTCGCATCATCCGGGCCGTCTCGAGCCCCGGCAATGCGTGCACCAGCCGCTCCTGAACCTCCGCGGGCAGGCTCATCGAGTACCCATTCAGATAAACCTCGCGAGCGTCAATCCCCTCCGGTTCGAGGAACAACTGGTGCCGCTCCCGCTCCGGAAACCGCATTACCTTGTCCTCGAGCGACGGGCAGTACCTGGGGCCTACTCCCTTGATCTGGCCGTTGAACAGCGGGGAGTCCGCGATGTGGTCCCGAACCAGCCGATGAACCTCGTCGTTGGTGTGGAGGAGCCAGCAGGAAATCCGGTTGGCGAGGGGCCACGTGGTTCCAAACGAAAACGGTACGGGGTCGGGGTCGCCGTGTTCCACGTGGAACACGCCGCGCTGCTCACCATCGCCGAAATCTATGGACGCTCGGTCCAGCCGTGGTGGAGTCCCCGTCTTCAGCCGGCCAACGCAAAAGCCCAGGGCCCGCAGCGATTCGGCCAGGTTCTGCGTCGGTGGCTCCCCCGCGCGCCCCGCCGGACGCTGTTCAGAGCCCACGTGCACAAGGCCGTTCAGGAACGTCCCGGTCGTAATCACCAGCGCACGGCACCCCAGTCGCCGTCCATCCTCGAGTGCCAGTCCGCTGACACGTCCGCCGCTCACCTCCACGCTGCCGGCGCGCCCGATGACCCACTCGATGGCGGCCACCGTCTCAATCTCTCTTCTAACCCATTGACCGTAAAGAATTTTATCGGCCTGGGCCCGTGGCGACCACACCGCAGGGCCGCGGCTACGATTGAGCAGCTTGAACTGGATACCGGTCGCGTCGATAGCTCGCCCCATCAGTCCGCCCAACGCATCAATCTCCCGCACCAGGTGCCCCTTGGCGGTACCTCCAACCGCCGGGTTGCACGGCATGTGCCCGGTCGTCTCAAGGGAAAGCGTACAGAGACCCACATGACAGCCGAGCTTGGCCGCGGCCCAGGCGGCCTCTACGCCGGCATGGCCCGCGCCGACCACTATTACATCGAATTTTCTCATTGATACGAATATATCGATGCTGTTAGTATATTCATCTAAGGCCCCAAACTACCACGGCCCGCTCCAGAAGGCTTCCGGCGCGCTACTTGCCGATGCAGAAGCGCTCGAAGATGTGCTGCAGCAGGGATGCCGAACTCCGTCGCCCGGTCACTTCCTGAAGGCGGCTGGCAGCCTCCTGAAGGTCGGCGAGCAGGAACTCCTCGGGCAGCGCGTCAGCCGACTCGCCGAGCGCATCCCTGCCTCGAACCATGGCGG
>JADZBZ010000276.1 GCA_020851835.1 Acidobacteriota bacterium
CGGCACATCGAACCGATCCGTGCCTCGGCGCATGGCGTCTCGGTCACGGTGCGCGAAGCCAGCACGGGCGGCGTCGGCCTCGAACTGGCGGGCACGCGGCCCAGTGCACTGCCTCCGTACTTCAGCCTCCGGATTCCGGACTTCGGGGTGCACGTGGTGGTGAAGCGGGCGTGGATGGCCCCTGCGGGCTCGGACGTCACGCGCTGTGGCGGTACGGTTGAAGGAGACCTCCCGGACGCCGGTCAGTCGTGGTCGGAGTTCGCTCGCGACGCGCCGGCGCCCATGGTGTCGCTCGCGCGCCGGCGGTAGGGCGGGGCGCTACGGCACCTTCGGGCGCTCGGTCGGTAACCGGGGCCCGAGCGATTGTTCCCGGTTGTCGGTCAGGTCCGACAGCTCCCGGAACATGTCGGCGTTGATGCTGCCGGCATACGGCAACACGTAGTTGCGGGTTTCCTCGACGTAACGGCGCACGAACGGCGCGTCGTGCACGAACCCGAGCGCCGTGAGGTTGCTGATGCGGTCGGCGAGCTTCAGCAGCCTCGCTCGCGCGCTGCCGTGCTGCATGATGCGCAGCAGGTAGCCCGACTTGGGTTCCCGCTCGCCGTCGATGGTCCGAATCGTCACCTCCATCACCAGCGCGAAGACGGCGGGCCCGTCGGCGTCGATGCGGACGATCTCGTCCTGCGTGACGCCCGGCATCCCGGGAGCGTCCTCGAACAGGTCGTGAATGACCGCGGCCTTGAGCAGCACGGGATCGGTGACCTTGTAGTCGAGCAGGATGGCCATCGTGCTCAACTGGTGGCGGAACATGTTGCTGCCGCCCCGCCGGCGCACGCCGATGAGGGCCGTGGCCTTGACGATGTAGGGGGCCAACGTCAGATTTCGGAGTGCCTGTTCGAGGTCGGACATGGGTCTGGATGGCGTATGCTGTGGGCCATTATGCGCATTTGCACCCTGTTTGCTTCGCTCGGCGCGCTCACCCTCCTACCGCTGGGCCTGTCGGCACAGGCGCCGGCCGCTGCCGGTGGCCAGCCGCCGCGCCCGGCTCTGACGCTCACGACCACGGCGTTTCCCGACGGCGGCCCCATCCCGGCCAGGTACACGCAGGCCGGCGATCAGGTGTCGCCCGTGCTCAATTGGACCAATGTTCCGCCCGGCACGCAGAGCTTCGTGCTGCACATGCGCGACCCGGACGTGGCCCGCAACCGCGGCACCGAGGATCAGGTGCACTGGGTGGTGTGGAACATCCCCGGGACGGCGAGCGGCCTGCCCGAAGGCGTGCCCAAAGGGGCCGACCTGCCGGACGGGAGTCATCAGATCAGCGCCAGCGGCCCGGTCTATCGGGGGCCGGGCGCGTCGGCCAGCGGGCCGATGCATCACTACACGTTCGAGCTCTACGCCCTCGACACGAAGCTCGACGTCCAGGCGGGCGCCGATGCGTGGGTGACGCGAAACGCCGTCTGGAAGGCCATGGAGGGACACGTCCTCGGCAAGGCCGTGTATGTCGGGCTCTTCCGTCGTCCACAGTAGCCGCAGGAGTCGCGCCAATGAAGCGTAGAGAATTCATTACCTCGTCCGTGCTGGGGGCGGTCGGCGCCGCCGTCGCCGCCGCCCGCGTTTCCGGGGAGGGTGCGACCGCGCGCAGGATTCTCATCGCCGGTGGGCGCTACGGCACGGCCTTCATCCGCTACATGGCCGAGCTCACCGGCAAGCCGCGCCCGAAGCTCTGCTACCTGCCGACGGCCTCGGCCGACTCGCCAAACGGCATCATCGCCTGGTACCAGAGCTGCGCACCGCTCGCTGTCGAGGCGTCGCACCAGGACAGCTTCATCGCCAGCCCTCGCCAGATGCGCAGCTGGGAGGAGGTCTTCCTCTCGGTGGACGGCATCGTGTGTTCGGGTGGCAACACGTTGAACCAGCAGGCCATCTGGAAGGCGCAGGGGATTGACGTCGTGCTGCGCCAGGCGTGGGACCGCGGCATCGTGCTGGGCGGCGCCAGCGCCGGGTCGCTCTGCTGGTTCGAGGAAGGCACCACCGACTCGCGCCCGAAGGAACTGACCAAGGTCGAGTGTCTCGGCTTTCTGAAGGGCAGCCACTCGCCGCATTACGACGCCGAAAAGGATCGGCGCCCGCTTTACCAGAAGCTCATCGGCTCGGGGCAGATGAAGCCGGGCTATGCCTGCGACAACGACGCGGGCATTTACTTCGCGGACAACGAGGTGAAACGCGTGGTGAGCACCCGGGCCGGCGCGAAGTGCTACTACGTGAGCGTTGTCGGCGGCCAGGTGGTGGAGAAGGTGCTCGAGCCCGAGACGATCGCGTAGCCGTTACGCCCAAGCGTTCGTGAACCGGCCGGCCTATCGACGCTGCCTGCGGGCCGCACCCGGCGGCGGGGTCGCCACCGGAGTCACATCCCAGATGAGGCGGGCGTACTCGAAGACGGTCCGATCGCTCGAAAAGACACCCATGCCGGCCACGTTCAAAACGGCGCACCGAGCCCATTCACCGGGCTGCCGGTAGAGCGCGTCGACACGCGCCTGGCAGGCCAGGTACGAGGCGTAGTCGGCCAGCAGTAGAAAGGGGTCGCCCTCCGCCGTGAGCCGATCGAACACGGAGCGGAAGCGCGAGGGCTCGTCCGGCGAGAAGGCGCCGCCGGCGATCATGTCGAGCGCCTGCCGCAGTTCGGCATTGCATTCGTAGGCCTGCCACGGGTTGTACCCCGAGGCGCGGCATTCGGCCGCCTGCCGGGCCGTCATGCCGAAGATGAACATGTTGGCGTCGCCCACCTCGCGCCGCATCTCGATGTTGGCGCCGTCGAGCGTGCCAATCGTGAGAGCGCCGTTGAGGGCCAGCTTCATGTTGCCCGTGCCCGACGCCTCGGTGCCGGCGGTGGAGATCTGCTCCGACAGATCGCAGGCCGGGATGATCCACTCGGCATTCGACACGTTGTAGTTCGGGATGAAGACGAGTTTCAGCATGTCGCCGACGGCCGGGTCGTGGTTCACCACATCTGCCACGCCGTGGATGAGCCTGATGATCAGCTTGGCGAACCAGTAGCCGGGCGCCGCCTTGCCGCTGATGATCACGGTGCGCGGTACCATCCCGTCGAGGCGCCCTTCCCGAATACGGTTGTAGCGCGTGACGACGTGCAGCACGTTCAACAGCTGTCGCTTGTACTCGTGGATTCGCTTGACCTGGACGTCGAACATCGAGTCCTCGTTGACGTCGACTCCCGTCCGCTCGCGGATCAGTCGCTTGAGGCGCTGTTTGTTCTCGCGTTTCACGTCCAGGAAGCGCGCTCGGAACTCGGGCCGCTCGGCCTGCGGCGCCAGGTGCGTGAGCCCACCGAGGTCGCTCACCCAGTCCGGTCCGATTTGCCCGGTGATGAGCGAGGCCAGGCCCGGGTTGGCGTGGTGCAGCCAGCGGCGCGGCGTGACACCGTTGGTGATGTTGACGAAGGCCTCGGGCCGCAGGGCATGGAAATCGGCGAACACCTGTTGCCGCATCAGGTCGCTGTGCAGGCGCGACACGCCGTTCACGTGGTGGCTGCCGACGATGGCCAGGTTCGCCATGCGGATTCGGCGGCCGCCCTCCTCGCCGACGATCGACATCCGCGCGAGGCGGGCGTCGTCTCCAGGGTGGGCGCGTCGCACCTGCTCGAGAAAGCGGTGGTTGATCTCGTAGATGATCTGCAGGTGGCGCGGTAGAACCCGCTCGAACAGATCCACCGGCCACGTCTCGAGCGCCTCGGGCATCAGCGTGTGGTTCGTGTACGCGAAAGTGCGGCGGGTGATATCCCACGCCGGGTCCCATTCGAGGCCGTGCACGTCGAGCAGCAGCCGCATCAGCTCGGGAATGGCAATGGCCGGATGCGTGTCGTTCAGCTGGATCGCCACTCGCTCGGGAAACCGGCCGAAGGGCTCCTGCGCCTCGAGGAATTGCTGGAGGATGTCCTGCAGGGAGGCGGAAACGAAGAAGTACTGCTGCTTGAGCCGCAATTCGCGCCCAATCAGCGTCGAGTCGTCAGGGTACAACACCTTCGACAGCTTCTCGGACTCGGTTTTCTGCTCGACCGCCTTGAAGTAGTTGCCCTCGTTGAAGTGCCGGAGGCTGAAGTCGCGGGTCGCTCTGGCCGACCAGAGGCGGAGGTTGTTGACCGTGCCGGTGTTGTAGCCGGGCACCGGTGTGTCAAACGCCATCGCGAACACGTCGTGGGTATCCACCCACTCCACCCGCAGACGCCCGGAGGGGTCGGTCGCGTGCACCGTGCGGCCGCCGAAGCGCACGAGGAAGAGCAATTCGGGTCGCGGCACTTCCCAGGGGTTGCCGTACCGCAGCCATGTATCGGGGTGCTCGACCTGTGCCCCCTGCTCGATGGCCTGGAAGAAGAGTCCGTACTCGTAACGGATGCCGTAGCCGACGCCGGGCAGTGAGAGCGTGGCCATGGAATCGAGGATGCAGGCCGCGAGCCGCCCGAGCCCGCCGTTGCCCAGCGCAGCATCCTGCTCGATGTCCTAGATGAGGTCGAGCTCCACCTCGAGGTCGGCCAGCGCGCCGCGCAGAGCGAGGTCCAGGCCGATGTTCTGGAGGCTGTTGGACAAGAGCCGTCCCGTCAGGAACTCCAGCGACAGGTAGTAGACGCGCTTGGCGTCTGCCTGTGCCCGGCTGGTGTGCATCCACCCCTCAACCAGGCGGTCTCGTACGGCCAGTGCCGTGGCGTGCAGCCAGTCGCGGGACGTGGCCGCGAGCGGATCCTTGCCCACCGAGTAGACGAGCCTGTGGGTGATGGCCTCACGGAGGGACGCGCGGTCGCGGCCGAGCGGTTCACGCTCGACGACCGCGCGAGAAACGGGGATCATGTGTGACCTTGTGTGCCCTGCCGCGTCCGGCATCGACACCCGAATTCGAGACGACGGGGGATCGCCTCTCCCGTTATCGGCACACGTCGCCGCCCGGAACAGCGTCGGAGCGCACCGGGCGCGTACAATGGCGGGGATGAATCCAATCGAGCCGTCCGGTCTTCGCCGTCCTCGCACGGTCCTGTTGTTCGTGTTGGCCCTGGCGGGCCTGGCCGGCGCGTGCCAGTCCACCCCCGGCGCCCCCCCCGCGGCGTCTGCCGACACCTGGGCCGTGGTGGACGGCCGCGAAATCAAGCGCGAGCAGGTCGAGAAGGCCTACCAGCGCACCGTGCAGGCTTCGCCCGCGCCGTCAGACGACGAGGCGATTGCCGCCAAGCTGAGCCTGCTCAACGAACTCATCGTCCAGGACATCCTGCTCGTCAAGGCGGCCCAGCTCAAGATCGAGCTCACCGAGACCGAACTCGACGCCGCGTACGCCGACGGCCGGAAGGACATCCCAGAAGAGACGTTTCAGCAGGAACTGTCCAAGCGCAACCTCACGCCAGCCGACATGCGGGAGGGGCTGCGCCGCGACCTGCTCACGCAGAAAGTGGTCGAGCGCGAGGTCGGGTCCAAGATCAAGATCACCGACCAGGACATCACCGACTTCTTCAACGCGAACCGCGCGCAGTTCAACCGCGCCGAAGAGTCGTACCACATCGCGCAGATTGTGGTCACCCCGGTCCGCGACCAGGGCATCGCCAATCGCACCGGCGACGATGCCACGACCCCGCAGGAGGCGGCCGACAAGGCGAAGATGCTGATGGAGCGGCTGAAGTCGGGCGTGGCGTTCGGCGACCTGGCCGCGGATTTCTCGGAGGACCCGCAATCCGCGCCGCGAGGCGGCGACCTGGGCTTCGTGCCGGTGTCGGCGCTGCAGCAGGCGCCTCCGCCCCTCAGGGATGCGGTGCTGAAGTCGACGCCGGGTA
>JADZBZ010000277.1 GCA_020851835.1 Acidobacteriota bacterium
CCCGACTCCGTCTTGCCGAACTTGGTGCCCGAGGCGTTCTTCATCAGCGGCCAGACGAGCCCGTGGGCTTTCCGGCCTCGCACCTTCCGGATGAGCTCGATGCCCGCCGTGATGTTTCCCCACTGGTCGCTGCCGCCCATCTGCAGCACGCAGCCATGGCGATCGAAAAGCTGCAGAAAGTCGTACGCCTGCAGCACCAGATAGCTGAATTCCGTGTAGGAAATGCCCTCGTCACTCGCGAGCCGGCGGCTGACCGACTCCTTCTGGAGCATGTAGCCCACGGTGAAGTGTTTGCCAACGTCGCGCAGGAACGACAGCACATCGACCGTGCCGAGCCAGTCGGCGTTGTTGACGATCCGCGCCGCCCGCGGGCCGGCATCGAAGTCGAGGAAGCGCTCGAGCTGGGCGCGGATACCCGCCACGTTGGCGTCGATCTGCTCGCGCGACAGCAGCACGCGCTCCTGCGACTTGCCGCTCGGATCGCCGATCATCCCGGTACCGCCGCCGACGATGGCAATGGGAGCGTGGCCGAAACGCTGCAGCCGCGCCAGCCCCATCACGGTCAATAACGATCCGGCGTGCAGGCTCGACGCCGTCGGATCGAAGCCGATATACGCGGTGAGAGGCCCGGCGGCGAGCGCCTCGCGGAGGCCGTCGGTCGCTTCGGAGACCATGCCACGCCACTCGAACTCGTCAAGCACGCTCATCCGATTAACTATACTGCGCTCGATGGGCATCTCGCGGCGAGCCGCGCTCAAGGCGTTGGTCGCCTCGGGCGTCGGGCTCGGTACCGGCGCCGTCGCCTACGGCATGGCGTACGAACGGCACCGCATCGAACGCATCGTCCTCGATCTGCCGATCACCGGACTGCCGCCCGATCTCGACGGCTTGCGCATCGGCCTCATCACCGACGTGCACCACAGCAGCACCGTCTCGGCAGAAGATGTCGCGCACGCCGTCACCTTGCTGGCCGAGGCCAGACCCGACATCGTCGTTCTGGGCGGCGACTACGTGAGCTTCGGGGATCGCGCCTTCGTCGGACCCGTCGCCGAGCTGCTGGCGCCCCTGGCCGATGCGCCGCTGGGTTCGTTTGCCGTTCTGGGCAATCACGACGACGACCGCGACATGCCCACCGAGCTCGCCCGGCACGGATTCGTCGTCCTGAAGGATCAGCGGACGAGCCTGGTCATCAAGGGCGAGACCCTCGACGTGGCCGGCATCCGGTTCTGGACCCGCGGGCCGGCGGAACTGGCGCGCGTGCTCGAAGGCACCGGCGGCACGACGCTGCTGCTCGCGCACGATCCGCGCCGCCTCGTCGAAGCCGCGGCCTTCGACGCGCAGCTGGTCCTGTCGGGCCACACCCACGGCGGACAGGTCGTCCTTCCCGGCATCGGCGCCGTCGCCGGACGCAAGTTTCCGGTGCTGGCGGGTATTGGCACCGAAGGCAACGCCACGGTTTATGTCAGCCGCGGCGTGGGCACCGTCTACGTGCCGGTACGCATCAATTGCCCGCCGGAGGTCACCGTCCTCACCCTGCGCACCCGTGTCACAGACGCCGGGGCCGGCTAGTCCCCTGGAAGCGTGATGACTTGGGTAAGTCCCGGAGCGGGGCGCCCGGATCGCCAGGCGTGACGACCGAGCATATTGGGCCTATGCGAGGGAGGAGCAACGCCGCGAGCCGGGATGCCCCGCCCGGGAATTACGTGAGTCATCACGCTTCCAGGGGACTTAGAGCACCCTGCGGTCATCCCGCGAGAAAGCGCCGGCCCTCCATGCGCCAGCCGCCCGCGAGCACACGGGCAATGGCCAGGGGATACAGGCGGTGCTCTTCCACCAGGATGCGGGCAGAGAGCGTTGCGGTGGTGTCGTCTGCGAGCACGGGCACCGCCGCCTGCATCACGATGGGACCCGCGTCGAGTTCGGCGGTGACGAAGTGCACCGTGCATCCCGCCACCTTCACGCCATGATCGAGCGCCTGTTGCTGCGCCTCCACACCCGGGAAGGCAGGGAGCAGCGACGGGTGGACGTTGAGAATGGCGGAAGGGAACGCGCTCACGAACGCGGTGCTCAACAAGCGCATGAATCCCGCCAGGCAGACGAGGCCCACGTCGTGCCGGCGCAGGGCGTCGATCAGCGCCAGATCGTAGACCTCCCGCGTGGGAAACGACCCATGCTCGATCACCGTGGTCGCAATCCCGGCGGCTCGGGCGCGATCGAGCCCGCGCACGCCCGGCCGGTTCGAGATGACGAGGGCAATCGTCGCCTCGAGCGGGCCCGCCGCGATGGCCTCGATGATGGCCTGCAGGTTGGAGCCGCGACCCGAAATCAGGACGCCCAGCCGACGGTTCACGCGTAGCGGACCCCGCTTGTGCCGCCTTCGACAGCCCCGATGACCAGCGAGTTGGCCTCGCCAGCCTCGAGCAGCCCGCGTTGCACTTCGGCCACGTGCGGTTCCGCCACCACGAGGATGAGACCGATCCCCATGTTGAACGCCCGCCGCAGGTCCGGCTCGGGCACCGACCCCGCCTCGCCCAGCCATCGGAAGACCGGCGGCGTGCGCCAGGCGTGCCGGTCGATGCGTGCACCGGTGCCCAGGGGCATGATGCGAGGCAGGTTGTCGGTGATCCCGCCGCCGGTGATGTGCGCCACTCCCTTGAGGATCCTCTTGCCGAGCAACGGCCGCAGTACGGGCAGGTAGCTGCGATGGGGACGCAGCAGCGCCTCGCCCACGGTTTCGCCGAGTTCGGGCACGTGGCTGTCGACCGAGAGCTTGAGCACGTCGAACACGATGCGGCGAGCCAGCGAGTAGCCGTTCGTGTGCAGTCCCGACGAAGGCAGGCCAATCAGCACATCGCCGGCCGCAATGGCGGCCCCCGTAATCAGGTGCTCGCGTTCGACGCCCCCGACGATGAATCCCGCCAGGTCGTACTCGCCCTGGGCGTAGAACCCGGGCATCTCCGCGGTTTCTCCCCCGATCAGGGCGCAGCCGCTGGCCTGGCACGCGCGGGCCAGCCCACCGACGATTTGCTCGGCGATGTCGGGTGACAATGTGCCCGTGGCCAGGTAATCGAGAAAGAACAGCGGCACGGCGCCCTGTACCAGGATGTCGTTGACACAGTGATTCACGAGGTCGGCGCCGATCGTGTCGTGGCGCCCGGTCATGAAGGCCACCCTGAGCTTGGTACCCACCCCGTCCGCGCTGGAGACGAGCACCGGATCCCGCCACGACGCGCCGAGCGAGAACAGGCCGCCGAACGACCCGATCTCCGACAGCACGCCCGGCGTGAACGTGGCGCGGGCCAGGCCCTTGATCCGCCTGACGGTTTCGTTGCCTGCGTCGATGTCGACGCCAGAGGTTTTGTAGTCCATGTCGGATCCAGGGTCAGGGTCAGGGTACCGGAGAACAGGAACCGACGGCCCGTCGGGCCGCCGGACACCTGGTGGAGCGTATCAACTGATTCACGGCGACGGACCGATCGCTCGGAGCGCGTCCTTCAGGCCGCTCCTACGGAACGGCCCACTAGCGTTTTTTGGCCCGTTACATTCCACTAGAAGTCGAGCTTCGTGATGAGGCGCTCACAGAGCGCGCGGGCGGGCGATCCGTCCGGCGCTGCCCAGTAGGCCCGTCGCACCGTGACGAAGAACCGCTCCTCCTCGAGATCCTCCTCGAGCATGTCGAATCCCTCGGCGACGAGCGCAATGGCGTCCTCGCGATCGGGCCGGCTCTCGAGAGCCTTCAGCAGCGTCGGCGTAC
>JADZBZ010000278.1 GCA_020851835.1 Acidobacteriota bacterium
CGACGAGCCGCTCTCGAACCTCGATCCGCTGCTGCGCGTGGGCACGCGCGCCGAGCTGGCGCTGCTGCACCGGCGGCTGGGCGCGACGATGGTGTACGTGACGCACGATCAGGAAGAGGCCATGACGTTGGGCACGCGCATCGCGGTGATGAACGAAGGCCGCATCGAGCAGGTGGCGCCGCCGCTCGAGACCTTCGAGCGGCCCGCCACCGCGTTCGTGGCCCGGTTCGTGGGATCGCCGGCGATGAACTTGTGGCGGGGGCGGCTGTCTCGCGAGGGTGACCGGGCATGCGTGACGACGCCGGCGTTTGCGATCGAGCTGGCGGATGCGGCGCCCGGTGGCGCCGACGTGTACATCGGCATTCGTCCCCACGACATCGAGGTCACCGCGCCGGGCGAGGGCGATGCCAGGGCCACGGTCGAAGTGGTCGAAACCCTGGGCGCGCAAACGACGATGCACGTGCGCGTGGCGGGCGCCAGCGGCGAGCTGACGCGGGTGCTGGTGGCATCCGGCGATGCCGCCCGGGTCGAAGACGAGGTCGGCCTGAAGATAGGGCGGAACCGGCTGCACCTGTTCGACGCGGCCACCGGTCGGCGGCTGTAGCGCAGGCGAAGGCTCCCTCATGTGAGAATGAGCGCTCGATGATCACCGGGACCATCAAGAGCCAAATCGACCAGATCTGGAACGCCTTCTGGTCCGGCGGTATCTCCAACCCGCTCGAAGTCATCGAGCAGATTACCTACCTGCTCTTCCTGCGTCGGCTCGACGACCTGCACACGCTGGAAGAGAACAAGGCCGCCCGGCTCAAGGAGCCCATCGCGCGCCGGGTGTTCCCGAAGGGAAAGGACGGCATCGGCAAGGCCGGGGGCCGCTCCTACGAGGACCTCCGCTGGTCGCGCTTCAAGCACCTCGCGCCCAAGGAGATGTTCATCGTCGTCTCCGAGCATGTGTTCCCCTTCCTCAGAAAGCTCGGGGGCGACGACTCCACCTATGCCAGGCACATGGAGGGGGCGCGGTTCACCATCCCGACGCCGGCGCTCCTGGCCAAGGTGGTGGACCTGCTCGACAACGTCCCCATGGAGGACCGCGACACCAAGGGCGACCTCTACGAGTACATGCTCGGCAGGATCGCCGCCGCCGGGCAGAACGGCCAGTTCCGCACCCCGCGCCACATCATCCGGCTGATGGTGGAGTTGACGGCGCCGCAGCCCACCGACATCATCTGCGACCCGGCCTGCGGCACGGCGGGCTTCCTGGTGGCGGCGGGCGAGTACCTGCGCGAGCGCCACCCGAAGATCCTGCACAACGCGAAGCTCCGCGAGCACTTCCACCATCGGATGTTCCACGGCTTCGACTTCGACAACACCATGCTCCGCATCGGCAGCATGAACATGCTGCTGCACGGCGTGGAGAACCCCGACATCCGCTACCGCGACTCGCTGGCCCAGGACCACGCGGGCGAGGAGGAGAAGTACACGCTGGTGCTGGCCAACCCGCCCTTCGCCGGGAGCCTGGACTACGCGAACACGGCGAAGGACCTGCTGCAGATCGTCAAGACGAAGAAGACGGAGCTGCTCTTCCTGGCGCTCTTCCTGCGGCTGCTGAAGCCCGGCGGCCGCGCCGCGGTGATCGTGCCCGACGGCGTGCTCTTCGGCTCGAGCCAGGCGCACAAGGAGCTGCGCCGCATGCTCGTCGAGGACCAGAAGCTCGACGCCGTCGTCTCGCTGCCCGGCGGCGTGTTCAAGCCGTACGCCGGCGTGTCCACTGCGATCCTGATCTTCACCCGGACCAACTCGGGCGGCACCGACCGCGTGTGGTTCTACGACGTAGACGCCGACGGCATGTCGCTCGACGACAAGCGGACGGAGCTCTTGCCGCCGGACAAGCTGGGCCCGGTGCCCCGGACTGCGTTGACCGCCGACGAGCACGCGAAGAACAACCTGCCCGACGTGGTGGCGCGGTGGGCCGCGCGCGACGGCGCCGAGCGCGAGCGCCCGCGCACTGCCCAGAGCTTCTGTGTGCCCAAGGCCGACATCGCCGCGAACGGCTACGACCTGTCGCTCAACCGCTACAAGGAAGTGGTGCACGAGGCGGTGGAGCACCGTGCGCCGAAGGAGATCCTGGCGGAGCTGGCAAAGCTGGAGAAGGAGATTCAGCGGGGGATGAAGGAGCTGGAAGGGATGCTGAAGTGACTGGCATGCCGCCGAGTTGGCGCTCGGTTACTGTCGGCGATGTGTGTGAGTTCAAGTATGGCAAGAGCCTCCCAGAAGCCTCGCGTTCGGGAGGTGCAGTGCCCGTATTCGGCTCAAATGGCGAGGTGGGCAGACATGACGAGGCGCTAACTACTGGGCCGACGATAGTGATCGGCAGAAAGGGTTCCTTTGGCGAAGTGACCTACTCCGCTGTCGCATGCTGGCCGATCGACACGACCTACTACGTAGATCAAACCGCCACCAGTGAAGATCTTCGCTGGATGACGTACCGCCTATCGGATCTCCGCTTAAATACGCTCAACCGCGCCGCAGCCGTACCCGGGCTCAATCGGGAGGATGCCTACAGACAGCGGTTTCTTCTCCCACCGCGTTCCGAGCAGCGGAGGATTGCGGAGATCCTGGACAAGGCGGACGCGCTGCGGGCGAAGCGCCGCGCCGCCCTTGCCCAGCTCGACACCCTCACCCAGGCCATCTTCCTCGACATGTTCGGCGACCCCGGCACGAATCCGCACATGTTTCCAAGTTCGACCATCGGCCAGGTCTCCGAACAAGTGACGGATGGAGAACACCTGACGCCGAAGCGAACAGCGAAAGGCATCAGGCTGCTTTCTGCCAGGAACGTTCGCGATGGGTGGATCGACTTTGAGAACGTCGATCACATTCCTGTGGAGGAGTACGAACGGATTAGGCGGCGATGCAATCCTTCCCCCGGTGACGTGCTCATCTCGTGCTCGGGAACGATTGGTCGTGTTGCTTGTGTGGAAGCCGATGAACCGTTTTCGCTTGTCCGGAGTGCGGCCTTAGTGCGCCCAATTCAGACAACGGTCCGCTCGAAGTTCCTTGAGCACTACCTTCGGACGCCGTCACTCAAGGCACGAATGCTCCGGCGGGCGAACGCCTCAAGCCAGGCGAACCTGTTTCAGAGTCAGATTCGCGAGTTGCCGGTCTATGTGCCGCCGGCACCTCTCCAGGACGCCTTCGTACTTCGCGCAGGCGGTGTAAACGCATTGAAGGCAACTCATCGCGCGTCCCATGCGGAACTCGACACCCTCTTCGCCTCCCTCCAGCACCGCGCCTTCCGCGGCGAGCTGTAGCGCCTGCCCGTGTCCGGTCCCCGCCGCGCGGGCGCGCCCTTGCGGATGAGCCTGCGGCGGGCCGCGGCGCGATGCGGAAATGCGCTGGAAACCAAACTTGGACATGACGCCTCCAGAAGATCGCTGGCTGGTTCTGTAAACTGCTGTGCACAAGAGGGTTGTGCGACGGCCATCCGGCGTTGAGCCGGGAAAACGACTTCTGATTCGATACCACCGACACTCGTCGCCGAAGGTGAATCAATGCCCACCGTTGATTTACCTTCAAGCGTGAACCTAAAATAACGCCGCTCCCTATTTGAGGTTGCCGCCGCGTGCACAGGACCCCGCCCGGAACCTATGTCGAGGTCGCCACCGCCGGCGAGCGGGTGCGGGCGTTCGTGCCGGCACCGCTCCCGCCGGACCCGCCGCTGGTCTGGTCGCCAGCGCTCAGGCGCCGCTTCGACGACGCGCTGGTGGCGCTGGGCCGGCTGGACGCCCTGACGGCGCACTTGCCCAATGCGTCGCTGCTGCTCTACAGCTTCGTGCGCAAAGAGGCGGTGCTGTCCTCGCAGATCGAAGGTACGCAGTCGTCGCTCGCCGACCTGCTGCTCTACGAGATCGACGAGCAGCCCGGCGTGCCGGTGGAAGACGCGCGCGAGGTGAGCCGCTGCGTCGCGGCGCTGGAGAACGGCCTTGCGGCGCTTCGCGGCGGTCTGCCGCTGTCGATGCGTCTGCTGCGCGGGATGCACGGAACGCTCCTTGCGCACCCGGGCGGGCGCGGCAAGACGCCCGGCGAAGTGCGGCGCTCGCAGGTGTGGATCGGCGGCACGCGGCCCGGCAACGCCGCCTTCGTGCCGCCGCCGGCCCCGGCGCTGGCCGGGTGCCTGGCGTCGTTCGAGCGCTTTCTGAACGACGAACCGGAGCCGACGCCTCCGCTGCTCAAGGCGGCGCTCGCGCACGTGCAGTTCGAGACGATTCACCCCTTCCTCGACGGCAACGGCCGCATCGGCCGGCTGCTGATCGTGGTGCAGCTCGTCGCCGATGGCGTGCTGCGCGCGCCGATGCTGTATCCGAGCCTGTACTTCAAGACGCATCGCGCGCTCTACTACGAGCTGTTGAACGAGGTGCGGCTGCACGGCGACTGGGAGCGCTGGCTCGACTTCTTCGCCGAGGGCGTGGAGGTGAGCGCGACGCAGGCGGTGGCCAGCGCGAACGCACTGCTCGCGCTCGTCAACGCCGATCGCGACCGCATCGCGGGCCTGGGGCGCGCGGCCCGCTCGGCGCTCGTGGTGCATCAGGCCCTGCAGCGCCAGCCGATCGCCACCGCAGCCACGCTGGTGAAGGCGACGGCGCTGACCGCGGCGACGGTCAACAAGTCGCTCGCCCACCTGGAGCATCTCGGCGTCGTCGCCGAGCTGACGAACCGGCAGCGCGGCCGCGTGTTCAGCTATCGTCGCTACGTGGACGAGCTGGCGGCGGAACCGGAGCCGGCGTCATGAGCCAATTCGCATTTCTCAAGCGCGAGTGGCCCGAGGTCTACGACTCCGCGGCCCGAGGGGAGTTTGCCGTCCACCGCGATCCGCGCACGGCGTGCTTCTACGCGCGTCGCGCGCTGGAGCTGGCCGTGGCCTGGGCCTACAAGCACGACGCCGCACTGAGGCTCCCCTACCAGGACAACCTGTCGGCGCTCATCCACGAGCCCAGCTTCAAGCAGACGGCGGGCGAGGCGGTGTTCAGCAAGGCGCGCGTGATCAACACACTGGGCAACCGCGCCGTGCACGGCGCCCGCGCCATTCCGCCAGACGACGCCCTGGTGGCCGTGCGCGAGGTGTTCCACGTCTGCTACTGGCTGGCGCACACCTACGGCCGCGCCGAGCGGCCATCGCCGGGCCTGGCGTTCGACGCGACCCAGATCCCGAAACCCTCGCCCGCGCCGAAGCAGACGCCGGAACAGCTCCAGCACCTGCAGGCAACGCTCCGCGAGCGCGACGAGAAGCTGGCGGTAGTGCTGGCCGACCGCGCGGCGCTGGACGAGGAACTGCAGCGTTTGCGTGCGGAGGTGGCCGCCGCCAAGAAGGCCGCGGCCGCCCAGCCGGACACGCACGACTACTCCGAAGCCGACACGCGCGACTACTTCATCGACCTGCTGCTGAAGGAAGCCGGCTGGCCACTGGATCAAGCACGCGACCGGGAGTTCGAAGTGGCCGGCATGCCCAACACCCAGGGCAAGGGCTTCGTGGACTACGTGCTCTGGGGCGATGACGGCAAGCCCCTGGGGCTGGTCGAGGCCAAGCGCACCCGGCGCGACTCGCGCGTCGGGCAGCAGCAGGCCAAACTCTATGCCGATTGCCTCGAGCAGCGGTTCGGCCAGCGGCCGCTGATCTTCTACTCCAACGGCTACGAGCACTGGCTGTGGGACGACGCCAGCTACCCGCCGCGCGCGGTGCAGGGCTTCTACAAGAAGGCGGAGCTGGAACTCGTCATCCAGCGCCGCACCACCCGCAAGCCGCTCGCCACCGCGGAGGTCAACCCCGCCATCGTCGAGCGCTTCTACCAGACGCGGGGCATCCGGCGCATGGCCGAGGCGTTCGAGCGGGACCACGACCGCAAGGCCCTCCTGGTGATGGCCACCGGCGCGGGCAAGACGCGCACGGTGATCGCGCTGGCCGATCTGCTGATGCGAACCAACTGGGCCAAGCGCGTGCTGTTCCTGGCGGACCGCGTCGCGCTGGTCAACCAGGCCGTGAACGCCTTCAAGCGCCACCTGCCGGACGCGTCGCCCGTGAACCTGGTGACCGAGAAGGACGCCGAGGGGCGCGTGTTCGTCTCCACCTATCCGACGATGATGGGGCTGATTGACGAGACGCGTGACGGTCAGCGCCGGTTCGGCGTGGGCCACTTCGACCTGGTGATCATCGACGAGGCCCACCGCTCGGTCTTCCAGAAGTACCGCGCCATTTTCGACTACTTCGATTCGCTCCTGGTGGGCCTGACGGCCACGCCGAAGGACGAAGTGGACCGCAACACCTACGGTCTCTTCGAGCTGGAGAACGGCGTGCCCACCGACGCCTACTCGCTGGAAGAGGCCGTGCACGACGGCTTCCTGGTTCCTCCGGTTGCGGTGTCGGTGCCGCTGAAGTTCCAGCGAGAGGGCATCAAGTACGCCGACCTCTCGGAAGAGGACAAGGACCTGTGGGATGCGTTGGAGTGGGACGAGGATGGCAACGTCCCGGCGCAGGTGGAGGCCGAGGCCGTCAACAAGTGGCTGTTCAACACCGACACGGTGGACAAGGTGCTGGCGCACCTGATGACGCGAGGACTCAAGGTGGCGGGCGGGGATCGGCTGGGGAAGACCATCCTGTTTGCCAAGAACCAGGCGCACGCGGATTTCATCGCCGAGCGGTTCAACGCCAACTACCCGTACCTCAAGGGCGAGTTCGCGCGCGTCATCACCTTCAAGACCGAGTACGCGCAGAGCCTGATCGACAACTTCTCGCAGAAAGATAAAGCGCCGCACATCGCCATCTCGGTCGACATGCTCGACACGGGCATCGACGTGCCCGAGGTGGTGAACCTGGTGTTTTTCAAGCTGGTGCGCTCCAAGACCAAGTTCTGGCAGATGGTGGGGCGCGGCACGCGGCTCTGTCCGGACCTGTTCGGTCCGGGCCAGGACAAGGCGTGCTTCTATCTCTTCGACTACTGCCAGAACCTGGAGTTCTTCAGCCAGAACCCGGCCACCACGGATGGCGCCCCCGGCGAGTCGCTGGGCAAGCGGCTGTTCACGGCGAGGCTGGAGCTGATTGGCGAGCTGGACCGGGGCCACGGTGCGGCGCCCGGCCGCGTGAGTGAGCCCACGCCGGTCTACGGCGACCCGGCCACCGACGGCCAGGTGCGCCAGGCCGTGGGCGACCAGTTGCACCGCGAAGTGGCGGCGATGAACCTCGACAACTTCGTCGTCCGGCCCCACCGCCGCAGCGTCGAGAAATATGCGAAGCCCGAGGCGTGGCTCGTGCTGGGTCCCGAGGCCCTGAGCGAGCTGGCTCACGAGGTGGCGGGGCTGCCGGCGGAACTCGATCCCGAGGCCGAAGAGGCGAAGCGCTTCGACCTGCTGATCCTCAACCTGCAGCTCGCGCGGCTGCGCTCCGAGCCGGGGTTCGAGCGCCTGCGCGACCAGGTGAAGGCGATTGCGGGGCTCCTGGAAGAGAAGTCGGCCATCCCCATGGTGCGCGAACGGATGGTTCTCATTCAGGATCTGCAGACCGACGAGTGGTGGCAGGACGTCACGGTCCCGATGCTCGAGGTTGTCAGGCGGCGCCTGCGCGACCTCGTGCGGCTGATCGACAAGCACCAGCGGAAGCCCATCTACACCGACTTCGAGGACGTGATGGGTGCCGAGGTCGGCGTCGCGCTGCCGGGTTTCGGCGCCGGGGCCGACTTCGCGAAGTTCAGAGCGAAGGCGCAGGCGTTTCTGCGCGCCCACCTGGATCACGTTGCGGTTCAGAAGCTGCGGACCAACAAGCCGTTGACGGCCATGGACCTTTCCGAGCTGGAGCGCGTGCTGGTCGAAAGCGGCGTCGGGCCACGAGAGGACATCGAGCGCGCCAAGACGGAATCCCACGGCCTGGGACTCTTCGTCCGGTCGCTGGTCGGCCTGGATCGGGAGGCCGCCAAGCAGGCGCTGGCGGGGTTCATGGCCGGCAAGCCGCTGGGCGCGAACCAGATCGAGTTCGTGAACCTGATCGTGGACCACCTGACCGAGCACGGAGTGATGGAAGCACGAAGGCTCTACGAGTCGCCATTCACCGACCTGACGCCGCGCGGACCGGAAGGCCTGTTCGGCCAGGCATCGGTGGACGAACTGATTGCCGCGCTCGATGAGGTGCGGCGAACCGCCAGCGCAGCGTAGGATCGGTTACGCCCGTGAGCGATACCCCTGAACGCCTCAGGACGTTGGGTGGTTGTCGCTGTGGCGCGGACGTGGCGGACGGCAGCAGGTATGGCGCCCGCTCACGCGGCGCGGTCTGTTCCGTGTCACAATCGACGAAGCGCCCGCGTCGAGCAACGTTTCCGCGACAGATGAATGCCGAGACGCCGCTTCGAGGGCGTGGTTTCCAAGCCCCCAACTCGGAAAGGATGTGTTTCCATGGACAAGCAGATGACCATCGACATCGGAATCGACGCGGACAAGCGAGAGGAGATCGCAAACGGCCTGTCGCGCGTTCTCGCGGACACCTATACGTTGTACCTGAAGACGCACAACTTCCACTGGAACGTCACGGGGCCGATGTTTCAGGCGCTGCACGTGATGTTCGAGACGCAGTACGACGAGC
>JADZBZ010000279.1 GCA_020851835.1 Acidobacteriota bacterium
CGGCCAGCGGGGGCGGGACGCAGGGACGCCGCGGCTGGCGCCCTCGCGGGCCTCGCGTTGCGCGGCGCGGATCTGCTCCACTGCCGCGTCGAGCGCGGTGGCCATCGCCTCGTGCATCAGCGCCGGCTCGTGCCCCTCGACGATGATGGGCGTCCAGCCGTAGCCGTGGAACAGCGCCTCGAGCTCTTCGCGCGTGATGCGCGCCAGGACGGTCGGGTTGGCGATCTTGTAGCCGTTGAGGTGCAGGATCGGCAGCACCGCGCCGTCGCTCACCGGATCCAGGAACTTGTTGGAATGCCACGCCGTGGCCAGCGGGCCCGTCTCCGCCTCGCCATCGCCCACGACGCAGGCGACGATGAGATTGGGATTATCGAACACCGCGCCGAAGGCGTGGCTGAGCGAGTAGCCCAGCTCGCCACCCTCGTGAATCGACCCGGGACATTCCGGCGAGACATGGCTGGGAATGCCGCCGGGGAACGAGAACTGCAGAAAAAGCTTCCGGAGCCCCGCCTCGTCATGGCTGATATCGGGATAGACCTCGCTGTAGGTGCCCTCGAGATACGTGTTCGCCACCACGGCCGGGCCGCCGTGCCCGGGACCCGAGATGTAGATCATGTCGAGGTCGTACCTGGTGATGATCCGGTTCAGGTGCACGTAGATGAAGTTCTGCCCGGGTGTCGTGCCCCAGTGGCCCAGTACCATCCGCTTGACGTCGTCGAGCGTCAGGGGCCGCCGGAGCAGCGGGTTGTCATAGAGGAAAATCTGGCCGACGGACAGGTAGTTGGCGGCACGCCAGTAGGCGTCCATCCTGTGGAGCAGGTCGGGAGCAAGGATTGGGTTGTTCATGATCTCCGTGGCCGGCGGCGCCGGCGGTTCAAGGTGCGCAGGACCTCGGCGGCGATCATCCGTTCCTCGTCGGTCGGGATGACACGCACACGGACGCGGCCCGTGGTTCGCGAAATCAGCGCGGCGTTCCGGCGGTTGCGCCTTGGGTCCAGGTCGATGCCGAGCCAGCCGAGGCCCCGGCAGATGCGGGCTCTGACGGCCGGCGCGTGCTCGCCGATACCGCCCGCGAAGACGAGCGTGTCGAGCCCGCCGAGGGCCGCGGCAAACGCGCCGATCCACTTGGCCGCCTGGTAGCAGAACAGCGTGATGGCCTCCCGTGCACGCGCGTCGTGTGCCTGGCGCGCGAGCAGGTCGCGCACGTCGGCGCTCGTCCCGGACACGCCGAGCAGGCCGCACTCGTGGTTCACCAGCCGCTCGAATCGCGCCGGGCTCATGCGCTCGGTCCGGGCCAGGTAACCGGCCAGGCCCGGGTCCAGGTCCCCCGAGCGGGTGCCCATCATCAACCCGGCGGCCGGCGTGAACCCCATGCTCGTGTCCACACACTTCCCGGCGCGTACGGCCGCCAGGCTGGCACCGCTGCCGAGGTGCGCCAGGATCACGCGTCCCCGGGCGGCCGCGGCATCGAGGCGGCCGAGCGTGTCCATCAGGGAGGCATAGGAGAGGCCGTGGAAGCCGTAGCGTTCGACGCCGCGGTCCGCGTACCGCCGCGGAATCGGCAGGCGCCTGGCCACCGGCGGAAGCGTGCGGTGAAACGCGGTGTCGAAACAGGCGACCTGGGACATGCGCGGATAGCGTCGCCGACAGGCCTCGATGAGCGCGATCTCCCAGGGCAGGTGATCGGGCGCATACGGCGTGAGTCGGTGCAGTTCCGAGAGCAGGGCGGGCGTGACCCGCGCGGGCTCGGTGTGCCTCAGTCCGTGCACCACGCGATGCCCGACCGCCCCGACCGAGGCGAAGGCCGGCTGCGCGTCGAGCCAGTCGAGCAGCTCGGCCACCGCGGCGCGGCGGTCGCGCGCGGCAAACCGTTCGCGCCGCGCCAACCCATCCGCATCATCGACCGTCAGCGTCGCCTGCCGGGTTCCGATCCGGTCGATTCTGCCGCCAAGCTGGCGCTGCGGCGTCGGGCCGGCCTCGAACAGCGCGAAGCGAACGCTCGAGGAGCCCCCGTTGATCGTCAGGACCGACGGTGTCATGGATCGTGCCCGCCTCTCGCCTGCATTGTTTCACGCAAAGCGGCCGTGCCCATTGACTGGTCCGCGCGGCCGACGCAGCAGACGGTCCGCGCACGGCCCTGGGCGGCGAGGCTGCGGCAGGATCGAGGCTTCACAGAGGGCGCCGTGACGACACCCGAATCGAGCGCTGCGGCGGCAGCCCGGCGGGACAGAGGTGGCATGACCGATCGGCACGACGCAGATTCTCGCCGTCTCGCGCTTCCTCCTCGACTACCCCTTCGCCGAGCGCCTCTACCCGAGCGCGCTCGACCTCATCAGCGCGCTCCGCCAGCGCGGCCGCGTCGTGATTTTCTCGGACGGCGACGCGGTCTTCCAACCCCGCAAGGTCGAGCGCTCCGGCCGACGCGGTCTCGGGGCAGGTGCTCATCTACATCCACAAGGAGCAGATGCTCGAGGATGTCGAACGCCGGTATCCAGCCCGGCACTACGTGCTGGTGGACGACAAGCGGCGCATCCTGACGGCGATCAAGCAGGCCTGGGGCGAACGCGTGACCACGGTTTTCCCCCGGCAGGGACACTATGCCCACGAGCCCGGCCTCGAGGCACGGTATCCCCGGGCGGACCTCACGGTCGAGTGCTTCGGCGACCTCGCCGACCGGAACATGCCGTCGCTGGCGCGACCAGGGGCCGCGCAGGCCCGCCGATGAGCAACAGCGTCAGTGGCGTCTCGCCCGCCGCGGTATCATAGGAGAGGTTCGCCTGGACCGAATCCACCGCCGCGCTCCCGATTCCCAGCCAGGCGCAGGCCTATCGCTGCAGCGTGCCATGAGCAAGATTCCCACCCGGCCAGCCCATCCCGAACGAGTGTGCTGGGGGTGTGACCGGTACTGTCCCGCCGACGATCTGGCGTGCGGAAATGGCTCGATTCGCACGTCGCATCCGTGCGAGCTCTTCGGGGACGATTGGCTCGAGTGGTCGCTGGATGACCCGGCAGGTCCACACGAGGTCGCGTCAACGGCTCCTGCCAAAGAGAAGCCGTAGCGTCGGGCGTCCAGCGCCAGATAGTCGCACCCTCGACCAGCGGGCGCAGCCATTCCCGGCGATGCGTTGACCATTTACGCTGGCGGATGACCGCCAGCATGTGTTCGCGATGTTCGGCGAGCACCGCATCAGGGGGAGGATGAGGTTCGCGCCAGAAGTTGCGTGTGAATTCCTCGCGCACTTCGCTGTCCGAAACCGGCAGCTTCGCGGCCTCGGCCTGTTCCAGCTTCTGAATCAGCAGGTTGCGCCGGGTCTCCTTCGTCCACTCATCCAGGGTCGTGCTGAATTCCGCCAGCAGCTTCTCCATGCCTCCGCTGGTGCGGGCCTGCGTCTCCAGCTCGTGCAGAAGCGGCTCCAGTTCCTCGTCCGCCACCGTGATCCCGCGC
>JADZBZ010000280.1 GCA_020851835.1 Acidobacteriota bacterium
CGACTGCGACGACCCGTCCTGGTAGATGCTGTCGGGCAGCGCCTGCAGGCTCAGCGACAGGGCCAGCTCCGACGGACCGGCCAGCGCCGGGGCGTCGGTGTCCTTGACGGTGCACGACGCGGCAACCGCCGCCAGCGCCAGCATCCCGATAATCCGTCCACTCCTCGTCCACATGATGCGCTCCACAGTGCCTTCCTGGGCCTTACTGGGTGTCGGGGTCCGCGAAGTCGGCGAAGTTCACGGACAGCGTGCCCGTGGCGACCACTTCGTTGCCGACCTGGTCGCGCCCGTAGAACTCGATCTCGGCGATGGTGCTGATGAGGAGCGACCCGCCCAGGCCCCTCAGGTTCTTCAGGGGCGCCTCGAGCTTCGCCTGGTGGCGGACCACGTCGAATGAAAACGTGACGATGCCGTCGGCGGGTATCGTAGCCGTCACGGCGCCGTCGAAGGCAAACGGGACGTCCACGCCCTGGGTGTTGCGTCCGTCGGTCCGCCGGTAGGTGACGCGGTAGCGGTTGACGGTGATCGAATTGAGCGTCGAGGGCGAGGTCGGGTTCGTGAGCGTGCCGGGGTTCTTGAGCGCGACGCGCATGATCGCGCGGCCCAGGTCGTTGAAGACCCCGCCGTTGGTCTGCACGTCGGAGAGCAGCGGTGAGCCGAACTTGTCGGGCTCCGCGCCGGAGGCTCCCACGAGAGAGTTGATGATGATGAAGGCCGGCGACGAGCCCGTTCGCGTGAGCTCGCTCGCACACCCGGCCAGCGGAAGCGCGACGCTGGCGGCCAGGGCCAGTCGCGCGAGACGTCGAGAAGTCAGCATGCTCCACATGGCGTCGTCGTCCTTACCCCTTCGTAATCCGCGGCGTGATGAAGATCAGCAGCTCGCGGCTTTCCTCAGTGGATTCATCCCGCTTGAAGAGCCAGCCGAGCAGCGGAATCCGGCTCATCAGCGGCGTGCGGCCTTCGGTGGTCTGCTCGCGGCTCGTGTAGATGCCGCCGATGACGGTTGTCTCGCCGTCATTGACGAGGACGGACGTGATCGCGCGCTGCGTGTCGATGGGGGGGATGCCTCCCACCGAACGGCTGTAGTCTGGCGCGGCGTTCTCGAGCGTAATCCGCATGATGACCGTGTCCGACGCGGTGATCTGGGGTGTGACGCGCAGCGTGAGCGCGGCGTCCTTGAAGGTCACCGTGATGGTGTTGTTGGCCTGGGTCTGCACGGGAATCTGCACGCCCTGCGTGATCTCGGCTTCCACGTTGTTCTGGGTGGAGACCCTCGGCGTCGAGAGCAGCCGGCCCTTGCCCGTGCGTTCCAGGGCCGACAGCGCCACGTCGAGATTGAAGGCGCCGTTGATGGAGCCCAGCGCCAGGCCGATGGCACTGGTGGCGTTGGTCACGGGCAGGTTCACCCCGGTGTCCGCCGGCGCGGGCCCCTGGGCGTTCCCCTGGCGGCCACCCGCCGACACGGTGTTGGGGAACGCCAGGTTCGTCGCGTTACCCAGCGAGGGATCCATCTTCCCGTTGAAGCCCCACTGCACGCCCAGCGCCCGCGCGAAGTCGCGAGTGGTCTGCACGATGCGCGCCTCGATTTCCACCTGCGGCTGGGGCGAATCGAGCGTCGCGATGAGCTCTCCGGCGGCACTCAGCCGGTCGGCCAGGTCGCGGATAATCAGGGTGTTCGTGCGCGCGTCCACCTGGACGTCGCCGCGCTGCGACAGCGCGCTCTTGGTGATGATGGGCACCAGCTCCGCCGCCCTGGCGTAGCTGAGCGGACGCGTCATCACCCGCAGTTCGCCCGCCAGGGCCTGAGCTTCGGTCAGCTTGCGGCGCTGCGCTTCCTCGTCGGCCAGCACCGTCAGCGGCGCGATGCGGACGATGGTGCCGTCCACGGTGTAACCCAGCTTGTTGGCCTTGAGGATGATGTCGAGGGCCTGATCCCAGGGCACCTCGCGCAGCGACACGTCCACGGTCCCCTGAATCGACGGGTCGATGACGATGTTGAGGCCGCTGATTTCGGAGAAGGTGCGGAGCACCGCCCGCAGGTCGGCCCCCTGGAAGTCGAACGTCACCGGGTGGCCCGTGAACCGGGATTGCTCGGGAGCAGCCGGCGTGGCCTGCATCACCGCCACGGCCTGGGCGGCGGGCGTTTGCGAGGGCCGCTCGACTGATGCGGCCACGGGAGCACCGCCCGCCGCCGGAGGAGGCTCGACCGATGCGGACGCGGGCGCCGGGCTCACCAGTGCGGCGGCGGCATCGGCCGCGCGCGCAAACAGCACGCGCAGTTCCTCGCCCACCGTTTCGACCGTGTACGGAATCTTCTTCGCCAGGTCGATCACCACGCGGGTAATCAACGGGTCGCTGCTGTTGACGCCCACGCGCACGCGCTGAACGTCACCCTGGTCGACGATGGTGCGGGCGGGCACATTCCCCATGGCCACGCCTTCGAAGTCGAGCAGCACGCGTGCCGGCGTCTCATCCGGGACCTCCACCTTGGAGGCCACGAGGCGGCCGTTGC
>JADZBZ010000281.1 GCA_020851835.1 Acidobacteriota bacterium
GGCGTGGACTCCACGTCGTAGCGCAGTCCGAGATTCAACGTCATGTTGCCGAGGTGCCACTTGTCCTGCACGAACCCGACGATGACGTTGGTCGGCAGCAGGAAGTCGGCCGGAGCCGGCACCCTGACGAACAGCCGTTCCGGATACGTCGTCGGGTCGGCAGCGTTGAAGGCACGGTCGGTCGAGAACTGGAAGCGGCCGTTCATCGTCGACTGGTCGGGCAGCTCGATCTCCGAGTAGATGTACTGGAACCCGGCCTTGAGGTCGTGGTCGCCGCCGAGCCGGTTCGGGATGAACTGCGAGAAGGTGTCCGACAACTCGTAGGCGCTGTTGATGCGGAACTGCGCGCCTTCACGAAAACCGTCGGTGAAGGTCAGCATGGCCAGCGTCGGGGGCAGCTCGGTCATCGGGATGCCCTCCTGCACTTCCTTGGCGGTGAAGCCGTTCTTCTCGTAGGTGTAGCCAACGCGCAGCGTGTTGAACTTGTTGTTGCCGAAGACCAGGTTGTAGGCGCCGTTGGCCGACCGATCGACGTCGTATTCCTGGTCCTTGGCCGCCAGCGTCACGCGCCCGGAGATGCGGTCGTAGGTGGGCGAGTCCTCCTCGAGATACCGCACGTTCCAGGTCTGGTTCGCGCTGATCTGATGGTCCACGCGAATCAGGTTGTTCCACAGCTCCATCGCCTGGGTATTCGAGTAATTGAGCTCGGGACGCGCGGCGAACGTGTTGCTGCGACCTTCCTTGTAGATGATGCGATCCAGGCTGTAGAAGAAGTGGGCCTTGTCCTTGACGATCGGGCCGCCGACCGTGCCGCCCCAGTCGCTCTGCGACGACGCCGGCTTGTTGAGATTGGCCTGCCGGACGAAGAAATCCTCCGAGGTCACCTTGTCGTTCGTGAAGCTGCCGAACGCTGACCCGTGGAAGGTGTTCCCGCCCTGTTTGGTGATGGCGTTGATGACGGCACCGGCCGTACGGCCGAACTCGGCGTCGTACTGGTTGGTCAGCACCTGGAACTCCTGAACCGCCTCCAGGGCCGGCCGGACCTGACTGCCGCAGGAGCTGCCCAGGTAGTCGTCGTTGTTGCCGACGCCATCCACCGAGAAGTTGCCACTGCGGTTGCTGCCGCCACCGACGATGATGGAGTCGCAGGCGAAGGAGGCCGACGACTGACTGACCTGGACGCCCGGAGTGAGGCCGACGGCCATCGTCCAGTTGCGGTTGGCGATCGGGAGAGCCACTAGCTCGTCCTGCGAGATGTTCGCGCCGATCTGCGTCGTCTGGGTGTCGACGAGCGGCGCCTGCCCGGTGACGGTTACCGACTCCTCGAGCCCGCCAACCTTCATCGCGATGTCGAGCGAGGCCGTATTGCCGACCGTCAACAGCAGCCCGGTGCGCTCGAACTTGGAGAAGCCGCCGAGCTCAGCCGTTACCCGGTACGGGCCCGGCAGGATGCCGGTCAGGTAGTACGAACCGTCCGCGTTGCTCACGACCTGACGGAACATGCCTGAACCTTCGTGCGTGACGACCACGGTCACGCCAGGAAGCGGCAGGCCCGATTCGTCAACCACGTGTCCTTGTACCGAGGACTGCGCTTGCTGAGCCAAGGCGAGATGCGGAAGCGAGACGACCGACGCGATCGCGAGGATTCCCACGGCGAAGCGGCGCATGTTCGACCTCCTTCAAGAGCAATCGGCCCTGGGGTCTGCGGAAACGTCTACCGGCCCAAGGGGAACCCGGAGCACTCACAAACAACAGAAACCAAGAAGGCGATGCGCGGAAATGAACGGCGTTGGGGTCTTTATTCAGGATTCAGCGGGACTTGTCAATGGCAATCGTCGCGGCGTCCAGCGCGCCGTCAGTTCGTGCCGCTCGTGCTCCCTGCCCCTGAACGGTACTCCAGGCCTACCAGTACCCAGCGGCCGGTATCACGGCGGAAATACGTGCTGACGGGCGTCGCCCAGGCTGGACGGGCCGGATCGGCGGCCGCGATGTCGACGCGTACGTAGGCCCCGGTGTCGGAGGGTAGTTCTGGCGGGGCTCCGGCGCTGGTGGACGGCACTTCGACGGCGCCGCCGAGGGCTGTGCTCTCGCCGGTGGCGTTGTCGAACCGATACCACGCCACGCGGTAGGAGGCGGGCGCCCGGGCCACGTCCGCCTCGACGGCGGCGTTGTGGAACGTCAACTGGCCGGCCTCACCGAGCGCCGGCGCCACGATGGGATTGACCTGCGGCAGGAAGGCGCCCCCGATGGCATCGCGGCGGCCGATCAGGGTACGGGTCAAGTACGCCACGGCCTCGGGATCGGTGTACCGCCCGCTCTTCACGGCCGCGGCAATCTGGCTGTCGGTGATGGCCGTGACCTTGCGCGCCGCCCAGAAGGTGTCGTCGGGCTGCGCGCGGATGTAGGCCGCGTTCGGCACACGGCTTTTCCAGCGCGTGGGATCGAAGTGGTCGGCCTCGAAGCGGGCAACGCCGCGAATCGACGGATAGTGAATCGTGCGCCAGTATTCGACGGGAAAGCCGAATCCCAGCAGCTTCCGCAGGAGGGGCTTGCCCGCGTAGAGATACTCGTAGCCCTCCCAGGGCTCGTTCGGGCCGATGCCGGCGCTCCCCAGCGTGGAACCGAAGTCGAGGACGTAGTGCCGGACCGCGGTGCGGCCGTCCTCCGTGACCAGCGTGTCGATCGTGTTGCCGGCCTTGGCGTCCACACGGTCGATCCACGCGGCGAACGCGCCCATGCCCCGCAGCTCGCGCCGGTCCTCATGGGGATAGATGTCGTTGGGGTCGTCCGCGCGCGTGCCGTAGTAGAGGAACTCGCCGACAGGCTTGCCCTCGACGGCCTTACTGGCGATTGCACGATAGGTGTGGTCCGGGCCCTCGTCCACCAGGGCCAGGATCCGGTTCACATCGTCATCGGACAGGCGGCGACGCTTGCCGCGGACGGTAATGGTGGCGTCCGGGGCCACATGGAGCGCCTCGCGCCGGATGGTGGCCACATGGGTTTCGGCGACGTTATAGCCCAGGGCCCAGAACAGCTTGGTTGACACGACCTCGGCGCTCGTCGCCTGTTCGGGATATCCGGGCGCGTCGAACTTGATGAACCAGCGGACACCGGCGGTGTCGCGAATGGTGAAGCCCGGACGGACGCCCTCGGACTTGCCGGACACGACCGTCCAGTCGCCAAGCGGGCCCGGCGTCGTGTCGGGCCCCTTGGTCACCTCATCGTCGGTGAGCGGGCGTGACCCTGCCCGGTTGGTGAACCATCTCGAATCGGGCACCTCGCCGATGGTATTGACGTTCACGGAGGGGACCTGTGCCCGGTTGCCTTCCTTGATGAACAGGCTGGAGATCAGATCCCACGACAGGTGAATCGAAAACGGCTGCACTTTCGAGGCGTCGGCAGGGTCGGGTTCCCGCGCGATCGGATCGTCGCTGAAGAACCGGGGGCCCGCGGCCGAAAGCGGGAAGCCGGCAACCACCGCGAGGGCGATGCCGATCAAGGTACGCCGGACGCACGGTGACAGGACAGATGGTCTGAGCATCATGGGCGCACCTTCAGAAGCTGACGTTCTGCGCGATGTTGTAGCGCCAGCCTTCGGCGCTGCGGACCAGCTCGAGGCGCAGGGCCGTGAACGAGGGACCGTGGAAACGCGCGCCGATGCCCCACGATCGCTTCAGGTCCCGCAGATCGAGGCCCCGGGCCGTTGGCGCGACGGTGCCCTGGTCGAGGAATAGCGCCATGTCCACCAGCGGGCCCGGCGTCCAGCGCAGCTCGCTGCGCAGCAGGAGGCTGTTGTTGTCGGTGAAGCGATAGTTCTCGAATCCGGGCAGCGTGTCGCGGCCGCCGATCGAAGGCAGGAGGAAGAACGGGATCGACTGGCCGTCCGCGGCCCGGGCGAGATCGGCTCGGGCCTGGAGGGCGATCACCCAGTTGTCGTGCAGGACGGGCACGAACTGCCGGAGGTCGATCTCGGTCCGCGTGAAGCTCGCTGCGCCGTCGCGGTCTGCGTAGTCGTGGAAATCCACCCGGTAGAGCGCGCCGCTGGTTGTGTAGCCCGGGGAGTGGCGCGAATCGAACGCGGCAAACGCAGTCGAGTGCCACCACGCCTGCGACGCGGTGACGCCAACCGTAGGCACCGAGCCCGTCCCATCCCGGGCGGTCACGCGGAAGTCGGTCACGCCGCCGCCGACGCTGAGCCAGCGGCCGAC
>JADZBZ010000282.1 GCA_020851835.1 Acidobacteriota bacterium
GCAGCACCTACACCCTGGGGCGGTCGGCGCGGATGGCGGCGTCGGTGATCATCGGCTACTCGGACATCCCGCTGCTGGTGTCGGGCGCGTTCGGCGTGCTGCTGCTGGCCGGCGCAGTGGCGTGGGGTGTCTGGCTGGCCATCCGGAGTGCCCCGCCGGACGCGACGTCTCCCGCGTCGGCGGTGGTGGCGCTCGTGGCCGGTATCGGCGGGCTGATCCTCGTCAACCTCGGCATCGTCGGCGCGTACCTTGGCCGGGCGGCGCGCGAAGCGAAGGGCCGGCCCATGTATTTCGTGAGCGACGCCTGCAACACGGAGACGACCCTGCCGGCGGGTTCGGCGGGCCGTAACGGGGCGTATCTGGTGTAATATATAGGGGTTGTAGCCGTGGGCGGCTAGCTCAGCTGGGAGAGCGCCGCGTTCGCAACGCGGAGGTCGGGAGTTCGAGCCTCCTGCCGTCCACCAACTAAAACCAATCACATCAAGCACTTACGGCACCGAGAGGGCCGGCCGCGTGTGCGGCCGATGGCGCCGGGGGTGCATTAGGGGTGCAACGGCCACGACGCCCCGTACCGCCCACGGGCGCGCCCGGCCCTCGGCCTGTCGGCGCGCCCTCGGTGGTGCCACGGCCCCGGACATGCGCCGGGCACCGGGTCGCAGCGTTCGAGGGGTCACGAGCACGTGCAGGTGCCGCCCGCGCCCACGGTGGACGTGCAGGTGCCGATCGTCGCGTCCGACTTCACACAGGCGACTTTCCCGGTCCCGTCCGCGCCAATCCCCGACAGCGTCACTTCGCCGTGCAAGCCGATCGAGACACTGGTGGGACTGCCCGTCGAGCCCAGCGTCACCGTGCCCACCAGCGGGCCGCTCACGAGCCCCAGCCGCACATCCGGCCCGCTCGTGTCCGTGGCCGCATCCCAGCCCACGGCGTCCAGGAGCACTTGCGAGGCGGTCACGCAGGACGCGCCCGGACACGTGCCCGTGTCGGCCGTGATGCGCGATTGGAGCACGAGATCACGGCCCACCCCATACTCCCGCGCGAAGACGCCCAGCGGGCCGTTGGACACGTCGAAGCCGTACGCCGGGTCAGGTCCGACAGGAACGTCGCGCCCGTCTCAGGCGTCAACCGGATGCCGTCCGCGTCGATCGTCAGGCGCTCGGAGACAAGCGTCAGATCGGTCCCGTCCCACGTGATCCGATTGCCGCTCGGGTTGCCCACGCGGAACACGGGCGTGCTCGTCGCGTCGAGCCAATACCCGGTGCCCGTGCCGAGCGCCGACGCGCCGGACGAGCGAAGCACCCCGCCGGCCACGATCGACCCACCGAACGCCGCGTTCCCGCTCGCGTCGATGGACACGTTCGTCGTCGTGTTGTGGCCGAGCCGTACGCCGTTCGTGGCGTCGATCTTCGCCCAGGCGCCACTGGCCGCGCCGAACGCCGCGCCGTAGGTGTCGGCGCCGTAGCCGTACAGGCCGTTGAGGTTCCCGATCGCCCACCGTGGATCGATCTGGTTGTAGGTCGTGCCCGTGCGGACGTTGCCCACGATGGTCGGCCCGGCCGTCGAGCCGGGGATGAGCCCGTTGACGCTGTAGAGGTCAATGTAGCCGTCGCCCGTCGTGCCGGTGTTGAAGACGGCATCGCCGGCGTACCAGTCATTCGCGCCCGTGCCGTCGAGATTGCGGGTGACCGAGTAGGTGTAGGGACCGCTCCCACTGGCCGCGCTCGTCACGGCCAGCCATTCGAGCTTGCCATCCGATTGCAGGACGATCCGATCGCCGCTCGCGATCTGGTTGTGCTCCACGCCGATGGACGTCGCGCCGCTCGCGAGGTCGCTCGTCAACGTCGTCGTCGGCCCGACGAGCACGCGCCCGCCAATCGTGGCCATCGTGTCGTGCGCGACGAGCGTTTCCACCCACAGCTCGGCCGCGTGCAGCGTCAGATACTTCCGCGACAACGATCCGAGGTCGATCATGTAGTTCGTCGCCGGCAGAATGTCAGCCACGTCGAACGTGAGGACATCCGGCGTGGTGCCCGTGCGGTCCACCGTGAGCCACGACGTGCCCCCGCCGGCATCGCCACGCGCCGAGAAGGTCAACTGCTCGTTGTTCGCAAAGAAGTTCCATTGGCCGTTGTCCGCGCTCGCGTCCGTCTCGGTCAGCCGGAACACGGGCAGCGCCGCCTCGACCCGGATCGCATTCGTGCCCGTCGCCAGCAGCGTCGAAACGATGGCATCCGTGGCGGACACGTCACCCGTGATGGTGGCATCGCCGTTCACGCGCGCCGCCCCGGCCGACGTGTCAAGGGTGACCGAACTGCCGGGCGCCCCGAGGTAGATCCGGAGGGCGTCCACGGAGGGTTGCGCCCAGGCCGGCGCCGCCAGCAGCAGCGCCATCAGCATCATGATCCGTCGCATCGTTGCCCCCACAGAAAAGCCCCGCGCGACAGGCCGACGAGGGAGCGAGTCTCGAGCGGCCCGGGCGCGCGCGGAGCGAGGATGTGCGCCGCATCCCCGACACGATCATCCGTCGTCGTCGGTGTCGTCGATCGTCGTGCGGCACGCGGGGCACAGCTGCAGCGGCTCGCGCTGCACGTGCCAGATGTAGACCCGCCCGCACGCGCACACGATCGGGATCTCGTTGTCGCCGGGGATCTCGTCGTCGGGCATGGCAGCACCTTACGCGGCCAGGGCGACGAAGGCACTCTGCGTCGGCGCGGAGTTCGGCGGCTGCGTCGGCGCGTTGTCGACGGGCATGCCATCGACGCGGATCTGCAGCCGGAAGTACTGCTGGTTCTTCAGGAAGCCCACATGGATGCTCTTCTCGAGACTGGCATCCCTGCGGAGCCCGATCGCGTAGCGCGAGAAATCGAACAAGCCGATGTCGCCGAGCGAGCCGAGCGGCAGCACTTTCTCCGAGAAGATCACCGGCCGAGTCAAGATGTAGAACCGGCCGTCCGTCTGCGTCATCACGGGCACGTGCGCGCCGGCCGTGCCGATGGCGAACGAGAGCATGGCGAGTTGGGGGATCGTCGAGCTGTGCGCGACCCACGCCGAGTTGGGGATGCTCGCCGGGCTCATGCGCGCGAACATGTTCACCAGGTCGACGTAGTTGATCAGGTTCGTCGTCGCGCGCGTCACACTGATCAACGCCGGTGCGTTGAACACGCCGAGCGGCTCATTGGCGCCAGTGCCGAAGAGGAAGCTCGCATCAAGCCCGTAGCCCAAGCTCTGCGACATGATGGCCGAGAGCTGCGCGTCGAAGTCGTACCCGTCCTCCAATAACTCGCCGCTTGTCGACGCGAAGATCGAGCCACGCCGCGCCACGAGCTTGAGCTGTCGCGTCACGCCAACTTGCGGCGTCGCGTCGGTGGATGGGTTCTCGGGCGACCAGTTGATGACGAAGCCGGCCAAGCCGCTGGAGCGGTCGGTGAGATCCCACGCCGGAATCGTGCGCTCACGCCCCTGCAGGATGGGCCAGTTCTGTGCGCGGGGCCGCACGATCTCGGATTCGAGCGCCGTGTCGAGCCAGGGCCCGAAGACGCCCGGCGGAATGGCGTAGCCGCCGCCCTCCGAGCCGGACATCGCCGCGGCCATCAGCCGGCCGTCGTTCAGGCCGAGGGCGATGCATCGGCAGAATTCCTGGCCCGCCGATCGGGGACCCGAGTCCCACCCGTCGAGTGAGAGCGCCGACGCGCCGAACATTCCGGCGAACGTGCGATCGCTGGCCGGCCGGCCGAGTGCGTCGCTGAGGGCACCGGCGCCCCGGTGCGCCGTGAGCCCGGCCGCGCGTCGCGCCAAGTCGCTGGTGCGGGCATCCGCGTCGAGCCCGCTGCCGAGGCCCGCGGCTTCGGCGCGCTCCCGTTCGTTGCCGAGCTCGGCCTCGTCGAGCTGCGCGCGAATCTCGGCCGCTCGCGTCCGCAGGCGCGTCAACTCGCTGCGCTCACTCTCGGTGAGCGGCTGCTTGCTGTTGACTGTCTCGTTCAGCGCGAGTACGCGCGCATTCGTCGAGAGCATTTCGTAACGAAGTTGTTTCAAACTAGCCATGTCGGTCACGTCCTCCGAATTCATCTTGCGGCCGTCGCGGAATTCTGTCCGGTGGAAAGTCAGCGCCGGATGATCGACGTGATCATCAGCCGGCCGCCGATGATGATCTGCGGGTCCTCGCCCATCTCGCCCGCGGCCTGCAGCGCGGCGTACCGGCACCACTCGCCCACCGTGGCGTCGTTCAGCGCAGACAGGCGGCGAATCTCGCCGTACTCGTCCGGTGTCACGCGGAACTCGACCCGACGGGTCCGCGCGACGTCGCACTGTGGCGGCCTCCCGCGGGGCATCAGTGCGCCACTCCCGAATCGGCCTGGATCGTGACGAGCCGCATCGGCAGATCCTGGCCCGCGGCCACCATCAGGTGAACCGCCCGGCTGTCGCGCTCGACGAGCACGCCCAGACGTCCGCTTCCGGCCGCCTGCAGGCGCGCCAGGGCCACGCGCGTCTCGGGCTGCACCCGGGCCAGGGCCTCGTTGACGAATGCGCCCACGGCCTCCCCCAGCGCCGCCGGGACGGCTGCCTGATGCACGACCGCGACATCGCCATCGGGCGCGACAGCCAGCACCCGGGCCCGTGCGGGATCTGTGCTGATGGCAACGTGAATCTCCATCATGGCCAGACGACGCGCCAGCTCGGGCCCGACGGCATCGATCGCGCCCGCCGAGAACGTGGCCGCGGTAGACAGCAGGGCGTGCAGTGTGTCGCTCATGGTTCGTCCCTCCCGTACACGATGTTGTTGTAGGTGGCCCTCTCCAGCGCCGCAAGCCCATGCCGGCGGCGATACCGGGCGGCCTGGTCCGCAAACGCCTCTGGCTGGCCGTGCCTTGGGTGCTTGAGGGCGATGGCGGCCCGATGCCGGCGCCAATCGCGCAAATACTCGGACCAACTCGACCAGCGGGACGGCCCTGGCTCGGTAGGACTCCAATGGACCCAAAAGTCCAACAACTCATGCGGCAGGTGGTCGTAGCCGCGACTTGATTTCTCTTGAGGGTCTTGCTTCGCGGCCCTTGCCCGGCGCGCCGCATGGCGCGAGCCCAGCACGTGCCCGCGGGTTGCATCGAGCCGCGGACGCCCCGCACCTGGCCGCCGACCGCCCCACCCGTTAACCATCGGCGTGGTCCTCAGCTTGAATTTGAACGGGTCGAGAGCGTGGACCTTGCGCGGTATCCGATGTGGCGTCGCCCGGAAGATCTGCCGGACGTATACCGCCCCCTGCCTGCCGTCGCGCGGCGAGCGCCTCGCGCCTGCTCAGTCGATGGCAACGGCAGACCGTGGGCAGCTCGATGCCGGCCTCGCGGGCGAACGTCAGCTCGCCGACCGCGATCGGGAACTCGTCGCCGCACACCGCGCAGGTCCGCCACTCGGCCGTGGAATCGCGCGAGGGCCGTAGCGACGGGTTGTCGTAGTTCAGGCTCATGACGGCCTCACCTCGAGCGGCGCATCGTAGGCCAGGAGCGTCAACAGGTGTGGCTTCCACGTTCGCAGCGCGCGATCGTCGTCGGCGGTGAGCCTGTCGGCCGGCTCGAGCAGGACGCGATCGCCCTCACGCCATGTGGCGATGCCTCGTGCCTCGAGGCTAAGCAAGAGCAGGTACGCGTCGAGCGGCACACTCACGCCGCCTTTGAGGACCACAAGACGGCGGTCAGTACTCGGCACGGCGGGCACCTCCCTTGCTTCGCGCGCGCGCGCGAATGGTAGTTTTGTTGTCCTCTATGTTGTTGTTGGCCGGAATGTTGGCCTGTTCTCGTATAGCGGACATAGCGGACACGCCATCGTCGTTAGGGCATTCCGGACGGGTGCTGTCCGCTATGGCGGGGTGGTGCCAGATCCATCGGCCTGCCGCTCCGAATCCGAGGCGCGCGATGCGAATACCCATCTGCCGAGCCGTGCGCCGCATCGTGCGCTCATGGATGCCGTGGGCGTCGCCGGAGGCAATCGCATCCTTGGCGGCCATCGGCCACGCGGCCGTGTCCTCCAGCAGTTCCGCGATGAGCACTTCGGCATCGGTCTGCTCGTCGCGGTCCCGGCCCTGCGGTGGTCCCGAGAGCAGGGCGTCGATGTCGATGCTCACGGGGTCGACGTCCCAGACCAGGCGATCATTCCCGAGGCGATACCCCAGCGCGGCCGGCGGGCGCGACAGGTTGCTTTTGATCGGCGCGACGACACGGTGCTCTGGGTCGGCGGGGTCGGCAGCCACGGCCAGGACGATCCGCGCCGCCGCAGCAAACGCAATCGAGCCGGCCGCCCGATAGAGCGCGGGTCGCTGTGTGGACTTGCCCAGGTGCATCACGCCGCCGACGGCCACACCGCGGCGCTCGGCGAGCGCGGCCAGGGGCGCGAGCAGTCCGCGTACCTCCGCGTCTCGGTGGGTATCCGTCCGGCCCGTGTACGCGGAGAGCGGGTCGATCGTCACGATCCGCGCGCCGGTCTGCTCGATGGCGGCTTCGATGCCGTCGATGTCGGCGAGCTGCACGGCCCGCTCGGTGTCGCCGCAGCGCAACACGGCCAGGTGATGCACGCGCGCCACGTCGGCGCCCAGAGCGTCACAGCGCGGCCGGATCGTGTCGGCGAGCCCGTCCTCGGCCGAGAGCATCAACACGTCGCACGGCCCGACCCCCGGCGCCCCGTCCGGCCAGCATCGGCCCGTTGAGGCACGCGCCGCAACATCGCAGGTGATCCACGACTTGCCCAGCCCGGGATCGCCGACGAGCAGCGTGATCTTGCCGGCGGCGAGGCGGCCGGGCCAGATCCACGTCACGGCCTCGGGCTGCACGTCGGCGAGCCGCACGACGACGGGCACGATCGGCGGCGTGGGTGACGGCACGACGACGCCGGGCTCCGCCGCGGCGCGGGCGTCCTGGCGCGCACGGTGGCGATCGAGGCGAGCCCGGAGGGCGCCCACTACGCCGCCCTCCTGGCGTCGAGCAGCGCGTGGTAGCGGGTGCGGAGGCGCCCGATCTCAACCTGCTGCGTGTGCGCAAGCACCAGTGCCTCGCGCAGAAGCTCGGCGAGGATGTCGCGCTCGTCCTTGACGTCGGCGAGCGCCAGGACGAGATGCTCGATGAGGGCGGCCGCATCATCGTCGGTGACGAACGGCAAATGCTCGAGCGCTGCCTTGACGACCAAACGCCCATTCGGCCAGGGCGCCGGAGACAACGACCAGCACAGATCGGCCGCGGTGATGTCCTCAGCCATGGCGCGGCACCTGGCGTGCGTCGCGCTGTACGGGTCTGGAGTCCCGCGGCACGACCCGGTGCGCGTCGAGCCACGCGTCGAGATCGCGTGTCAGATAGCGGACGGAGCGGCCGGCCCGGACGAAGGCGGGGCCGCGGCTTTGAATGCGCCAGGCCCGCAAGGCCGACGGCCGATACCCGACGTACGCGGCGGCCTCGCGCTCGGCGAGCGTAGGCGATGGGGTTGTGTCGTGTGCCATGATGACCGCGAGAATGCAGCATGGCGGCGGCCGAGCGTGAGGAATCAGGATCGCAAGTTCTGTTTCCGCTTCCGACCGCGCAATCTCAGTCCGAGTACCGCCGCGGTGGAGGCTACAGCCATGCGCACGGGATCCGGATCGTCCAGACCGGCGCGCTCGGCGATCGCCAGGTAGGTCAGTCTGCCCACCTGATACAAGGCCGTCCACTCGAAGTCGCGGTCGAGTGTCTCGCCTGGTCCGACGCGCTTCACGGGGGCTCGCGCGAGGCCCGGCGTGGCGCGCACGGTCGCGATGTACGACTCGACGCGCGCGCGAAACATCTGCTCGGGCTCTTCGATCGGGTTCCAAGTGACATGGAGCGCCGGAAACTCCGGCGGGCGATAGGACGTCGCGAAGACCCACGCAGCCGGCTCGTCGGGGTGTCGCGTGCGCAGATAGTGTGCCGTTCGGCGCGCAACGGTCTTCAGCCAGTCGGGACCGCTCGGCCGTTCCGGCGCTATGAACCCCCACCGCTCACACCAGGCGTCGAGCACTGATGAAGGCCCCGTCTCGGGCACCTGTGGGGCAATCTCGCCAAGTGCCTGCATGGCCTCGGGCACCGTGCGACGGACGGCCTCCAGGAAGAGCCATCGCGCGCGCGGGACGACATCCGAGCGAGGAACCGCGTCCCCGCCGAAGCCGGCGATCCGGTGTTCAGTCCTCCGCGGAGTCATCCCGCAACCAGCTTCGCGACGGCGCCGGCCAGGTGGTCGGGCGCCAGGTGGCTGTAGCGCATCGTCATCCGGACGTCGGCGTGCCCGAGCAGGCGCGACACAGTGACGAGGTCGACGCCGGCCATCACCAGCTTGGAGGCAAAGTGATGCCGGCAGTCGTGCAGGCGGAAGCCCGTGATCTTGGACGCCTTCAGAATGGCCGCCCATCCGGTCTTGATGGTCGTCAAGGCCTCGCCCGTCGAGGCATTCAGGAACACCCGCGCGTCCGCGGAGACGTCCTCCTGCTGGCCGCGCCAGGTCTTCAAGGCGTCGAGGATCGTGGTGTTGAGCGGAATCACCCGGCTCTGGCCCGACTTCGACGTCTCCCCGCGGATCGTCATCGTCGCGCGCCCGAGGTTCACGTCGGCCCAGGTCAGCCCGAAGGCCTCCCCGCGGCGGATGCCCGTGTGCAGCAGCGTCAGGATGAACGGGTGCAGGTGGTCGGAGTAGACGCCCACCGTCGGCCACTCCTGATAGCCCCGCTCACGGCGCCAGAGGTTGGCCTTCTCGCGAGCCTCGCGCTGGCGCTCGTCGCGCGCGGCCAGGGCCTTGAGCAGCCGCGTTCCTTCGTCCGGCGCCAGGAACCGAATCACGCCGGCGCGATCGATGCGCAAGCGCTTCACGCCGGCGATCGGGTTGGTCGAGATGACGTGCCATGTCGCGGCCTTCGCAAGGATCGCCTTCAGGTCGTCGAGGTTCCGATTCACAGTGCTCGCCGAGACCTTGTCGTCGCGGAGGCGCCGTGTGCGCCACTGCTCCACCGCGAAGGGAGTGATGTCGTGGAGCTTCATCCGGCCGAACGCCGGGACGAGCACGGCGTGCGCCGACGCGAGGGTCTGGGCGCCGGCTCGCCGATGTTCGAGCAGCCAGGGTGCATAGGTGTCCTCAAGGAACCGCTCGAAGGTCGGCACCTGCTTCGACCGCGTGCGGGCGGCCACGGGGTCCGGTTGGCCGAGCGCCTTGGCCCTCGAGACGTCGCCGCGGACGCCCTGGGCCAGCGTGCGCGCCTCCTCGAGCTCCACGTCGTCGAGCAGGCCCAGCGTGTGCCAGCGCCCGCGGCCGAGCAGCACGCGCCAGGAATGTGAACCGGAGGGCCGGAGGCGGAGCACGAGCCCGGCTTGCTTCGTGTCGTAGACGTCGCGCGGAGCGGCCGGTGGCCTCCGTGTGAGGCGTCGGATGCCGTCCTGTGTCAGTTTCTCGGCCATGTGCGCACCCCCCGAACCGGGAACCTTCGCGGTGTCGCTTCGTGGCGATCCCGAATCAGGAACCCTCGCGTTCTGCACCCCCGGCTTGATCGTTGGGGGTGCAATAGGGGTGCAAAATCGGTCGCTGAGCGTCACGCGGCGTAGCAGAGCATAGCACGATAACGGCTGATTTCAGGCGTGAATCCGCGAAATTAGAGCGATGGCGAGTGATGGTGAATGATGGCTGATGATGCCTCGGAGGCGTTCGCAACGCGGAGGTCGGGAGTTCGAGCCTCCTGCCGTCCACCAACCTTCCCTCGACAATCGAGCGCGTTCGGCAGCGAGGCGACGGTCCTCGCCCGGCTCGTCATCTGGGCGAATGCCCGTCTTAGCGCTTCGGCAACGATGCCCTGATCGCCTGAGCGATCGGCGCGCGCAGTATACTCCCGCCGTGGGGGTCGTCTCGGCCGGGAACACGCCCGCAGGGCACTATCGCCGCGTCCTGCCCAACGGCCTGGTTATCACATCGGCCGAGGCCGCGCACGCCGACCAACTCGAAGCGCTCCAGCGCGTCGTCTTTCCCACGCTGGCCGACGACGAGCGGTTCAAGGCCGCGCACTATCGCAAACACCTCGAGTTGTTTCCCGAGGGCCAGTTCGTCGGCCTCGACGGCGACCGCGTCGTGGCGGCCACCTCCACGGTCCGCCTCCACTTCGATTTCGATCACGTCGACCACACGTTCGGCGAGGTCATCCAAGGCGGCTGGCTGACCTCGCACGAACCCGACGGCGACTGGCTCTACGGCGCCGACCTGGGCGTGCACCCGGACTACCGCGGGCGGGGCCTCGCGCAGGCGCTCTACGCCGCCCGCCAGGAACTGGTCTGGACGCTGAGGCTGAAGGGTCAGGTAACGGCGGGAATGATGAGCGGGTTCGGCGCGGCGAAAGCCCGGATGAGCGCCGAGGAGTACTATGCGGGTCTGGTCGCCGGGCGCATCAACGACCCGACGTTGTCCATGCAGCAGAAGGTCGGATTCGAATTCCGCGCCCTGCTGAAGAACTACCTGCAGGATCCGGTGTGTGACAACTACAGCGTGCTCATCGTGCTGGACGCGACCCGGGACGTGCCCGGGGCCCGCCGGCCCGGGCCGCCAGTCAAGGAGTCTCGTATGGCATCGATTCAACTCACCACCGAGGTGCCCGGCCCCCGCAGCCGGGCGTTGCTCGCCCGTCGTGCCGCGGCGGTCCCCACGGGACTCGGCCGGGCCACCGACATCGTCGTCGAACGCGCGGAGGGTGCGCTGGTGCACGACGTGGATGGCAACACGTTCCTCGACTTCGTCGGCGGCATCGGCAGCCTGGCCGTGGGTCACTGCCCGCCCACGGTGGTCGACGCCGTACAGGCGCAGGCGCGTTCGCTCCTGCACATGGGCTCACTGGTCGGTACCTACGAATCGTACGTGCGGCTCTGCGAGTTGCTGAACGAGGTGACGCCGGGCGCGTTCCCGAAGAAGACCCTGCTCGCCAATACGGGCGCCGAAGCGGTGGAGAACGCCGTCAAGGCGGCCCGGGCCTATACGCGGCGCCCGGGTGTAATCTGCTTCGAGGGCGGGTATCACGGCCGCACGCTGCTCACCCTCAGCCTCACGAGCAAGTACGGCCTCTTCAAGAAGACGATGGGGCCGTTCGCGTCCGAGATCGTCCGACTGCCGATGCCGAACCTCTACCGGGCGCTGCCCGACATGAGCGCCGATCAGTGCGTGGACTGGGGTATTCAGCAGCTCGAACAGGCCTTCACCGCCCAGGTCGATCCGAGCGAAGTGGCGGCCATGATCATCGAACCCGTCCAGGGAGAAGGTGGGTTCGTACCGGTCCCCCCGCGGTTTCTCCAGCGGATCCGCCAGTTGTGCGATCAGCACGGCATCGTGATGATTGCCGACGAAGTGCAGTGCGGCTTCGCTCGCACCGGCAAGCTGTTCGCCCTCGAACACTACGGTCTGGCCGCCGACATCATCGTCACGGCCAAGTCGCTGGGCGCGGGCATGCCCGTCAGTGCGACCACGGGTCGCGCCGACATCATGGATGCGACGCACCCGGGCGGCATGGGCGGCACCTACGGCGGGAATCCGGTGACGTGCGTCGCGGCGATCGCCGCCATCGAGATGATGCGCCAGCCCGCCTTCCTGGCCCGCGCCGAACGCATCGGTTACATCATGCGCGAGGCGCTGGACGGCTGGAAGGCCCGTCATCCCATCGTCGGGGACGTGCGGGGACTGGGGTCGATGATGCTGGTCGAGCTGGTCAAGGATCGCCGGACGAAGGAGCCCGCGCCGGACGACACACTCGCCATCATCAAGGCCGCCTTCCAGCGCGGCGTCATCGCCATGCGGGCCGGCCTGTACTCAAACGGCATCCGCTTCCTGCCCCCGCTGGTCATCACCGACGACCAGCTCGCCGAAGGGCTGGACGCCATCGAGTCGGCACTGGCGGAGACGGAGGCGGCGGTCGGGCTGGCGGGCCGTCTGCAACCTGTCTAGGGCACGTGCGAACGTGACACTCGCCACAGACCAGGTCACGTGACTGCGCCGCTCCCGGATTCCAGTCGCGCTGACACCATCTTCCACGGCGGCGTCGTGTGGGCCGGTCTGCACGAGCCGCGCGGCGCCACCGCGCTCGCCGTGCGGGACGGGCGCATTGCCGCCGTCGGCGCCGGGCACGACGTGCTGAACCTGCGCGGACCATCCACGGAGATGGTGGATCTCGCGGGACAGACGCTGCTGCCCGGCTTCGTGGATGCGCACGCGCACATCTGGAAGATCGGGCACCTGCTGACCACACTGCTCGACGTCCGCGGCGCCGACAGCCTGCCGGACCTCGTGTCGCGCGTCAGCGAGCGCGCCGGCCGGCTCGCCGCGGGCGCCTGGGTGCAGGGCCGCGGCTACAACGAGGCGCGGTTCCCGGGCGGCCGCGGGCCTTCGCGAGCGGATCTCGACCGGGCTGTCAGCGATCGGCCGGTGGTGCTGATGCGAACCTGCGCGCACATCGTCGTGTGCAACACGCGCGCGCTCGAGCGAGCCGGGATCACGCGTGACACCCCGCCGCCGCCCGGTGGAGAGATCGATCGCACCGAGGATGGTGAGCCCACGGGCGTGCTGCGCGAAACGGCGATGGGGCTGGTGCTGCGCCACGTCCCGCCGCCGACGGGCCCGGAGTACGAGTCGATGATTGGCGCGGCCCTCGCGCACCAGCTGGCGCAGGGCATCACCAGCACCAACGACGCCGGCGTCGCGCCCGAGCTGCTCGCCGCTTATCACCGGCTCGCCCGGGCGGGCGCGCTGCCCAGCCGCGTCAACGTCATGGCGCTGCGGCTGGTGGACGGCGTGGGGCCGGTGGAGTTGCCCGTGGATCGGCACCTGTCGGAACACCTTCGCATCGACACGGTGAAGTTCTTCGCCGATGGCGGGCTGAGCGGCGCGACGGCGGCACTGAGCGTGCCCTATCGCCACGCGGCTACGCACGGCGTGCTGCGCTTCGAGGAAGCCGAGTTGCTGGCCCTGGCGCGCGAGGCGCGCGATGCCGGCTGGCGCATCGCGACGCACGCCATCGGGGACGTGGCCATCGACCAGGTGTTGCGGGTGTACGAAGCCCTTGGCCGGGGACCGAAGCGGCACCGGATCGAGCACTTCGGCCTGCCACGCCCCGATCACCTGGCGCGTGCCGGCCGGCTGGGCGTGATTGCGGTGCCGCAGACCATCTTCCTGTCCGCGCTCGGTCGCAACTTCCGGCAGTACCTGCCCGACGCCCTGCTGTCGCGCGCCTATCCCGTTCGGGCGATGCTGGATGCGGGGATTACCGTGGCGCTGTCGTCCGACGCGCCGGTGGTCGAAGACGACTCTCCGCTGTCAGGCATGCGGGCGGCCATCGACCGCCGGGATCCGGAAGGCCAGCCCATCGCGCCAGACCAGGCCACCACGCTGGACGAAGCCCTCGACGCCTACACGCGCGGCGGCGCCGTCGCATCCGGCGACGATGCCCTGCGCGGATGTCTGCGCGCCGGCCTGCAGGCCGACCTGACCGTCGTCTCTGGGAACCTGATGGGCGCACCGCCCGAGGCATTCACCTCGCTCGCCGTGACGCAGACCTGGGTCGGCGGGCGGCTGGCGTTCGAGTCGTGACCAACCGCGAGGGCCGCTCCCAGGACACGGCCGCCATCCGGACGTTGCTCGACGGCGATCGTCCCTGGGCCGTGTACGCGCTCGGCGATCTCGACCCGCGCCGCGCCGGATTCTGCGACTGGTACGTCCAGGGCGAGTCTATCGCACTGCTCTATCGCGAGTTCGCCACGCCGATCCTGTTTGCCCTCGGTGCATCCGCGGTGCTCGACGCCGTGCCGCCGGTGGATGCCTGCCTCCTGCAGGTGCCCGAATCGTTCCTGCCGGCGCTCCAGAGGCGCTTCCGGCTGGACCGGCTTCGAATGATGCACCGTATGGCCCTGGCCCCCGAGGCCTTTGCGCAGCCAGCCGGGGACCCCGGTGTCGAGGCCCTCGACGAGTCGCACGAGCAGGAGCTCCTCGAACTCTTCGCCGACGGCCGCGACAGCGAGGAGGAACCCGACTTCTTCATGCGGAGCCAGCTCCAGGATGCGACCTTCTTTGGCGTGCGCCGCGAGGGACGCCTCGTGGCCGCGGGCGGGACACACCTGTATTCCGAGCAGGAGAGCGTCGCCGCCATCGGCAATGTGTATACTCACCGCGCGCATCGCGGACGGAGGCACGCCTCGGCCGTCACCGCCGCCATCGTGCGCCGGCTTCTCGAGCGCGGCACGCGCACGATTGGATTGAACGTGCGGCGCGGAAACGACGCGGCCGTGCACGTCTACCAGCGCCTGGGATTTCGTCATCACTCCGACTTCTGGGAAGGCCGGGCGATACATCCATGAGCACGACGTTCCACTACCAGCAGTACATCGATGGGGCCTGGTCCGGCGCTGCCAGCGGCGGTGCGTGGGACGTCATCAACCCGGCCACCGAAGAAGTCGTGCGAACCGTCCCCTTCGGCGGACGCGACGACTGCCGCGCGGCCATCGAATCCGCCGCTCGCGCGTTTTCTTCCTGGTCGCGACGCACGCCCTACGAGCGCGGCGAGATCCTTCAGCGGGCGGCCGCGCGCATGCGGGCGCTGGCCGACGAACTCGCTCACACGACCGTGCTCGAGTGCGGCAAGCCCTTCGCACAGGCCCGGGGGGAATGGCTGGTGAGCGCGGACCTGTTCGATTGGTTCGCCGAAGAGGGCAAGCGCGCCTACGGCCGCACCATCCCGTCGCGTGTGGCCTCGAAGCGCATGACCGTCCTCCGCCAGCCGATGGGGGTCGTCGGCGTCATCACCGCCTGGAACTTCCCCGCCTACAACCCCGCGCGCGCCTGGTCCGCGGCCCTGGCGGCGGGCTGCACGGTGGTGGGCCGGGCGTCGGAATACACCCCCCTGACCGCCATGGCCATGGCCGAGCTGCTCGTCGAGGCCGGCCTGCCCGCCGGCGTGCTGAACCTGGTCAACGGCGACCCCGAGTCGATGGGCCAGGAGATGCTGGACCACCCGGCGGTGCGCAAGGTCCACTTCACGGGAAGTGTTCGCGTGGGGCGGATTCTGATGGACGGCGCCTCCCGCACCGTCACGCGACTGTCGCTGGAGCTGGGCGGCAACGCGCCGGTGATCGTGATGCCCGACGTCGACCTGGACGCGGTGGCGGCCGGCGCCGTCGTCAGCAAGTTCAGGAACAATGGCCAGGTGTGCGTCGCACCGCAGCGTTTTCTCGTGCAGCGCCGCGCCGCCGAGGCGTTTGCCGAACGAGTGGCCGCTCGAGCCGGCGCGCTAAGGCTGGGCAGCGGCCTGGACGCGGACGTTCAGGTCGGTCCGCTCATCAATGCCCGGCAGCGCGACCGCGTGGCCGCCCTGGTGAGCGAGGCCGCCAGCCAGGGCGTCGAGGTACGGGCCGGCGGCCACCGGCCCGCCAGCCCCTCACGCGGCTACTTCTTCCAGCCGACGGTGCTCGCCGGCGTCACGCCCGACATGCCCGTATTTCAGGAAGAGATCTTCGGGCCCGTCCTGCCCATCGTCGCCTTCGATGACCTGGACGAAGCACTGGCCCTCGCCAACCGCACACCGTACGGCCTGGCCGCTTATGTGTGGACCAACGACCTGCGCACGTCGGTCACGGCAGCCGAAGGCCTGGAGTTCGGCATGGTCGGGGTCAACGAGTGGGCTCCGCACGCAACCGAGGCCCCGTTCGGCGGCTGGAAGCAGAGCGGCCTCGGCCACGAGAGCGGCAGCGAGGGCCTCGCTGAATACCTGGAGACCAAGCTCGTCTCCGTGGGTGGACTGAGCTGAACATGCTGGCCCGTCCGCGCACCGGCCCGATCTGATGGCATCGCTGCTCGCCCTGATTGCCGCCGCGTCATACGGCGCGGCCGACTTCCTCGGTGGCATCGTGACGCGCAGGGCGACCATGGTGAGTGCGGTGTTGGTCACGCAGGGCACCGGGCTGGCGATGCTGCTGCTGTTTACACCCTTCATGCTCGAGGCCCGCCTGTCGCGCGCCGACCTGGGCTTCGGCCTGCTGGCGGGCGTGATGGGCGGTGCCGGCGTGGCACTCCTGTACCTGGCGCTCGCCATCGGGCCGATGAGCGTGGTGGCGCCCGTCACAGCGGTGTGCTCGGTGATCATCCCGCTGGCCGTCGGGCTGTTTCTCGGAGAACGTCCGGGGATCGGCGCGGCCGTCGGGGTGGCCCTCGCCATTTGTGCCGTGACACTGCTCAGCCAGACAGCGTCCGCCCCTTCACGGGCTCAGGTACCGCCGCCCGCGCGCCTTGGCCGTGGCCTCCGCGTGGCGCTGGCGTCGGGTGTCGCGATCGGCGGCTTCCTGGCGGCGCTCGGGCAGACGACGGCGGCGGCGGGGCTGTGGCCACTGGCGATTTCACGCGCGGTGTCGGTGACGCTGTTCCTGACACTCGCCGTGGCGACCGGGCGCCCGGCGGGCATCCCGCGCGCGGCCGTGGCGCCGGCCCTGGCGTGCGGTGGACTCGACATGGTCGCCAACGCGCTGTACCTGATCGCCGTGCGGCAAGGTCAACTCGGGCTGGTCGCAACGCTGGTGTCGCTCTACCCCGCCAGTACCGTGCTCCTGGCCTGGCGCGTGCTTGGCGAGCGCCTCGGGCCGTGGCAGCAAGTTGGTGTCGCCGGCGCGGTGGCGGCTATTCTGCTGATTGTCTCCAATAGCTGACTTCGTTCGTCCGTGCCGTCAACATCCCGACCATCCAGCGGAGGATCTCATGGCCCAGGCCCAGAGCTACAAGACTCACGTGCGATTCGCTCCCCTCTATCACTACGTCCTGCTGCCGATCCTCCTGCTCAACTTCCTGTTCATGGCCTATCGCCTGTACCGCGATCCGGGCATGTTTGCGGCGTGGTCGCTGGTGATGGCGCTGGCGCTGATCCTGATCGTCCTCTTCGCCCGCGTCTTCGCCATAAGGGTCCAGGATCGGTTGATCCGTCTCGAGGAGCGGCTGCGGATGCGCGCGCTGCTGCCCGCCGACCTCCAGGCGCGCATCCCGGACTTCACCGTCGAGCAGCTGATTGCCCTGCGCTTTGCCAGCGATGCCGAGCTGCCCGCGCTGGC
>JADZBZ010000283.1 GCA_020851835.1 Acidobacteriota bacterium
CGCAGCCAGGCTGCGTTGGGCGCGTAGGACAGTGTCTGCTCGATCTCGAAGCCGGCCGAGGCAAACTGCGTGCGCTGTTCGCTGGCGCCGACGCCCTCCGCCAGGCGGACGAAGACGCGGCCGGTGGGGACGGCCAGGGGGCCCTCGCGTCCCGCTGCGTACACTGGTGCCGCGGGTGCGACAGCGCGGTCGGCTTCGTGTTCGGTCCGGTATATCGCGAACCCAGCGTGCGCGTCCTCGGGGATGACCGCGACGGCGTCCCGGTCGGCGGCCTCGGCCACGGGCTTGCGTACCGCATAGAACTCGGTCCGCCGCTCGAACGCGGGCCGTCCCGAGCCAACGTCGAGGTGCGTCGGGTACTCAGGCATGAACTGAACCGCTTCGATCTTACCTTCAGCGGACGACGGCGTTGAGTGTGGCACGGTCACGGCGAAAGCGAGGCGACCATGGCTGGAGTGGACGTGCAGTTCGGCGGAAAGGACGGCCGCCGGTTCCGGCTGGAAACCAACGACGACCTCGTCGCCATCCGCACGCGCGACCGTGGGCCGGTGGAAGGTGCGCGGCTGTCGGGCGCCTCACGGCAACTGCTCGACGGCCTCGAGCTGGTCACCGAGTTTCGTGACGCCGGTGTCGAGGTCTTCCACGTGCGCGATGGCTCCACCCGCACGCGCGACGCCGTGCGCGAGACCTTCACGCACGAACCGGCCATTCGCTTCGCGGGCCGGGTGCTCTCGGACCCCGCCTACCGGCCCGGCGTGGCCGTCGCGGCGGTGACGCCGGGCGCAGCCACGATGAAGGAACCGGTGCTCTACACGGAGAACCTGTTCGTGAAGTTCGTTCCCGGCACCACGAGCGCGGTCGCGAGACAGGTGCTGGCTGCAGCCGGCCTGAGCGTCAAGCGCGCGGTCGGCTACCTGGTCAACGCCTACCTGGCCTCGGCGCCCGAGGGCACCGGGCTCGGGGTCTTTCCGCTGGCGCTCTCGCTGCTGCGCGAGGCACCGGGCATCGAGTTCTGCCATCCCGAACTCATCCGCCCCCGACAACTGCGCGGTGCGTTTCCTCCGCAGTGGCACCTCCGGCCGGCGCGCATCAACGGCGAGCGCATCGACGCCCATGCGTCGGTCGTGTCGGCCTGGCGCCGGAGCAAGGGGCGGGGTGTCACCATTGCCATCATCGACACCGGCATCGACATCGACCACGAGGAGTTCGCCTCGGCCGGCAAGATTGTGGCGTCTCACGATGCCACCGCCGGCGCCCTGGATCCGGCAAATCCGCGCCCGCAGTTGCTCGGCCACGAGAAGCACGGCACGGCCTGTGCCGGCGTCGCCTGCGCGAACGGACGCAAGGGTGCCTCCGGCGTGGCGCCCGCCGCGCGACTGATGCCGATCCGGCTGATGTCGGGCCTTGGTTCCCAGGCGGAGGCCGACGCACTGGCCTGGGCCGTCGATCACGGGGCGGACGTGATTTCGTGCAGCTGGGGACCCACCGACGGCGACTGGTGGGATTCGCACGACCCGGCGCACCGCGCCACCGTGCCGCTGCCCGACAACACGCGCCTGGCCATCGAGTACGCGCTCGGGCAAGGCCGCTCGGGCAAGGGGTGCGTCATCTGCTGGGCGGCGGGTAATGGCAACGAGTCGGTGGACAACGACGGCTACGCGTCGCACCCGGGTGTGGTTACCGTCGCCGCGTGCAACGAAGCGGGGGAGCGCAGCGTGTACAGCGACACCGGCGCCGCGCTCTGGTGCGCGTTTCCGAGCAGCGACAACGAACTGGCGGGCCTGCACCCTCTGCCGGAGCCGCCTCCGATGGGCGGCGTCTGGCACCAGCTTCACCCGAGGCCCGTAACTCCCGGCATCTGGACCACCGACTGCTCCGGGCCGCAGGGGTACAACGTGGGAGGTGGTACCGAGGGCGGCGATCTGGCGGGCGACTACACCAACCGCTTCGGTGGCACCTCGAGCGCTGCACCCGGCGTCGCTGGCGTGGCTGCCCTGGTGCTGGCGGTCAATCCGCGCCTGCGGTACGACGAGGTGAAAGACATCCTGAAGCGCAGCTGCGATCGCATCGACGCTGCCGGTGGTCGCTACGACCCGCTGACCCGACACAGCCCGCTCTACGGATACGGCCGTGTGCACGCGGCCAGAGCCGTCGCGCTGGCTGCCCCACCGCGACGCACACGCAAGACGGCCGCCAGCCGGCCTCGCGCGACCGCGGCACGCGCGGCTGCACGAAAGCGCTGAGTCCAGCCGGCGGAGGCCCGGAGCGCCGGGACTTCAGTCCCGGCGTACCGTAACGGGTGGACCTCTTCGGGCGTCCAACGTGTTGTAGACAACAGGATGCCCTCGACTGATTCCGGTTCCGACCCGGCCCCCGCTCAGGCCCGCTTGGCGCCCGACGACGACGCCAACCGAGCGCTCGTCGCCCGCGTACGCCCCGCCGCGTGGCGCAATCCAGCCCCTCGCGACACGTACGACCTGGTGGTCATCGGCGGCGGCACGGCCGGGCTGGTGGCAGCCATGGGCGCGGCCGGCCTGGGTGCGCGCGTCGCGCTGGTGGAACGGCACCTGCTCGGCGGCGACTGCCTCAATGTCGGCTGCGTGCCGTCGAAGGCGCTCATCCGCTCGGCCAGGGCCGTCGGCGAGATCCGGCGAGGCGCAGGAGTGGGCGTGGCCTCCGGCCCGCCGGTCGTGGACTTCCCTGGCGTCATGCGGCGCATGCGCGAACGCCGCGCACACATCGCCGCCAGCGACTCGGCCGATCGATTCCAGCGCGCCGGGGTGGACGTGTTCTTCGGCCAGGGCCGCTTCGGGGACCGCCGAACGGTACTCGTCGGCGAGGCGCGGCTAGGTTTCTCCCGCGCCGTGATCGCGACTGGCGGACGGCCCAGTGCACCGCCGGTGCCCGGGCTCGACGGCGTGGCCTATCTCACCAACGAAACGGTGTTCACGCTCACGCAGCTGCCGGCGCGCCTGCTGGTGATCGGCGCCGGCCCCATTGGCTGCGAGCTGGCCCAGGCCTTCGCGCGCTTCGGGTCGAAGGTCACGCTCATGGATTTCGCACCGCACGTGCTGCCGCGTGAGGATGCCGACGCCGCGGCGATTGTCGAGCGGCAACTCGTGGGTGACGGCGTGAGGCTCGTGCTCGGCGCGACACTGGAGCACGTGGAGCAGTCGGGCGGCCTGTTCCGGGTTCGGGCACGCAGCGGAGGGGGCGGCGACGAGGCGACCGCCCTGCACGAGGGCGACGCGCTGCTGGTGGCAGCCGGCCGCGCCCCGAACATCGAAGGGCTCGACCTGGATTCGGCCGGCGTGGCGTTCACTCGCCAGGGAGTCGTAGTGGACGACCGGTTGCGGACCTCCAACAGACGGGTGTACGCGTCCGGGGATGTCGCCTCCGCCTACAAGTTCACGCACGCCGCCGACGCGCTCTCGCGCATCGTCCTCCAGAACGCCTTGTTCTTCGGCCGGCGTAAGGCCAGTGCGCTGGTGATTCCCTGGGTCACCTACACCGACCCCGAGGTCGCCCACGTCGGCGTCACGTCGGCAGATGTCGAGCAGTCGGGCGGACGGCTCGGGAGCGTCACCGTTCTGCTGTCGGACGTGGACCGCGCCATCGTGGACGAGGAGACCGAAGGGTTCGTGCGTGTGCACCACGAGCGAGGCGTCGTGCGCGGCGGCACGCTGGTTGGTCGCCACGCCGGCGAGATGATAGGAGAGCTCGCCTACGCCATGACCA
>JADZBZ010000284.1 GCA_020851835.1 Acidobacteriota bacterium
GCAACGCGCCGCTCTACGGCGCGCCGGGCCACGCGTACGTGTATTTCACGTACGGGCTGCACTACCTGGTCAATGCGGTCACCGAACGTGAGGGGTTTCCGGCCGCCGTCCTCATCCGCGCGCTGGAGCCCCTCGAGGGGCACGCGCTGATGAGACGCCGTCGGGCCGCCGTGCGCGGCCGGTCCGCGAAGGCGGTGTTGCCGGACGCATGCCTGTGCCGTGGACCGGCCAACGTGACGGTGGCGCTCGGCATCGGTGCCGCACAGAACACACGGCCCCTGTTCCGGCGGCCCCTCACCATCGAGGACGCGGGCCGGCCGATTGGCAATGTCGCCTGGGGGCCGCGCATCGGAATCAGCAAGGGCACCGACCGCGCGTGGCGCGGCTGGGTGGCCGGTCACGCATCGGTGTCGCGAGGCTGACGGTTAGACGGCGACGGCCCACCGCATCGGGTGCAGCGCCCTCGCCTGGGCGTCACTCGTAGCCCAGAGGCTATTTCCGCATCTTGACCTCGACCTGCTGCACCGGGATACGGATGCCGTCGCGATCGAACGCGTGCTTGATGCGCCGGCGCAGCTCACGGCCGACGCGCCACTGGCTGAGAGGCGTCGTCTTGATGCGGAAGCGCAGGATCACCGCCGACGCGCCGAAGTCCTGCACCCCCATCACCTCGAGGGGCTCGAGGATGAGGGGCCCGAACTCCGGGTCCTGCTGCAGCTCGGCCGACGTGGCGCGCACGACGTCGAGCGCCCGATCGATGTCATCGGCGTAGTCGATGCCGATGTCCATCAGGTAGAAGGCGAAGTCCTTGCTCCGATTGGCCAGCGTCCTGATCTCGCCGTTGGGGAACACGTGCACGGTGCCCTCGAGATCGCGCAGGACCATGGTCCGCAGGTTGATCTGCTCCACGGCGCCGCCTGTGCCGTTGACCACGGCGACGTCACCCACCCGTACCTGGTCCTCGATGATGAGGAAGAAACCCGAGATGACGTCCTTGACCAGCGTCTGGGCGCCGAACCCCACCGCGAGGCCCAGGATGCCCGCGCCGGTCAGCACCGGGGTGATGTCGACATCGAGCGTGCGGAGCACCATCAGCAGCGCGGCGACCCAGATGATGGTGACGAGAAACCGGCTCAAGGTGTGGCCGAGGGTCTGCGCGCGCTTCTGCCGCTCGGTGTCACCGGGGGGACCCCCTGCGGCAATCTCGTGCTCGGCCCTGGCGATGATCGCTGCCACGATCCGGGTGGAGGTGAGCGCCAGGAGCAGGATGACACCGACGCGCAGCGCGGTTTGCGCCGCCCACGCGCCGAAGCGGTCGGGATCGAGCTCGACGGGCACGGTGACGCCGACGACGGCCAGCGCGGGGAAGGCGAGCGCGATCATCGAGACGACGAACGTAATGAGGCGGACGAAGCGGATGGGCGCCTTGCGCACGGAAACCGAGAGCCCGTCGGCGCTCTCGACCGACGCCAGCAGACGCCGGATCAGGCCGCCGGCGATGAGGGCGATGGCGGCGGCCAGCACGGCCGCGAAGACGAGCGCCGCGAGAATCTCGATCGTGCTGTCCGGGAGTGCCGAGGCGTCGGACGGGGGCATCTGATGGAGAGATGACGCTTAGCGCCCGCGGCGAACGGGACGCTGCTGTTGCTGTTCAACCTCGACGCGCACCAACGTCTGGGCGCCGTCCCGGAGGATTTCGATGCGGGCCGTGCTGCCGATCGGGCTGTCGGCGACGAAGCGAACGAACTGCGAGGTGTTGACGACCTCCTGGCCGTTCACGCTCCGCACGATGTCGCCTGGCCGAAGGCCGGCGCGGTAGGCGACCGACTGCCGGCTCATCTGCGTGATCACCACGCCGTCGGTGCCCGGCGCTTTCAGCTCTTCCGCCAGCCGCGTGGTGAGCGGCGAGACCTCGACGAAGCCGATCGAACCGCGCCGCACCTCGCCGTACTGCTTGAGGTCGTCCACGACGTGTCGCACCAGGTTGCTGGGCACGGCGAACCCGATGCCCTGGTAGCCACCGCTCTGCGAGAAGATGGCGGTGTTGATGCCGACCAGTTCGCCGTGGTTGTTGATGAGCGCGCCTCCGGAGTTGCCCGGGTTGATGGCGGCGTCGGTCTGGATGAAGTCCTCATAGGTGGAGATGCCGACGCCGGCGCGGCCGAGCGCGCTGACCACCCCCAGGGTCACGGTCTGGTTCAGGGAGAACGGGTTGCCCACCGCCATCACCCACTCGGCCACCTTGAGCCTGGACGAATCGCCCCAGGGCACGACCGGCAGGTTGGCCGCCTCGACTTTCAAGAGCGCGAGGTCGGTCCACGTGTCCACGCCGACGATAGTGGCGCGCAGTTCGCGGCGGTCGCCAATCGACACGGTGACCTCGGCATTCACTTCGCCGACCACGTGGTTGTTGGTGACGACATAGCCGTCCGGCGATACCAGCACCCCTGAGCCGAGGCTCGACTCGTAGCGATTCCGATCGCCGAACACCTCGCCGGGGTCGCCGCCGCCGAAGAAATACTGGAAGAACGGGTCGTTGGCAAACGGCGAGGTGGGACGGCGCACCACCTGGACGGACGAGATGTTGGTGACGGCCTGCACCGTGCGGGCCGCCACGCCGGTGAAATCGGGCCCGCCGACCACGGCGGGCAGCTCCGCCTGGCGCGCCACGGGGGCGGGCGTCTGGGCCGGCTCGTCTGGCGTGACCGGCGTGGCCGGCATGGCGGCCACGGTGTCGGCGTCGGTTGCGCGCCCGGAGATGACGCGTCCCGAGAGGAGCAGGCCGGCCGCCACACCGGTGGCGATGAGCAGGGCCGAAACGGAAAGACGCCTGAACATGGCCGACTACGACACGTCCACCCGGCGTGGCTCCGTCTCGGGGCGCTTGGGGACCGTAACCGTCAGCACGCCCTGAGCGAGATCGGCGGTGATCGCTCCGGAGTCCACGTGGGGTGGCAGGGAGAAGGTGCGGGCGAAGTCGCCGTGGCCGCGCTCGAGCTGGTGGTAGTGCTCGCAGGCCACACGGGCGTCGCGGCGCCCGCGGATGGTGAGACGTCCCTCCAGCAGGCTGATGTCGATCTGGTCGCGGGTGAGTCCTGGCAGCTCGGCGGTGAGCACGAATGCCGCCTCGGTTTCGCACAGATCGACCGCTGGCGCCCAACCGTGGGGGCCGGCCACCGCCAACCGCTCGATGCGGTGCTGAATGGCGATTAGATCCCGGAACGGGTCCCAGCGGGCGAACGCCACAACTCCGCATCGTAGCATGCGGACGCCGGGGCTGATGCGGGGGCGCGCCCGGCCCGCGAAGGATCCCAGCACGCGCCGACCGCATGCTAAGATTCCAAGGTTCTCCACTCGAATCACAGACGTACGAATGGCCAATACGCTTCTTGCGACGCAGCTCCGGAAGGGCATGATCATCAAGCTCGACAACGAGCTCTACCGGATTCACGATCGCCAGCACGTCACACCGGGCAACCTCCGCGGCTTTGTCCGCCTCAAGATGCGGAACCTCCGTAATCAGGTGATGGCCGAACACAAGGCCCGCTCCGAGGATGTCATCGAGCGCGCCACGCTGGACGAGAAAGAGATGCAGTTCCTCTACGCCGACGGCGAGGGGTATCACTTCATGGACACCGACAGCTACGAGCAGATCCACCTCACCGAAGACACCCTGGGCGACAGCGTGGGCTTTCTGAAGGCCGAGATGCTGATTCGGGTGGAGTTCTACGGTAGCGAGCCGGTGGGCATCGAGCTGCCGCAGACCGTGGACCTGAAGGTCGTCGACACGGTCCCGGCCATCAAGGGGGCCACCGCTACCAACCAGCTCAAGCCGGCCACGCTCGAAACCGGGGTCATCGTTCAGGTGCCCCCGTTCATCGGCGAAGGCGACTTCATCCGCGTCAGCACCGAGACCGGCGGGTACCTGGCCCGCGCCTGAGCCCCGGCGGCCTGCCGATTTCCTATAATCAGGCATGGACGTCGTCCGGACCCCGGCCGTCGGGTGGATCGAAGTCATCGTCGGCAGCATGTTCAGCGGTAAGAGCGAAGAGCTGATCCGCCGGCTGCGGCGGGCGCAGATTGCCCGGCAACGGGTGCAGATCTTCAAGCCCGCCGTCGACACGCGGTTCGCCGGCGACCACATCGTCTCCCACAGCGAGCTCCGTATTCCGTCCGAGAGCGCCGCCAACGCGGCCGAGGTGCTCGCCCGTGTGCGTCCCGACACCGAGGTGATCGGTATCGACGAGGGGCAGTTCTTCGACGCGGGCCTGCCGTCGGCGGTCACCTCTCTCGCCGCCCGCGGTGCCCGCGTCATCGTGGCGGGCCTGGACCAGGACTACCTGGGCAAGCCGTTCGATCCGATGCCGCAACTGCTGGCCATTGCGGAATACATCACCAAGACGCGCGCCATCTGCATGGTGTGTGGCAACCCTGCCAACCACACCCAGCGCCTGGTCGGCAATCGTACGCGCGTGCTCCTGGGCGCCCAGGGGACCTACGAGGCGCGCTGCCGTCGCTGTTTCGACCCCTCGCTGGCGGAGGCCGAGGAGCGCCGGCAGGGCGGTGCGTCGGTTACGGCCGCGACGGGTGACCCGGAGCCGCGATGACCATCGAGGAACTCGCTGGCGCGCTGGAGCTCAGCCTCATCGTGCTTGGCGTCGTGTTCCTCGCCGTCAACCTTCGGGTCGGGCGCGACATCTGGCGGTTCTGGCGGCGGCGCGCGGGCGCCCTGCTGGTGTGGCCGGCGCCGGCGCCGCCGTACTACGCGCTCAACCTGGCCATCGGCGTGATGTTGGGCGTGCTGCTGTTCGTCACGGTCTTCCTGGTGCCTCGCCCGGCCGGATCGATCTTCGGGGAGGCGATGATGTTCGTCTACTATGGCTACCTGTTGCCGCTGTCCACCCGGATCCTGCGCGGCCTGTATGCCGACGGTGTGTGGACCGACTCCGGCTTCATGGCCTATGGCGATATCGGCGGGCTCACGTGGAAGGCGGGGACCACCGACACGCTGGTGCTGGCCTCACGATTGCGCGCGTTTGCACGAACTCTCACCATTCCGGGCACACGGCTCGGGGAGGTCCGGCGGATGCTGCGCGAGAAGATCGGCGAACACGCCATCGAGTTCGACGATGGGCCCGGGCTGCACCTGGGCAGTCGGGACACGCGGGAAAGCGTGTAGGCTCGCTCCCGGGCATTCCAAGGCAGACTCTGCAGTTGCGGCCGAACGGGCCGATAGGAGGGTGCGATGGCAGTCCGACCGACCTGGAAGGGGTATCTGAAGGTCAGCCTCGTGACCATTCCGGTCCGGGTCTATCCCGCCACCGAGTCGAGCGCCACGATTGCCTTCAACCAGCTTCACGCCGAGTGCCAGACGCGCATCCAGCAGAAAAAGTGGTGCCCCCACTGCGAGCGCGAAGTCACCTCAGCCGAGGTGGTGAAGGGCTACGAATTCGAGAAGGGCCGCTGGGTGGTGGTCCCCGAGGAAGACATCGCGAAGGTGAAGACCGAGTCGACGAAGGTCATCAACCTGGTGCAGTTCGCCGATGCCGACGCCGTCGACCCGATGTACGTGGACAAGGCGTATTACCTCGCGCCGGAGGGGCCGATGGCCGCCGACGCCTACGCGGTGATGCGTGACGCAATGCAGGGCAAGGCCGGCATCGGTAAGGTGGCCATCCATGGCCGCGAGTACCTGGTGGCCATCCGCCCGCACAAGCAGGGCCTGGTGATGTACACGCTGCATCACGCCGCCGAGATTCGGACCATCGATCAGATCGACGAACTGCGCGAAGTGCGCGGCAAGGTGAACCCGGCCGAGATGAAGCTTGCCCGGCAGGTGATCGAGAGCATTGAAGGCGAGCTCAACCTGGCCGATTACACGGACGAATACCAGCGTGGGCTGCGTGCCATCATCGACGCCAGGATCGCGGGTGAGGAAATCATCGCGCCCGCCGAGGAGGCCCCGCCGAAGGTAGTGGACCTGATGGAGGCCCTGCGCAAGAGCCTCGAACAGGTGAGCGGGGGCAAGAAGAAGGCGGCCAAGGTGGCCGCGGGACGC
>JADZBZ010000285.1 GCA_020851835.1 Acidobacteriota bacterium
CAGAACCGCATCCCCACCGCCGCCTCCTACGAATACATCGTCGGCGGCGTCACGCGCTTCACCTACGGCCTGACCAACCGCTTGCTCGTCCGGCGGGGCGGTGGGCAGCCGGCGGCGGGCCCGGGCGGAGCACCGCGTGAGTTCCTCAGCGTCGGGATCAGCCAGAGCTACTACTCGGACGAGGCGGCCAGCCCATACGACAACACCTACAGCTACTCGCTGTATTCGCGGCCGCCCAGCAACTTCTCCACCGTGGCACTCGTCACCCGAGCGATGCCGACCCAGGAGGTCGGCATGGACTTCCGGATGGAGTACGACCCGATTGCCGAGACACGCCAGCTCGTGGGGCTCGGGCTCAACGGCGTGGTCCGTTCGCGCATGGTCGAGGCCTCGGCCGGCTGGAACAAGCAGAACTACCAGACCAATTTCGGTTTCCAGTCCAGCCACTACGTGCAGCAGACCACCACGCTGCGGCTCGCTGGCAACAAGGTGGGCGGCACCGTGCAGTTCAACTACGACATCGGTCGGTCCACACTGCTCAACCAGCGTTACATCGCCAATTACAACGCCCAGTGCTGCGGCATCGCCTTCGAGTACCAGGCGTTCAACTACCCCGGGCTGGGTTTCGCGGTATCGCAGGACCGGCGGCTCAACTTCTCGTTCACCCTGGCCGGCATCGGCAGCTTCTCGAACTTCTTCGGCACCTTCGGCGGCCAGACGTATTGACCCCGTGACGGACGCCCGCGCCACGCGCGCCGGTCTCGCGGAGACGGACGCGCGTGGTGGCCCGGGCGCCGGGCCGGTAGAACGGCGGCGGCACCTATGACAGACACGACACAGACGACCGTGCTGGTGACCGGTGGAGCCGGCTTCATCGGCAGCAACTTCGTCCGCTACGCCCTGCAGACGCACGCCGACTGGCGGGTGACGACCCTCGACAAGCTCACCTATGCCGGGCGGCGCGAGAACCTGCACGACGTGATGGACCATCCGCGCCACCACTTCGTGCATGGCGACATCTGCGACGCGGCGACGGCCTCGCCGCTGGTCGAGTCGGCTGACATCGTGGTGCACTTCGCCGCCGAGACGCACGTGGACCGATCGATTCTGGCCGCGGGCGACTTCATCCGCACCGACGTCGAAGGCACGTTCGTGCTGCTCGAAGCGGCACGCCGCAGTCCCAGGCTGCGCCGCTTCGTGCAGATCTCCACCGACGAGGTGTACGGCAGCGTCGCCGAGGGCTCGAGCGCGGAGACAGACGAGCTGCGGCCCCGCAATCCATACTCGGCGAGCAAAGCCGGCGCCGACCGGCTGGCCTACAGCTACTGGGCCACCTACGACGTGCCCGTCATCATCACCCGCGCGTCGAACAATTTCGGGCCCTACCAGTTCCCCGAGAAGGTGATTCCGCTCTTCGTCACCAACCTGATTGACGACATCCCGGTGCCCCTCTACGGCGACGGCGGCAACGTGCGCGACTGGCTGCACGTGCTCGACCACTGCCGCGCTCTCGATCTGCTGATCCGGCAGGGCCAGAGCGGCGAGGTGTACAACATCGGCGGCGGCAACGAAGTGCGGAACGCCGATCTGACGCACTCGCTGCTCCGGCTCGTCGGCAAGGACGAGACGCTCATCAGACCCGTCGAGGACCGCAAGGGCCACGACCGGCGCTACAGCGTCAGCACAAACAAGCTGCGCGGCATGGGCTGGAAGCCGCTGGTGGCCTTCGAGCAGGGACTCCAGGAGACCGTGGAGTGGTACGCGCGCAACGAGTGGTGGTGGCGGCCGGTCAAGGAACGCGACCCGCAGTACAAGGCATACATGGAGCAGCAGTACGGCTCGCGGCCATCGCGCTGACTCCGGCGGCCATCCAGACTCTCACCTGACGTGACCAGTCCTTCACCTTCACCCGGGCCCGTGCTGGTGACGGGCGCGGCCGGTTTCGTGGGCTCATACCTGATCGAGCTGCTCCTCGCTGGCGGCGCCGACGTTGTCGGCTGGCAGCGGCCGGGCACCTCGCCGACGACGGCGGCGCCCGCCCGATGGATGACGGTGGAGCTGCTCGATGCCGCGCAGGTGTCGCGGGCGGTCGCGGACCTGCGACCCGGCGCCGTGTATCACCTGGCCGGTTCGGCCCACGTGGCCGACTCATGGCTGCACCCACGCGAAACCTTCGAGGGCAACGTCCTGGCCACGCATCATCTGTTGCAGGCCCTGCGGCGAGCGTCGCTTGCGCCGCGGGTACTCGTGAGCGGTTCCGCCACCGTGTATGCGCCGGCCGCGACGCCGCTCACCGAAGCCTCCGCCCTGAGGCCCGCCAGCCCCTACGCCACCAGCAAACTCGCGCAGGAGATAATCGCCGCCCAGGCGTGGCGCGAACACGGCATTCCGGTGCTGCTGGCGCGGTCGTTCAACCACGTCGGCCCGCGGCAGACGCCCGCGTACGTGGCGCCAAGCATCGCCCGGCAGATTGCCCTCATCGAGCGCGGCGCGCTGCCGCCAGTGCTGAAGATGGGGAACCTCGACCCCGAGCGCGACGTCATGGACGTGCGCGACACGGTGCGCGCGTATCGCGCCATGATGGATGCGGCCGAGCCCGGTGTGCCCTACAACGTGTGCGCCGGTCGCCCCACCCGCATCGGCGATCTGGTGGACCTGTTCCGCGCCCGCGCCACGCGACCCGTGGCCGTCGAACAGGACCCTGCCCGTCTGCGGCCCAACGACCATCCACGCCTCGTCGGCAGCCACGACCGGCTCACGCGGACCACCGGCTGGGAGCCGGTCGTGCCACTCGAGCAGACCGTGGACGACCTGCTGGGATGGTGGCGGACGCAGAGCGCTGGTTGATGAGCGCGGACCTCGACGAGGCCGCCGCCGATGCGAGCCGCCCTCGGCGGAGCCGCAGATGCAGCACGGATGAACTCACGCGGCAGCGCGCGACAGGCGCGCCACCAGCCCCGCGATGAGGGCCGCCCGCGAGACGAGCGCCCCGAGCTCGATGTGCTCGTGCAGCGCGTGCGCGCCGTCGCCGAGGGCGCCGAGTCCGTCGAGCGTGGGGATGCCCAGGGCGGAGGTGAAGTTGCCGTCCGACCCGCCGCCCGTACCGCCCTCGCCCAGCACGAATCCCAGTTCGGCGGCCACGTCGCGAGCCAGGCCGAAGAGTCGCGCCACCCCGCCGCTCCGCTCCATGGGCGGACGGTTGAAGCCGCCCGACACCTCGAGCTTCGCGCCAGGGGTTACTGCCCGCAAGGCGCGCATCGAGCGATCCACCTCGTCGGCGTCGGCCATCGTGGCGGCCCGCACGTCGACGGTGGCAGCCGCATAATCCGGCACGACATTCGGGCGCGACCCGCCCGACACCAGCCCGACGTTCACGGAAATGCCGCGCTCGAGATCTCGAATGGCGTCCACCGCCAGCACCTGGTGCGCCACTTCGCGGATGGCGTTGACGCCCTTGCGCGGGTCCACGCCCGCGTGCGCCGAGACGCCGTGCACCACCAGCTCGTACTGGCCGCATCCCTTGCGGCTGGTCTTCAGCGCGCCGCCGGCCAGCGCCGGCTCCAGGACCAGGACCGCGGTGCTCGCGGCCGCCTCCGTCTCGATGAGGGCACGCGATGTGTGGCTGCCCGTCTCTTCGTCGGTGGTCCACAGCATCACGATGGAGGCGTCTTCGGGTGGGGTGAGCTCGAGCACGGCCCTGGTCGCCAGCATCCCGAGCGCGATGCCGGCCTTCATGTCGAGCACACCCGGTCCGTGCAGCCGGTCACCCTCTCGGCGAATCGGCATCCGCGCCAGCTGCCCGATCGGCCAGACCGTGTCGAAGTGGCCGAGCAACAGCACCTGTCGAGCGCCGGCGCCGAAGCGCGCCACCAGATGGTCGCCGGAGGTCTGGCTGGCCACGCGCGTTACCCGACCGCCCATCTGCTCGAGCCGGCCCGCCAGGGTGGCACCGCAGCGGTCCACGGCGGCCTTGTCGTCGGTGGGCGACTCGATGGCGACCAGGGCGTCGATGAGATCGAGCAGCCACGGCTCGTGGCTGCGGCAGAAGTCCTGCAGGCGCGTGGTCATGAGGGTGCCTATAATATCGATCATGCGCAGCCTGATCGGATTGTTCTGTGTCGCGTTGGCCGCGACGCCGGCCGCCCAGACGCCTCAGCCCTTCCCGACGCCGCGCGGCAGCGCCCCGCCGCCGCCGCAGTCTCCAGAGCCCCAGCCCCCCGCAAACCCGGCGCCGGCGCGTCCCGCGCCTGCCGCCGCCGCGGCAGTTGCCGGACCGGGAGCCCCGGGCGCACCTGATCTCGGCGACATCCCGATCTACCCGTCGGCCGTGTACCTGACTTCGTACGACGCCGGCCGCGGACAGCGCTTCTATCTCTACGGAGTGCCGTTGACCTATGACGAGACGGTGAGCTACTACCGGGCCGCGCTCAAGGTGCGCGGCGATCAACTCTTCGAGACGCCTCCCACCTACCAGTTCGATCTGGGCCGCTTCCGGGACTCCGACATGGCCTTCCCGCCCAGCGTCACCGTGAAGGACTACACCTGGGGAGGCGGTGCGGGCTACGTGAACCCGCAGCCCGGCGCCACCCCGCCACGCTTTCCGACCGTCGTCCAGGTCGTGCCTCCCCCCGCGGAGCGGTAGGCCACGGGGGCGACGCGAGGGCACCAGGATTCGCTCGCTCGTCTACCGGTTCTGGACGTAAATCTCTCCTGCCTTCTTGAACTCCTCCGACTTCTCCGCCATCCCCTTCTGCGCGTCGGCACGCAGTTGCTGCGTGAGCTCCATGCTGCAGAACTTCGGGCCGCACATCGAGCAGAAGTGCGCCACCTTGGCGCCCTCGGCGGGCAGGGTTTCGTCGTGGTACGCGCGTGCGATGACGGGATCCATCGACAAATTGAACTGGTCCGCCCAACGGAATTCGAACCGCGCCTTCGACAGGGCGTCGTCCCACGCGCGCGCGCGGGGATGACCCTTCGCCAGGTCGGCGGCGTGCGCGGCAATCTTGTAGGCGATGACGCCGACCTTCACATCGCCGCGATTGGGCAGGCCCAGGTGCTCCTTCGGCGTGACGTAGCAGAGCATCGCCGTGCCGTACCAGCCGATCATCGCGGCGCCGATGGCCGAGGTGATGTGGTCGTAGCCGGGCGCGACGTCGGTCGTGAGCGGACCCAGGGTGTAGAAGGGCGCTTCGCCGCACCAGTCGAGCTGCTTCTCCATGTTCTCGCGAATCAGGTGCATGGGGACGTGCCCGGGGCCCTCGTTCATCACCTGGACGTCGTACTCCCACGCCACCTTCGTCAACTCGCCCTGTGTCTGCAGCTCCGCGAACTGCGGCTCGTCGTTGGCGTCGGCGATCGAGCCCGGCCGCAGGCCATCGCCCAGTGAGAACGACACGTCGTAGGCGCGCATGATCTCGCACAGTTCGCGGAAGTGCGTGTAGAGGAAATTCTCCTGGTGGTGCGCCAGGCACCACTTGGCGATGATCGACCCTCCGCGCGACACGATGCCCGTGAGGCGGCCGGCCGTGAGCGGGATGTAACGCAGGAGCACCCCGGCGTGCACCGTGAAGTAGTCCACGCCCTGCTCGCACTGCTCGATGATGGTGTCGCGATAGACCTCCCAGGTCAGGTCCTCGGGCCGGCCGCCCACCGCCTCGAGCGCCTGGTAGATGGGCACGGTCCCAATGGGCACGGGCGCGTTGCGCAACACCCATTCGCGCGTCTCGTGAATCTGCCGGCCGGTGGACAGGTCCATCGCCGTGTCGGCGCCCCACAGCGTCGCCCAGCGCAGCTTCTCCACCTCGTCGTCGATGGACGAGGACACGACGGAGTTGCCGATGTTGGCGTTGATCTTCACCAGGAAGTTCCGCCCGATGACCATGGGCTCGAGCTCCGGATGGTTGATGTTGGCAGGGATGATGGCGCGGCCTCGCGCGACCTCGCTGCGGACGAACTCGGCCGGCAGCCCCTCCCGCAGGGCGATAAACTCCATCTCGGGCGTGACCTCGCCATGCCGGGCGTAGTGGAGCTGGGTGACGGCCGGCCGGCCCCGCCGGGGCGCCACCCAGTCGGCGCGCAGCTTCGGCAGGCCCTCGCGCGGATCGCAGCCCTGCGGGCCGCTCGTGTCGTAGAGCCGGATGGGGGGCTCGCCGCCCGACAGCGCCACCTCGCGCATCGGCACGCGGAGGTGCAGGGGGCCGGCGGCGGTGTCGACGGTCTTCTCCTCGTACACCTTGGTCGAGTTCGGAAAGGCGTCAGCGTACGTGCTGGATGTGGTCTCGGGCTTCATGGCCGCTCTCCCTCCGCCGGTGTCAACCGGTTTCCGCCGCCGCCGCGGCGCGGCGCCGGTAGGACCCCGCCGAAGCGCACGGGCGCAGAGGCGGGCAGGTTCCAGGGTCTCTCTCAATCGCGCCGGCGCCGCGACGAGCGGCGGAGGCGGATACCCCTGACGGTGCGCTCCGATGATACTAGGTTCGCCGGTCGACCTCGTCGGCCAGCGCCCGAACCGACGGGCTGACCGCGGCATCGTAGGTCGAGGGACGATCGAGCCGGCGGAGCGATGCCGGCAGCGATGCCAGCGACGCCGCGGCGCGGCGGCGCGCGGCGGCCAGCGTGTCCGGAGGCGCTAGCCGCCGGCCCGCACGCATCACGGGCACCAGCAGCGGCTCTCCCTCCGTGTCGTCGGTCGCCAGGCCCAGCGTGTCGCCGGCGAGCAACCCGCTGGCATCGCGGCGCCGCCACACCTGCTTGCGACCGGGCCAGGTTTCCTTTTCGGCGGAGCGTTTGCGGCGTGCCTCGCCGTCGTATTCCTGGAGCTTGTAGGCGCTGTCCAGATACGGCCGATCCGCAGACGTGTTCATGCGCGTGCCGATGCCGAACCCGTCGATGGGGGCCTCCGACTCGACCAGTTCGCGCAGCCGGAACTCGTCCAGGTTGCCGCTGGCGAAGATGGTGATGTCGGGAAACCCACCGCGATCCAGCGTGGCGCGCACCTTCCGTGCGAGCGCGCCCAGGTCGCCGCTGTCGATCCGCACGCCCTTGATGGACAGGCCCTCGCCCCCCAGTCGCGCAGCCAACTCCACCACGCGGCCGGCGGCACGCTCGGTGTCGTAGGTGTCGATCAGGAGCACGGCATTGTCGGGCTGCGATCGGGCGAAGTGCTCGAAGGCCATCATCTCGTCTCCGAACGCCTGCACGTAGGAGTGTGCCATCGTTCCGTAGAGCGGGATGTCGTATAGTCGGCCCGCCTGGACGGTGGCCGTGCCGGAGAAGCCGGCCAGCCAGCTGGCGCGGGCCGACAGCAACCCGGCCTCGGCGCCGTGCGCGCGGCGTAGCCCGAAGTCGACGAGCACCCGCCCGGGCGCGGCGAGCACCGCCCTCGCCGCCTTGCTGGCAATCATGGTCTGGAAGTGCAGCAGGTTCATCACGCGGCTTTCCACCAACTGCGCCTCGGGCAGCGGCGCCACCACGCGCAGCATCGGCTCGTCCGCGAAACAGAGCGTGCCCTCTGGCATCGCGTCGACCTCACCCGTGAACCGGAAGCCCGCGAGCGAGTCGACAAAGGCCCGCGTGAAGCGGCCCGTGCCCGCCAGCCAGGCCAGTTCCTCGTCGGTGAAACGGACCGTCTCGAGGTAGTCGAGCACCTGGTCCAGGCCGGCCGCCAGCA
>JADZBZ010000286.1 GCA_020851835.1 Acidobacteriota bacterium
CGCACACGAGGGTTTCATGGCACGTATTCTGGTTGCAGACGATCACGACGCGCTTCGGCGCGGCCTGGCGCTGGCGCTCTCCGCCGCCGGGCACGACGTGGAGGAGGCCTCGAACGGCAACGCCGCGCTCGAGCGCCTGCACGAGAGCTATTTCGACGTCGTCGTGAGCGACCTCAAGATGGGTGGCTCGGACGGGCTCGACGTGTTGCGGACGACCAAGTCGCTGCACCCCGCGGTCTCGGTGATTCTGATGACGGCCTTCGGCACGGTCAACACCGCGGTCGAGGCAATGAAGAGCGGCGCCTTCGACTACGTCCAGAAGCCCTTCGAGATTGAAGAGATGGAGGTGAAGATCGAGAAGGCGCTCGAGCTCAAGCGCCTGCGCCACGAGCTCGACTACCTCCGCAACGAGCAGCAGGAGAGCTACGACTTCGAGCGCATCGTGGGCAACAGCGAGGCACTCGGGCGCGTGCTCACCGTGGTGCGCAAGGTCGCCAAGAGCAACTCGACGGTGCTGATTCACGGTGAAACCGGCACGGGCAAGGAGCTCATCGCCGGCGCCACGCATCACAACTCGCTCCGCGCGGCGCGCAATTTCGTCAAGGTCAACTGCGCCGCCCTGCAGGAGAACCTGCTCGAATCCGAGCTGTTCGGCCACGAGAAGGGCGCCTTCACGGGTGCCGATCGGCAGCGGATTGGCCGCTTCGAACAGGCCGACGGCGGCACGCTCTTCCTGGACGAGATCGGCGACATGAGCCCGAGCACACAGGCCAAGATTCTGCGCGTGCTGCAGGAGCACGAGTTCGAGCGCCTCGGGGGCACGCGCACCATCCGCGTGGACGTGCGGCTCATCGCCGCGACCAACCGCGACCTGCCAGCCATGGTCGCCTCGGGGGCGTTTCGCGAGGACCTGTACTACCGGCTGAACGTCGTGTCGATCGAAACCCCGCCGCTGCGCGACCGGAAGGAGGACATCCTGGCGCTGGCCATGTCCTTCCTCCGTCGGTACGGCAACGAGCTCAAGAAGCGGCTCGACGGCCTCGACCCCGAGGCCCAGAAGCTGCTGCTGCGCTACAACTGGCCGGGCAACATCCGCGAGCTCGAGAACGCCATCGAGCGCGCCGCCCTGCTGGCCGAGCAGAGCGTCATCACCGCCGACGACCTGCACCTCGGCGATGCGTCCCAGGTGTCGGGCTCGACGCGAGAATCGGCGGCCGTTCGTATTCCGCCGACCGGCATTCCGCTGGAGGACATCGAGCGGCAGGCCCTGGTGGAAGCCCTCAAGATGGCCAACTGGGTGCAGAAGGACGCGGCCGACCTGCTGAGCATCAGCCCGCGCGTGATGAACTACAAGATCAAGACGCTCCGCATCGAGTTGCCGAGACGCCGTCTCGCCATTACCGCTTGAGGCTGCTCCCGGGCCGCAGACGCCGCCGTCACCGCGCGCTAGCGAGGCTCGCGGTCCCGAGGCGCGTCCCCGACCCGTCTGGCCCGCGGGTGGGCCTTGCGGTAGACCTCGATCAACTGGGCGGTGTCCACGTGCGTGTAGCGTTCCGTCGTGCTGATGCGGGCGTGGCCCAGCAGCTCCTGGATGCCGCGCAGGTCGGCGCCGTGCTGCAATAGATGGGTCGCGAACGAATGGCGCAGCGCGTGCGGGCTGATGCCCCGCCGCGTGCTGCACCGCGCGACGTACCGGCGCAGCAGGCGATCCACGCTGCGTCCGGTGATGCGTCCGCCGCGACCGTTCACGAACAGCGGATCCTCGCGCTCGCGTGCGGCGGATCTCGCCGGTCGCAGACTCCCGCCGGCTGGCCGGCGTCCGCGCGCCCGGCCGAGGACGATTGGCGCTCGGTCCTTCATCCACGCCCGGATGGCGTCGGCCGCCGGCCGGTTGAAGGGCACGACCCGTTCGCGCCTCCCCTTGCCCAGCACGCGCACGAGTCGGGCGTGGAGGTCGATGTCCTCCAAGTCCACACCCACCAGTTCGCTCAAGCGGAGTCCGGACGCATAGAACAACTCGAACATCGCGCGATCGCGCCGGCCGAGCGCGGTACCGGTATCGATGCTGTCGAGCAGGGTCGTGATCTCCGCCTCGGACAGGTGCACCGGAATGGTCTTGTCCAGGCGGGGCGGCACGGCGGCCGCGGTCGGGTCGGCCGTGATGACACCCTCGCGCCGCAAGTACTGCACGAATGCCCTCGCGCCCGACAGCTTGCGCGCCACCGTCGCTCGCGCCTGGCCCGCGCGATTGAGCGATCCGACCCACGCACGCACACTCGCGCCATCGAGGTCCGCCGGCCGGAGTTCCGAAATCCTGCGGCTCCGCTCGGCGGCAAGAAAGGCAAGGTAACGGGCGACGTCCGAGTCGTAGGCACGCACGGTGTGGACCGACACGTTCCGGTTGAGCTCCAGGAAGGCCAGAAACGCCTTCAGGTGGTCCCGCAGGTTCCCGGGCGCCGCGGGTGCTTCTCCCCGCGCCAGCAGGCTTCGTCGTCGGCCGCGGGACGGGTCGCGGGGCATGGCGGCCGGTCTCCTCGTCAGCGTCCGCTCACCGCGACCTCGCCCACCCAGGCGTCCAGATCGGCGAGAGCCCGCTCGGCGATGAGCGCCTTCTTGCGCGCCTTGTCCCGCGGCGGCTGCTGGAGCGGCTCCATGATGCCGTGCGTGATGTTGCTCGGCTGATAGTGTGCCGGATCCGCGTGAGCCACGTAATGGGCCAGCGCCCCGATGGCCGTGGTGCGCGGCAGCGTGCGAGGGTCTTGCCCGCGCGCCAGCGCCGCCGCGTTCCGGCCGGCGAGCAGCCCCGAGGCGGCGGACTCCACATATCCTTCCACCCCCGACACCTGTCCCGCGAAGAACAGATCGGCCCGCCCGCGCGTCTGCCACGTCGGCCTGAGTACCTTCGGCCCGCAGATGTACGTGTTGCGGTGCACCATGCCGTACCGGACGAATTCGGCCTGCTCGAGGCCGGGAATCATTCGCAACACCCGTGCCTGATCGCCCCACTTGATCTGCGTCTGGAAGCCCACGAGGCTGAAGTGGTCGCCGGCCAGCGTGTCCTGCCTGAGTTGGACGACGGCATACGGAAACCGTCCCGTGCGGGGATCGGTGAGACCGACCGGCTTCATGGGCCCGAAGCGCAGCGTGTCGCGCCCGCGATAGGCCATCACCTCGATGGGCAGACAACCCTCGAAGAAGTTCGCCGTGTCGAAGTCGTGAACGGTCGCCGACTCGGCAGCCACCAGGGCGTCGTAGAACGTGTCGTACTGGTCCCGGGTGAACGGGCAGTTCAGATAGTCGCCCTCCGGTGAGGCCGATTCGCCAGGTACGGCAAGTACGGGAACCGCGTCGGTCGGTAGTGTCGTGGACGTCCCCGGCCCGGAGGCAGACCACACGTTGCGGTTCCACCGCGAGGCGCGAAACGCCTTCGACAGGTCGATGGATTCGGCGAGCACGATCGGACTGATGGCGTCGTAGAAGGACAGGTGTTGGTCGCCCACCAGGAGCTGGATGTCGGCCGATAACGCGTCGGAAGTGAGTGGCCCGGTGGCAATCACCACCGGAGACCAGGGGCCGCCGGCGGCCGGCACGCGGACCACCTCCTCGCGCACGAGCGAGATGCGGGGATGGGATGACACAATCTCGGTGACGCGGCGTGAGAAGACGTGCCGGTCCACGGCCAGGGCGGCGCCGGCGGGCACGCGCGCCTCGTCGGCCGCGCGCATGATCAGCGAGCCGAGCCGCCGCATCTCTTCCTTGAGCAGGCCGACGGCATTGTCGAGCTTGTCGCCGCGGAACGAGTTGCTGCACACCAGCTCGGCGAGCCCTCCGGTCTGGTGCACGGCCGTGCCGCGCACCGGTCGCATCTCGTGGATGACCACGTCGACCCCGGTCTCCGCCGCCTGCCAGGCGGCTTCCGAGCCCGCCAGCCCTGCACCGATGATATGAACAGCCGGCACGTTCCGATCCTCGAGCTGGAGTTCCCGAAGCCTGGAGCTGAAGGCCCGGAGCAGAGCCTGGAGCCTGACTACGCCGTCGCCGACGCCTTCTTGCGCCCCCGCGCGGGCGCGGCCTTGGCCTTGCGGCCGCGCGGCCGCTTCGCCGTTCCGGCCCGCGCCGCCAGCAGCTCCTGCGCCTGGGCCATCGTCACGGCTTCCGGCGACTGCCCCTTCGGCAGCGATGCGTTGGTGGTGCCGTCGGTCACGTACGGTCCGTAGCGGCCGTCGAGAATGCGCACCGGCTCGCCGCTCTCCGGGTGCTTGCCGAGCGCCTTGAGCTCCTTGGGCGCCGCCCGCTGACGGCGCATCGACTTCTTGGGCTGCGCCAGCAGCTCACGCGCGCGATCGAGTGTGATCGTGTAGACGTCGTCGGTGGCCTCGAGCGATCGGAACTCGGAACCGTGCTTCACGTACGGACCGAAGCGGCCCAGGTTGGCGGCAATCAGCTCGCCGTCGTCGCCCGCCCCGAGGTCGCGCGGCAGCAACAGCAGCTTCAGCGCGTCGGCCAGCGTGATGGTGTCTTCGCTGAAGTCGCGGCCGAGCGAGGCGCGACGCGGCTTCTCGGTCGACCCGCGCTCGGGCGTCTCGCCCAACTGGACGTAGGCGCCGAAGCGTCCGTGCATCACGTAGACGGGCAGGCCCGATTTCGTATCGGCCCCAAGCGACTTCGGCCCCTGGGCCCTGGCCTTGAGCAGCGCCAAGGCGTTGTCGAGCGTGAGGTCGGCAGGCGCCAGATCGTCCGGGAGAGAGGCCCGCGGGCCCTCGTCGCTCGACTCGCCCATCTGCAGGAACGGCCCGTAGCGGCCGATGCGCACCCGCACGGGCAGCCCGCTCTCGGGGTCGGACCCGACGTCCACGACCGGATAGCCGATGGACTGCCCTTTTTCCTCGACCAGGTTCTCGAGGCCGTGATGCTTGCCGTCTCCGCGATAGAACTCCCGGATGAAGTCGAGCCAGTCGCGCTCGCCGTTGGAGATCTTGTCGAGAATCTCCTCCATTTCGGCCGTGAAACCAAGGTCCACGTAGTCGCCGAAGTGCTCGCGCAGCAGGTGCGTGACGGCAAATGCGGTGAAGCTGGGCACCAGCGCCTTGCCCTGCCGCGACACATAGCCACGGCGCTGGATCGTGGCCACCGTGGGTGCATACGTGGACGGACGCCCGATGCCTTCCTCCTCGAGCCGCTTCACGAGCGACGCTTCGGTGTAGCGCGCGGGCGGTGAGGTTTCGTGTCCCTTCGACTCGACCTTCACGGCCACGATCGCCGCCTCGACCTGGTCGGGCGCCTCGACGCGGTCGCCGACCGCCAGCTTCGGCAGGAGCGTTTCCTGCTCGTCGAGTTCGGCCGCCGGATCGTCGCTGCCTTCCACGTAGGCCCGCAGGTAACCCGGCGACTCGATGGCCTTGCCGCGGGCCGTGAACACGCCCTCGACGCCCGACGGCGTGCGGCCGGTGATCTCGACAGTGGTCCTCAGCAGCCGGGCATCGGCCATCTGCGACGCAATGGCGCGCTTCCAAACCAGGTCGTACATCCGCAGCTCGTCGCCCTCGAGCACGCCTTCGAGCGTCTGGGGCGTCCGCCGGAAGTCGGTGGGACGAATCGCCTCGTGCGCCTCCTGGGCATTCCGGACCTTGGTCTGGTAGCGCCGCGGCCCCTTGTAGAACGCCGCTCCGTACATGTCGGTGACGGCGTGGCCCGCCTCGGCCAGCGCCTTGTCGCTGAGGGTCGTCGAGTCGGTGCGATGGTACGAGATGAGACCCTCGAGATCGCCGCCGCCAATGTCCACGCCCTGGAAGAGCCGCTGCGCCACCTGCATCGTGCGCTCGGCCGAAAAACCGAACTTGCGGTTGGCGTCCTGCTGGAGGGTGGAGGTGGTGAAGGGCGGCGCCGGGCGCTGGACGAACGGCTTCTCTTCGACCGAGGTGACCGTCCACGGCAGGCCCCGCATGAGCCCTTCGCGCAGGGCGTCGGTTTCGGAACGGCTCAGCAGATGCCGCACGCGGCCGCTGCCGGTCAGCCGGCCCAGGCTGTCGAAGTCCTTGCCAGTCGCCACCCGGTCGCCCGAGATCCTGACCAGGGTCGCACCGAACTCGCGGCCCTCGGCACCTAGCGTCGCCTCGATGTCCCAGTACGCGGCCGAGCGGAAGCGCATCCGCTCCTCTTCGCGCTCGACGATGAGGCGGACGGCCACGCTCTGGACGCGGCCGGCGCTAAGGCCGGTCTGCACCTTCTTCCACAGCACCGGCGAAAGCGTGTAGCCGTAGAGCCGGTCGAGAATGCGCCGGCTCTCCTGCGCACGCACCAGGTTCTCGTCCACGTCCTCGTGCGCCTCGTCCAGCGCGTGCCGAATGGCCTCTTCGGTGATCTCGTGGAAGACAATCCGGCGAACCTTGACCTTCGGCTTCAGGATTTCCTTGAGATGCCAGCTGATCGACTCGCCTTCGCGGTCCGGGTCGGTCGCCAGGATGACCTCGGAGGCGTCCTTCATCGCAGCCTTGAGGGCCGTGACGTGCTTCTTCTTGTCGGCCGGCACGACGTAGTAGGGCGTGAAATTGCCCTCCGTGTCGACACCGAGGCGCCCCCACGGCTTGCCCTTGATCTCTTTCGGCACATCGGCCGCCGACTCCGGCAGGTCGCGGATGTGACCGTAGCTGGCCTCGACCCGGTAGTCATTCCCCAGGAAACGGGCCAGGGTCCGGGCTTTGGCTGGAGATTCAACGATGACGAGAGGCTTGGGCATGGGTGCGCGTGAACGGTTACGTTAGCATGCGGCCACGGACGCGAACGAATCGGGCCGATCCAATTCGTTGAATTTGACCGGCCAGTTCCCATTCCAGGAGCCTGGCCAGGACGACCGAGGCCGGCTCCCCGCTCTGGCGGCTCAGGTCGTCCACCGTGAATGGGACGCCGTCGGAGGGCTCGGATCCTCCGGGTGGGGGCCCGCTGAGCGCCCGCCAACCCATTTCGAAGAGGATATCGTCCGCAGACTCGACAAGCTTTGCCCCATCCCGAATGAGCAGGTGTCCGCCGCGGTTGCGCCCGCCGGCGACCCGTCCGGGCAGGACCATCACATCCTTTCCCTGGTCGAGCGCCGCAGAAGCCGTGATGAGCGCGCCGCTGCGCTCGGGCGCCTCCACGATCAGCACCGCGTCGGCCAGGCCGGCGATCAACCGGTTGCGGCGGGGAAAGAGGCCGGCGTGGGGTGGGGTCGGCGGCGGCGACTCGGAGATCACCGCGCCGGCAACCGCGATCCGACCGACCAAATCCGCGTGCTCGGCGGGGTAGATGCGAGCCAGGCCCGAGCCGAGTACGGCGATGGTGCGGCCCCCGGCCTCGAGTGTGGCCGCGTGCGCCGCTCCATCGACACCTCGGGCCAGGCCACTGACGATCACGACTCCGGCGCGCGCGAGACCATCGGCCACGCGGCGGGACAGTTCGAGTCCGTCGCGCGATGCGGCGCGCGATCCGACCAGCGCGATCGATGGCACGTCCGCGCCGGGCAACGCCGAGGGCGCGCCGCGGATCCAGAGGCGGGTGGGTGGGTCGGGAATGAGATGAAGGCGCGCAGGAAACGCGGCCTCACCGCCCGTGACACAAACGTCGCACACGTCCGGCAGCCTCCTGCCAGCGCCCGCGACCTCCGACCCGTCAGTTTACACTTGTGATCGCGGGTGCGTCCAAGGCAATTCGCTTGATGGACCTGTAGCCTGTGGCTATAGTGACCAAGAGAGCCGATGCCTGCACGCTATCTGCCGCTTGCGGTCGTCGTCCTGCTCATCTCGGCGCCCGGGGCGTGGGCCGATCAGCGGGGCGATGCGAAAGCACAGGTCGAGTTCGGCGTTCAGGTAGCGCAGCGAGGCCTGTGGCGCGAAGCCCTGTATCGATGGGAGCGCGCGACCCAGATCGATCCGACCTATGCCGCCGCCTTCAACAACCTTGCGGTGGCGTACGAGCAGGAGGGACAGCCGGACAAGGCACGCTCGGCCTACGAGAAGGCCGCCGCCCTCGAGCCCAACAACACGCTCATCAAGCAGAACTTCGACCTGTTCAAGGAACTCAATGACCGACCGGCTCAAAAAGACGGCGGGCGCGAGCCTTAGCGTGGCCCTGGCGGCCGCCCTGGCGGCCTGCGGCGGCACCGGCTACGTCGAGATCCCCATCGAGACGCCGATCGCACCCAAGCTCGACGTGTCTCCGTTTCAGCGCATCTACGTCGCCGGGTTTCTCGCCGGGGCGAGTGACGATGTGGACGCGAACATGGAAACGGTGCGTCTGCTTCGAAGCCAGCTGCGGAACAAGAACATCCTCCCGGTGGTGGACGCCGATGCCATTCCCCTGGCGGAAAAGGCCCTGCAGGAGGTCGAGACGCCGCCCGACAGCGGCGCGGCCTCCCCACAGACGGCCGCGGCGCCGCCAGCCGAGCCCGGGCAGTTGCCTGCGGTCAACAACGAGAGCGACCTCGACCAGTACGCAAAGGTGTTCTCGGACGCCGGCTACTGGAAGCAGGTGGGCGAGGAGCACGAGCAACCCCTCATCGTGACCGGCTCGGTGCTGTTCGTCCCGCACGCCCGGTCGGGATTCGTCCAGCGCGAGCAGGAGCAGTACGACTCGTTCGGTCGCCGGCAGGTGGTGCCGATCCGCACCTACATGGAACGCAAGGGTTACATCCTGCGACCGACCTTCGTCTTCATCGACGGCCGGACCGGCGAGCAACTCTACAGTGAATCGTTTCGCGAGGAAATTCTCTACGGCTCGAGCCAGCAGACGCCGGCCCTGTCGTCGTACTTCGAATTGATGGATCGCCTGCTGCCCGCCTTCCTCAACACGTTGAGCGCGCAGAAGATCCACGGCAGCCGGATCCTGCTCAAGTAAGCCGGCCCGGCCGCCGGCGGCCGGCACCGGCCCGGTCCGCGCCAAGTCAGTCGGGAGCCAGGCCCGGGCGCGGAGCCCGCGCCGGAGCCGCGGGGCGTAACGGTCCTCCGTTCGTGCTAAACTTCGGAGTTCCGGCGCCCGGCCCGCAGGCCATCGCGCGTCCATTCAAGCGGAGAACAACCGTGTTTGCGATTATCCAGGCCTCCGGCCGCCAGTTTCGCGTCGAGCCCGGCGCGATCATCGCCGTCGATGGCCACACCGGCGAGGCCGGGGCGCCCGTGTCGTTCGACCAGGTGCTGCTGGTCGGCAGGGACGCCGGCGATGTGCTCACCGGCGCCCCGTACGTCGAGGGCGCCAAGGTCGTTGGCGTCATCGACCGCACCGACAAGAGCAAGAAAATTCGCGTGTTCAAGAAGAAGCGCCGCAAGCAGTACCGACGGACGAAGGGCCACCGGAGCCTGCTGACGCGCGTGCGCATCACCGACATCCAGGCGTAGAACCATGGCATCAAAAAAAGGACAAGGCAGTTCTCGAAACGGCCGCGATTCCAACTCGCAGCGACTGGGCGTCAAGCGATTCGACGGCAACGTCGTGACCGGCGGTTCGATTCTGGTCCGCCAGCGCGGCCGGAAGTTCAAGCCCGGACACAACGTCGGCCTCGGTAAGGACGACACGCTGTTTGCCAAGATCGGCGGCGTGGTGAAGTTCGAAGACCACGGCTCGCGCGGTCGCTTCATCTCCATCCTGCCGGCTGAGTAGGCGACAGGCGACGCGACGAACACGACAGGCGCGACGCCTGTGCAGAGCCCTTCACGCGAAGGCCCCCGCCATTCGCGCTTCGTGATTTCCGTGTTTTTCGTGTCTTCCAGCCAAATCTGACCATGTTCGTCGACGAAGCCGACATCCACGTTCAAGCCGGCAACGGCGGCCGTGGATGCTTGAGCTTCCGCCGCGAGAAGTTCGGGCCCAAAGGCGGGCCCGATGGCGGCGATGGCGGCTCGGGCGGCTCCGTCTTCCTGGTTGCCGATCCTCACCGCAACACCCTGGTTCACTTTCGCTTCAACCCGGAGTTTGCCGCCCAGCGTGGCGGGCACGGCCAGGGTGCGAATCGCCACGGCCGGAACGGACGCGACCTCGAGGTGCCGGTACCCGTCGGCACGACCGTGCTCGCGCGCGATCCCGAGACGGGTGAGCTCGCCGAGCTCGCCGACCTCACCGCGGAGGGGCAGCGCGTGCTCGTGGCCAAGGCTGGCCGAGGCGGACTGGGCAACGCGCAGTTCGCCACCTCGACGAACCGGGCGCCGCGCAAGGTGCAACCCGGCGAGCCGGGCGAGGAGCGATACCTGCAGCTCAAACTCAAGCTGCTGGCCGACGTGGGCCTGGTCGGATTTCCCAACGCCGGCAAGAGCACGCTGATCTCGCGCATCTCGGCCGCCAAGCCCAAGGTCGCCAACTACCCGTTCACCACGTTGACGCCGCATCTCGGCGTCGTCACGCTCAGCGACGACCGCAGCTTCGTCGTCGCCGACGTGCCCGGCCTGATCGAAGGTGCCCATTCCGGGCACGGCCTGGGCCACCAATTCCTCCGGCACATCGAGCGCACCAAGGTGCTGGCGCACCTGGTAGACGTGTCGAGCGAGTCGGGACGCGACCCGGTCGAGGACTTCGAGACCATTCGCCGCGAGCTCGACCTCTACGACCCGGAGCTGCTGCTGAAGCCTCAGGTGGTGGTGGCGACCAAGCTCGACGCCGTGGACGAGCCGGAGCGGGTGGCGGCACTGAAGGAGCGTGCCCAGGCGCTGGCTCTCCCCTTCCACGCGGTGTCGGCGGC
>JADZBZ010000287.1 GCA_020851835.1 Acidobacteriota bacterium
GCCACCCATACCCTGCTCTTCGGCCCGCGCCTGCCGGGTACGCCGCCGGCGGCGCGCCTGCACTACGGCGCCTCGTACGCCCGTGAGCTCTTCGCGCGCGTCGGCGGCTTCCGCGCGGATTTGCGAACGGGTGAAGACACCGAGTTCCGCGAGCGCGTGGCCGGCCGGGCGCGGCAGGTCTATCGCGCCGACGTGCAGGCCGCGCACCGTAACCCCACCTCGCTCACCGGCCTGCTCCGCGACCAGTTTCAGCGCGGCCGCCGCACCGTCGGCGCCCGCGAGGCGCTCTACGGCGGCGCCGCGCGGTCGCTGGTCACCCGCACCTCCCTCACGCGCGTCCCGCGTTCCCTGTGGCTGACGCTCCGCGCGACACCCGTGCACCAGTGGGGCCCGGTGCTATGGGCGCTGCCGTGGCTCGGCCCCGCGGCGCTTGCCTATGCCGCCGGCGCGGCCACCGCACGACCCCCCGCCCCCCGGGCCCCGGCACTCGACGCGGCGCCGCGGTCCGCGTCCGTTCACATCCCGCGTCGAGCACGGCTCCTCTGCGTGACGGCCTTCCGCAACGAGCGCCGCTTCCTGGCCGACTTCTTCACCAACGTGGCCCCGCACGTGGACGCCATCCTCGCACTCGACGATGGGTCCACCGATGGATCGGGCGAGCTGGCGGCGGCGCATCCCGCGGTTCGAGAGCTGATTCGCGTGGCGCCGCGCGAGCCGCACCGCTGGAACGAGCTGCGAAATAGGCGTCTACTGGTGGATGCGGCGGCGCGGCATGGCGCGGAGTGGGTGATGGCCGTCGATGCCGATGAGCGGCTCGAGCGCCACTTCCGCGATCGCGTGGACGCGCTGCTGGCCGCAGCCGGGCCCGATGGTCCGCTGGCGTACCGGGTCGTCCTGCGCGAACTCTGGGACGAGCCCGACCGGTATCGCGTGGACGGCGTCTGGGGGCAGAAGGGAATGGCTCGGTTGTTCCGCCTGCGACCCGACCACGACTTCGGCTCGCGGGCGCTGCACGGCCACTGGGCGCCCGAAAACAGCAGCGAGCCCGGCGGCGGCTTCACCCAGGCGGACCTGATCGTCTACCACCTCCGGATGATCGACGCCGTCGACCGCGAGCGGCGCAAGCAGCGATACCTCGCCCTCGATCCAGACCGCCGCTGGCAGGCCATCGGGTACGAATACCTGACCGATCCGGCCGGCCTGGTGCTCGAGCCCCTGCCCGACGGACGAGACTACGGCTGAAAGTCCTGATTCTCGGTCAGCCTCGTGCCATCGCGCTCGAAGGCGTCGGCCAGGCGCCGGATACGCCGGCGCGCCTCGTCCAGATCGACGTTGTCGAGATTGATGTTCAGCAAGTCGATGTACCACGGCAGCTTGACCGGCTCGGTGACATAGGTCGCCACAATCTCGCGGGCAATGGGCAGCGTGGTGTCTTTCGAGTCGTCGTGCACGTCGCGGTTGCCGGCCCGTCGCAGCTTGTCGTACTCCTCGTCGAGCAGCTTCGCGAACAGCGGGGCCGAAAACGAATCCCCGGCGGAGACGCCCGTGGCGGCATCGGCCTCGGTGAGCGGGGCGTTCTTGTGCAGCCATTCCCAGAGGATGCTCAACCGGATCTCGCCGGTGGCCATGTCCTCCATCAGGTAGAGCACGTCGTCATTGCCGAAGAAGTCGGCTGGCTTGAGCGCCGCTGCCTGCATGCCCTGTCCGAAGGCGTTGCCGTACTGCAGGGCGACGCTCAACAGGTCGCGCGCGCCTCGGATGGTGCGCGGCGCGGGCTCGAGTTCGGTCAACGCCGCGGCATCGGCCGCGGTGTAGGACAGCGGCGGGAAGGCACGGCCCATTTGATTGGCCTCCCCCACGTCCTCCCACACCGGCCGGACGATGTGGACCATCTTCCAGTGGGCCACCCACTTGCCGCTGGCGCCCTCGCGCTGCTCGCGTTTTGCGCCGGCCAGGGCCCGCGTCATCCCGGCCTTCACCCCCGCGACCGAGCCCACCGGGATGTTCGGTTCCATCCCACCCTGCCACAGTGCATACAGCCCCAGCTGATCCGGCGTGTTCACCGAGCGCCGCACCCGATCCTCATAGTGACGCATGTACCCGTAGGTCATCGTGATGGCGTCGATGTTGGGATTGACGAAGGCGGGATCCCACGCCGCAGCGTCCGACACGCTGTTGATGTAGTCCCAGCGCCCGGTATTGAAACCGACGAATCGCGGGCCGAGCGCGGCGCGGATCTCCATCAGTTGAAAGCACGCCTCGATCTGCTCGATCAGCACGTAAGTCTTGATGGAACCAGCGGCGAGGCCCCGGTGGCGCTCGAGCGCCGACAAAATGTCGTGCCACAAGGCGGCCTCTTCGGCCGTCTGGACTTTCGGCAGGTAGAGCACGATGGACGCCCCCTCTGCACGCAGGCGCTCGTGGTTATGGGCGACGTAGAGCGTCGCATCCACCATGGACGCCGACAACCCCCCGCCCGACGCGTGACGCACGTGCCGGTCGTCGAGGTGAAGGCCCCGCGCGCGGAAGATCTTGGTGGTGAAGCCGAGCTGGGCGCGCCAGTCGTCAATGATGCGCCGCCCGAGGAAGCCCTCCGCCCACCGGTTCATCTCGGCCGCCACCATCTCGGCCGAGGTCAGGAACACGGGATCGTGGTGGATCGCCAGTTTCAAGTTGCGCTGGTTGTCGAGCGCCATCGTCTCGATCTGTCCGAGGGCGTCCTCCCCGTCGAACATCCAGCCATCCGCGCCCGACAGCAGCGCATAGGCCACGTTGCGAATGCTCTGCGGCACC
>JADZBZ010000288.1 GCA_020851835.1 Acidobacteriota bacterium
GCCGCCCACCTACTTCGCGACGATGAAGTACCTGAACAAGGCGGGCCCGGCCATTCTCGGGGGCTTCCACGCCCCGCCTCGCCTCGATGAGCGCAAACTGGCCGACCTCCTCGCCAGCCAGGCCATCCTCGTGGACACGCGATCGTCGGGGGAGTATGCGGCCGAGCACCTGCCGGGCACGCTCAATATCCCCCTGAACCGGTCGTTCATCACGTGGGCTGGCTGGCTGCTGCCGTACTCCGCAGACTTGTACTTCATCGTGGACGAGCTGAGCGAGGCCAACACCGTGGAACTCGTGCGGCAGCTCGCGCTCATCGGGCTCGATCGGGTGGCCGGGGTCTTCGAGGCGCGCGCCGTGCAGCGCGCGGCCGAACGGGGCGCGGCGCTCGGTACCGTGAGGCAGATCACGGTAGGAGAGCTGTCGGCCCGTCTGACCGCACGCGACGTGACGATCGTCGACGTGCGGGGCGCCACCGAGTGGAGGGATGGCCACATCGCCAACGCCCTGCACATCCCGCTGGGCTATCTCGCCGACCGCCTCGATGATGTGCCGACCGATCGCATGGTGGTGCTGCACTGCCAGACGGGCGCCCGGTCGGCCATTGCGGCGTCGATGCTGCGACGCGCGGGCCGCACCGACATCGCCAACCTTGCCGGTGGCATGGCATCGTGGCAGGGCGCGGGGCTGCCCGTGGCCAGGCCGGCGGTGGCATGAAGGGCCAATCGCCAGGGCCCGGCCCGAGCGTCCGCGCCTTTGCGCCCGCTCAGAACCCGAGCATCGCGAGCGGCAGCCAGGTCTGCAGCGCCTCGACGTGTGGCTTGACCAGCGTGCGGTTCACCTCGGGAATCTCCGGCAGTTTCAGCTCGGGCGGGTTCACGCCCGCCTGACCGGCGCCCTGCTTGATCAGGCCCTCGAGCGCGCTCCAGTCAACGCCGTCGGCCAGTTCGAGGCCAGCAGCCTGGTAGATACGGAGCCTCGTCCAGGAGTACTCACCCGACGAGAAGCCCTCGGCATTGAGCGCGTCCACCTGCGCGCGGCGGGCATCGACCAACAGCGTTCCCAGTCCGGACAGCATGGTTCCGACTTCGGTGAGAGACAGATCACGCCCTCCGGCTCTGGCCTTCACCTCGAACTCGCGCCCCCTGGCCTCGAGTTCGGCCCAGCGTGGCCCGAGTGCCGTCTTGACGCGCGCCTGCACGGCCAGAAACCGTCGCACGCGCCCGTCGTCCAGCTTGCCGTCGGCCGGGACGTTGAAGTCGGCTTTGTTCGTAATGCGGTCCGAGGCCGCCGCCATCTCGCGCGCCTGCTGTGCCCACGTCGTCGCGCCGTCGATCATGGGACGCACGGCCCGGTAGCCGAAGTAGCCGGCCACGCCGAGGGCCGCCAGACCCAACGCGGCAACGATCAGGCAGCCGGCGAGAAGCTTTTTCATGGGGGGATTATAGGACCACGGCGTCAGCCCTCCACGTCGACTTCATCTCCACGCGGATCTCAAGTCGTCGCGCGGGTCCATCGGCCCGCCTTTCATGCGCTCGATCCAGATTTGTTCGAGTCGTCCCGGCATGCCCGGTAGGCTATCGCACTTGCCCTACGAAGCCCGTACCGGCTGAGGTTCGCCATTCGTTCGCGCCCACGTGACAATTGCAGACGTGGGGACGTCGGAGCAGTGTGTTCCAATAGAACGATCGTGTTCAGTGCGAGGTTCAATACCTGCAGCACCTGTCGGGCGCTGCTCTGGGTGATGCTGTGCGCCGCGCCGGTCCGAGCGCAAGGCTCGGACGCCAGCGACCTGGCGCTGGCGGATCCGGGCCGCGGCCTGTCGATCGCCGACGAGGTCATCACGGGTCCCCCGCCGCCGGAACCGCCGGCCGTGATCAACCGCGACGCGTCTGGCAACGCGACCGTACGCACCATGCGGCTGCCCTCGCCCCTCATCATCGACGGCGCGCTCGACGAAGCCCCCTATCGCGACATCCCGTCGATGTCCGGCTTCACCCAGCAGGAGCCGGTCGAGGGACAGCCGGCGAGCGACCAGACCGAAATCTGGGTCTTCTACGACAACGACAACGTCTACGTGGGCGCGCGCATGTGGGAGAGCGAGGCGGGCCGCCGGGTGACCAGCGACCTGCGGCGCGACAGCCCCAACATGTACAACAACGACCATATCGCGGTGTTCTTCGACACCTTCTACGATCACCGCAACGGCTTCGGCCTGTCGTCCAATTCGCAAGGGGGGATGTTCGACTGGGTGGTCACCGCCGAACAGGCGAACAACAACTGGAACCCCGTCTGGAACGTCCGCACCGCGGACTTCGACGGCGGCTGGACGGCCGAAATCGTCGTGCCGTTCCGCTCGCTGCGCTTCAAGGAAGGGTCCAGCATCTGGGGCTTCAACGCCCGCCGCATGGTCCGGTGGCGAAACGAGGTCTCCTACCTCAACCCCGTTCCCCGGTCCTGGGGCCGCCGCGGGCTCTCCAAGTCGTCATCGACGGCGACGATGGTCGGGCTGGGAACGCCCTCGCGCAGCCTCAATCTCGACATCAAGCCGTACGTGCTGGGCTCGAGCCTCACCAACCGCACGGCTTCGCCCGCGATCGACAACGACGGCAACGCCGAGTGGGGCGTGGACGCGAAGTGGGGTCTCACGCAAACCCTCATCGCCGACTTCACCTACAACACCGACTTCGCTCAGGTCGAAGACGACGAGGCGCAGGTCAACCTGACGCGCTTCAGCCTGTTCTTCCCCGAGCGCCGCGACTTCTTCCTGGAAGGCCAGGACATCTTCTCTTTCGGCGGCACCGGTGGTGGTGGTGGCGGCGGCGGGGGGGGCGGTGGCGGAGCCTTTGGCCCCAACAACGCGCCCATCCTCTTCTACTCGCGTCGGATCGGCCTCGATGATGAAGCTGTCGTGCCCATCCTCGCGGGCGGGCGCCTGCTCGGGCGCGCCGGTCCCTACAACGTGGGCGCGCTCAACATGCAGACGAGCGATACCCCCGAGGCAGGGAAGACGGGCACGAACTTCTCGGTGCTCCGCGTGACGCGCGACGTCTTGCGGCGCAGCCGCGTCGGTTTCATGGGTACGGCGCGCAATCCCGCCTCGGCCACCGGCCTCAGCAGCAGCTACACGTTCGGGGCGGACGCGCAGTTCCAGCCGTATGACAACGTCAACATCACCAGTTACTACGCGCGGACCGATACGCCGGGAAAGACCGGCGACCAGAGCAGCTACCGCGGCCGCTACGACTGGAATCACGACCGCTACGGTGTGCAGGCCGAGTACCTGAGCGTCGGCGAGGACTTCAACCCCGAGGTGGGCTTCCTGCGCCGCGAGGCGTTCCGCCGGTCCTACGCGCAACTGCGCTTCAGCCCACGGCCCGCGCAGCCATCGCCCATCCGGAAGATCTCCTACGAGGTCAGCCTCGACTACATCACCGGCCCGGGTCGCAAGCTCGAGACGCGGGAGGCGCAGGCCTCCACCCGCTTCGAGCTCAACAGCGGCGACTTCCTGAGCCTGGAAGTGACGCGCGGCTTCGAGGGGCTCATCGAGCCCTTCGAGGTGGGGAGCGGTGTCGTGGTACCCGTGGACGACTACTCGTCTACGCAGGGACGTGTTAGCTATTTTTTCGGCCCCCAGCGCTCGATCAACGGAGGACTCAACTTCAACTACGGGGGATTCTTCGGCGGAACGCTGGCCGAGGTCGGCTGGCGCGGCCGGGTCGAGATTGGGCCCACGCTGCTGGTGGAGCCCCATGTGTCCTGGAACCGGGCCGAACTGCCGTGGGGCGGCTTCACCACCGAGCTCTTCGCCAGCCGCTTCACCTGGACGATGAGCAACCGACGGTTCTTCTCGGTGCTGGCGCAGTATCAGTCCGCCAGCAATACGCTCAGCACCAACGCGCGCTTCCGGTGGGAGTACACCCCCGGTAGCGAGCTCTTCATCGTCTACAGCGACGGGCGCGACACGCTGTCACGGGGTTTCCCCGGTATCAGCAACCGTTCCTTCATCGTCAAGGTCACCCGGCTCCTGCGCTGGTAGCGCGTCGGGCGGCTCGGGTCGTGGGCTCGAGGCGAGTCCGCCCGCTCGATGTTAGAGTGAGAGGCTGTCATGGCCCATACGACCAGCCCTCTCCGCCTGCTCGACGCCAGCGCCGCCCTCGCCGCCCTGCACGATCTCCGCGCGAAGCAGCCCGTCAAGTACTCCGCGTTCTACTCCAGCCAACTCGGTGGCATCGTCACCGACCCGGCACTGATGGTCCTCCCGTTCGACGACCACATCGTGCACCGCGGGCACGGCATCTTCGACACCGCCGGCCTGGTGAACGGCCGGCTCTACGACCTGGACGCCCACCTGGACCGCTTCCTCCGCTCGGCCGAGCACTCGCGGCTGCGCCTGCCCGGGACGCGCGACCAGATGCGCGAGATCATCATTCGCACGACGGCGGCCAGCGGACGGCGCGACGGCGCCATCCGGTACTGGATCTCCTCCGGTCCCGGGAGCCTCGAGCTGAGCCCCGCGGCGGGTGCCGAACCAGGGTTCTTCGTGATGGTGTTCCCGGGCCTCGTCTATCCGGAGCGCTGGTACTCCGAAGGCCTCCGGGTGATGACGACGAGCTATCCCATCAAACCGTCGCTGTACGCCACCACGAAGAGCACCAACTACCTGCCGAACGTACTCATGCAGATGGAGGCGAAGGAGCAGGGCTTCGACAACGGCGTCTTCCTCGATGCGGCGGGCCACGTGGGCGAGAGCTCGAACATGAACGTCGCCTTCGTCACGGCAGACGGTGTCCTGCGGCATCCTCGCTTCGACCACATCCTGTCGGGCTGCACGTCCCACCGCGCGCTGGAACTGGCGCCCGCCCTGCTGGCCCGCGGCCTGATTGCCGGCATCGAGGTGAGCGACATTTCCCGCGACCAGGCGCACGCCGCTCGCGAGATGCTGCTGCTCGGAAGCTCCGTCAAGGTCGCCCCGATTGTGGCCTGGGACGATCAACCGATCGGCGACGGCAGGCCGGGACCCGTGGCCCGGGCCCTGCTGGCCCTGCTCGAGGAGGACATGCGGACGGGCGATCGGTTGACCGACGTACCGTATCGGGAAGCCTGAGCTGATGGCGCCCGGGACGCGAGCGATGGTGATGCCGCCGTTGCCGTGATCTCAGGTTTCCACCGCTCGGCGCGGGTCGGCGCTCCATTCGCTCCACGACCCCGGAAACAGCCGGGATCCGGGCAATCCGGCCACCTCCATGGCCAGCAGGTTGTGGCAGGCCGTTACGCCCGAGCCGCAGTACATCACCACCTCGTCCGGACGGCGTCCCTGGAGCACCGCGTCCCACTGGTCGCGCAGGGTGGCAGCCGGCTTGAACGTCTGGTCGTCGGCCAGGTTCTGCTGGAAGAAGTAGTTGCGAGCGCCGGGGATGTGGCCGCCCACCTTGTCCAGCGTCTCGTTGATGCCGCGGAACCGCTCCGGGGAGCGGGCGTCCACGAGCAAGCTGTCGCGCGCGCGGGCCGTGTCGTCGACGCTCAGCCGCCAGTCGGTGCGCGGCGCGGCCTGGAACTCGGTGGGTGTGGGCGTGACCCGGCCAGGCTGGAGCAGGCCGCTCCCGGCCACCCAGCGCGCCAGGCCCCCGTCGAGCACGGCTGCGGCGCTGTGGCCCATGAAGCGCAGCATCCACCAGAGGCGCGCGGCGTACACACCAGAATCGGCATCGTAGGCCACCACCTGGGTCGCGGGGCCCACCCCCATGGCGCCGAAGCGCGAAACCATCTCGTCCACCGTCGGCAGCGGATGCCGACCGTTCGTGCCGGTCTTCGTGCCGGAGAGGTCGCGGTCGAGGTGCGCGTAACGCGCACCGGGGATGTGCCCGATCGCGTATTGCTCCTCGCCCCACTCCGGGTTCGACAAGTCGAAGCGGCAGTCGATGACGACCCAGCGCGGGTCGCCGAGATGTTTGGACAGATCGGGGACCGTGATCAATGTCGTGTACATGGCTGGCCTCGTGTCCTTCGTGTCACGCTCTCAACGCGGTAGCCAACTGGTGCAGGAACAGCCCCACGTCGGTCACGATTCCCACGGTCTGGGTGGATCCCCGGTCCGACAGCTTGGTCACGACGGCCGGGTTGATGTCCACGCACACCACCTTGGCCCAGGACGGCAGCATGTTGCCCACGCCGATGCTGTGCAACATCGACGACAGCATGACGACGACGTCCACGCCGTCGAGCGCCGCGGCGTACGCGTCCTGCGCCGCCACCAGGTCCATCAACGTCTCGGGCAGCGGGCCGTCGTCGCGAATGGAGCCGGCCAGGACGTACGGGACGCCGAAAGTGTGACAGGCGTGCAGGATGCCGGTGGTCAGCAGGCCCGACTCGACGGCGCGGCCGACGCCGCCGGCGCGGCGGATGGCGTTGATGGCGCGCATGTGGTTGCGGTGTCCGTGTTCGACCGGGTGGCCCGAATTGAGGTCGATGCCGAGCGACGTGCCCGACAGCGCCACTTCGACGTCGTGGACGGCCAGGGCATTGCCCGCCAGCAGCACCTGCACGTAGCCGCTCCGAACCAGCTCGCAGAAGTATTCGCCACCGCCGGTGTGCACGAC
>JADZBZ010000289.1 GCA_020851835.1 Acidobacteriota bacterium
TCCCGCTGACGGCGAATCTCGATCCAGATGTCATCTCCGCCGCGGGCGGCCACGACCGAAAAGCGGTCGGCCCCGAGCGCGGGCAAGGCGTGCTCGACGGCGCCGAATTCGCGAAGCGCCGCCTGAGAGTCGGCTGGCAGCAACTGCCCCAGCATGCCCGTCATGGCGGTCAGGTTGAGACCATGAGCCGACAGGTCGATGGTCCTCTCGCCCGCTATCACGATGGGTTTCTCGCCCACGTGCATCACCAGCGCGTCGCCGTTGGCGCGCACCATCGCCGTGAGAAGGGAGTCTACGAGAGCCATAGCCACCCTATTTCATCGGTTCCTCCTCGTGAGGTCGATAGCCCGAACCGGCCGGAGTGCCACGTGCAGGGTCATGAGACCGAACAGCAGGGGCAGAGTGCGCACTTTCAAGAAATTGTGCGCACGTAATCGTTTCGCAATGCCGTCTGCGGCAGACACGACTCAGCGTAGCCGGGTCCGGCGTGTGGTGGCCTGCCGGGTTCAGAAACCCAGGAACAGACGGGCGAACGTCGCGGTGAGGAACGTGACGATGAACGCGATGGCGAGCGGCATGAGGGCGCCAATCGTCGCCCATTTCACGCTGAGCGTTTCCTTGTAGATCGTGATGACCGTCGTCGCACACGGGTTGTGGAGCAGCGAGAACAGCATCAGGTTCACCGCCGTCAGCATCGTCCAGCCGTGACGGTCCACGAGCAGCGTGCGCAACTGGTCGAACGACTGAAGGTCGGTCATCATCCCCTGGGACATGTACACCATCAGCATCGTCGGCACGACGATCTCGTTGGCTGGAATCGCGATGATGTAAGCGAGAAGGATCACGCCGTCGAGCCCGATCGCCCAGCCCAGCGGGTTGAGGACCTCCGCGATGCGCGTGGCCAGGCTCTCGCCGCCGACCACGATGTTGCCGAGCAGCCAGATCACGGCGCCGGCGGGAGCGGCTGTGAGAACGGCCCTCCACAACACGAACAGCGTCCGGTCGATGAGCGACGTGTAGAGAATCCGCAAGACGCCGGGCCGCCGGTACGGCGGGAGCTCGAGCGTGAAGGCCGAGGCCTCGCCGCGAAGGATGGTTCGTGACAGCGCCCAGGAAACCACCAACGTGAAGAAGACGCCGACGAGCACGATCGCCACCACCGAGCCCGCCGCCACCAAAGAGGCGACCGCGGGGCGGAAGGAGGCGGCCACGAACACGGTGGCCAGCATGATCAGCGTGGGGAACCGGCCGTTGCACGGTACGAAGTTGTTGGTGAGGATGGCCACCAGGCGCTCGCGCGGCGAGTCGATGACCCTCGTGGCGATGACGCCGGCGGCGTTGCAGCCGAACCCCATGGCCATCGTGAGCGCCTGCTTGCCGTGGGCCCCGGCCTTCTTGAAGAGGAAGTCCAGGTTGAAGGCCACGCGTGGCAGGTAGCCCAGGTCCTCGAGCACGGTGAAGAGCGGGAAAAAGATCGCCATGGGCGGCAGCATGACGCTCACCACCCACGCCAGCCCCCGGTACACCCCGTGCCAGATGAATCCCGTGATCCACCACGGCACACCCATCCGGTCGAATGCACCCGCGGCGAGATCTTCCAGCCAGAAGAAGGCCGTGGCCAACATCTGGGACGGGACGTTGGCGCCGACGATCGTGAGCCAGAAAACCACCGCGAGAATGGCCAGCATGAGGGGCAGGCCAAGTGCGCGCGAGGTGACGATGCGATCGATGCGCTGGTCGAGGTCGAGCCGCTTCGACCCGGCATCGTGCACGGCGCGGCGGGTGATGCGTTCGACCTCACCGTACAGCGAGGTCACGACCTCCTCGCGAAAGCCCGACTCGAGCGAACGGCGCAGGGCCGTGGCCTCGCGGACCACCTCGTCGGCCGTGGGCACAGCCGGCTCGTTCATTGCGCCCCCTGCAGGGCGATCTTGCGGCTGAACCGCTGATCCGGCCCCTGCTGGCGCGCCACCAGGTCAACCAGGCGGCCGGAAGTGAACGCCTCTTCGACCGCCGCATCGCCGTCGAGCAGTCGAATCGCGATCCAGCGGGCGTTCGGGACTCCCGGCGCGGCGGCCTCGATACGGGGGACGAGCTGGCTGACGGCTCGTTCGAATTCCGGCGTGCCGCGCGACCGGAGTGGCGAGGTCACCGTGTCGCCAGACGCCACGCCAGCGACCTCCGCGAGCAGCGCCATCAGGTTCTCCGACGTACGAGCGACGATGGGTACGACCGGCACGCCGAGATCACGAGCCAGGCTGCGTGTGTCGATCTCGATGCCGCGCCGCCGAGCTTCGTCCATGAGATTCACCGCCAGCACGACGCGGTCGGTGATCTCCAGCACCTGCAGTGCGAGGTACAGATTGCGCTCGAGGGCGCTCGCATCGGCGACGACAATCGTGCAGTCGGGCTTGCCGAAGAGCAGGAAGTTGCGGGCCACCTCCTCGTCCTGGGAGGCGGAGAGCAGCGAGTAGGTGCCCGGCAGGTCCACGAGCTTGTAGCGCACGCCACCGAACTGAAAGCCCCCTTCGGCGCGGGTCACCGTCTTGCCGGGCCAGTTGCCCGTGTGCTGGCGCAGCCCGGTCAGCGCGTTGAACAGCGTGGACTTACCGGTATTCGGATTGCCTGCCAGCGCGACCACCCGGTCGAAGCCGCCGACAGCCTCGCCCAGGCTCGCCATCTCCGCGTGGAGAGGACAGGTGTCGCAATTGGATGTCATCGACACGATGGTCAGGCCACAGCTTTCACGAGAATGCGCTCCGATTGCTCGCGACGCAGGGCGATGGTGGTGCCGCGAATCCGGTACGCGCGAGGGTCACCGGAAAATGTGGTCAGGTCCGGCCGCACCCGCGCGCCCGGCGTGAAGCCGAGGTCCAGCAGGCGGCGTCGCATGTAGCCACGGCACGCCGGATCCAGCGCGACGACCTCGCCGTGCCGGTCGGGCGGCAGCTCGGACAGGCGCAGCACCGACGCCGAGAACCCGGCTGCCGGCTCGGCCGCCTCGACGTGGACGTTGCCCGCAAGCATCGGCGCCAGCACGCTCTCGTTCTCGCCGTCACTGAGCACCAGCCGGGTGGGTGACGCGTCGATGATGCGGACCGTCTGCCCCAGGTGCAGGCCGAGCGCCGTCAGTTGGGCGTAGGCGAGGGGAGGTTCGTCCTCCAGGTGGACAATGCGCGCCGGCGTCCCGGGAGGCCAGGCGCTGAGGGGTGTGCCCGGTACCCCGGCCATCTCCCCATCGGGCGTTGGGATCGGATCGCCATGCGGATCGGTGGCCGGGTGCCCCATCGCCGCCGACAGCCGGTTGAGGTCGGCCGGGCTCAGTTGGTGCTCCACCCGCTCGGCCTTTGCGTGTACCTGCCCGACCGGAACGCCCAGCTCGTCGGCCAGATACAACTCCCAGAGCCGGTGGGCGCGCACCACGTGCAGCGCCGCGCGCTCCCCCGCGGCCGTCAGGCGGAACTGGGTGCCGTCGGTGCGGA
>JADZBZ010000290.1 GCA_020851835.1 Acidobacteriota bacterium
GCCGCCTCGCCGCCGCCTTCGGCCGTGCCGTTGCCGGTCGGCGAGCAGCCCCCGGTGACCCGGACGGTGCGCATCGAGGTGCCTTCGCGCGTCAATCCGGGCCGGGCCGCCAGGGCGGACCAACTGTTGCGGGCGGCCACCACGCACGATGCGTCCGAGCTGTTCCTGGTCTCGCAGTCGCGGCCGTACATCCGCGCCGGGGGCGACATCCAGGTGCTGGCCGACGAGTCGGTGCTGCAGGCGGTCGACGTGGACGCCCTGCTGGCGGATCTGACGCCGGAGCCGTGGCGCGACGCCGTGCGGCGCGGCGAGCCGGCCGAGTGGTTGATCGAGCTGAACGGCGTTGGCCGGGTGCGTTGCGGATCCTTCCGCGATCACCGAGGCCCCGGGGCCGTTTTCCGATTCGTCGCCACCCAGGCCGCATCGGCCGAGCAACTGGGGCTGGCGCCCGACGCCGTGCTGCTGGCCACCGAGCCGGAAGGTCTTGTCGTGGTGGCGGGGCCGGCGGGCAGCGACCGATCGGCCATCGTGGCGGCCTTTGTGGACATCATCAACCAGCGCCGCAGCGACTACATCATCACGATCGAGCGTCAGCTCCGTACGCTGCACGAGAACCATCACGCCCTCGTGAGCCAGCGTGAGGCCGGCACCGACGACGCGCGCCTGATCGCCGCTGTGCGCGGGGCCTTGCGCGAGAACCCCGACGTCATCGTCATCGAGGACGCCGACTCGACCGGTCTTGCGGCCCTGGCCCTGGACGCGGCGCGCGAGGAGAGGCTGGTGATTGTCTCGATCGAGGCCACGTCGGCCGCGGCGGCGGTACAGCGGCTCATCGAGTTGTTGCCCGCCGAAGCGAGGACGGCCGGCCGCGCGACCCTGTCGCGGGTGTTCCGAGGCGCCATCGCCCAACTGCTGGTTCGGAAGGCCACGGGCGGCCGCGTCGCGGCGCGAGAGCAATTGTCGGCGACGCGCGAGGTGTCGGCGGTCATTCGGGAGGCCGAGGGGACGGACCTGGCCGCCGCACTCGAAGCCCGGCGTGAGGGAAGCCCGCCGCTGGTGGACGTGCTTGCCGGCTACGTGCGGGACGGGGCCGTCGATGTGCGCGAGGCCTTCAGAAAGGCGCCGGATCAGGACCGCCTGCTGGCGGCATTGCGCGCGGAGGGCGTCGACACCACGCCGGTCGATCGCCTCGCCTAGATCATCCCAGCCACGGTCGCAGCTCTTCGACCAGCACCTCCACCACGTCCTCCTCGGTGAGAGACGCGATGGCCACCGTGCCGGGCTTCACCGGCCGCTCCTGGTGAATGGTGCGGCTGCCCCGGCCGCGCGTGATGCTCACGAGGGCCAGCGGCGGGTCGACGGTGGCGTCGAAGGTGAGCGCAATCGACTCGTCCCGGCGCCGCTCGGGCACCAGCCGGACCTCGCCTGACGGCGTCATCACCTCCCAAGGCAGGCCCTCGGACTTGAGCACGATCGCGACGGCGCGAAAGGCCGGGATGGCGCAGCTATCGAGGAACGTGTCGAAAGCCTTCTGCGCCTCCTGCACGCGCCCGCGCCGGTCGGCCGCTTCGCGGCGCTCCTGTTCGATGGCTCTCTGCAGCCGCTTGCGGACCTGGGCGATGTCGGCCATCGATCAGATCGCTCCCGCGGCCTTCAGGTCTTCAATCATCTCCCGATCGTACCCCAGTTCCCGCAACACCGCCGATGTGTGCTGTCCCAGCGTCGGTGGCGGCGTGCGCACGCTCGCCGGTGTGCCCGACAGCTTGATGGGTGTGCCCATGACGCGGGTCGGGCCCGCGGTCGGATGCGACAGCGAGACGATCATCTCGCGCTCGGCCAGCTGCGGGTCGGCGAGCACCTCGGGCACGTCGCGCACGCCACCGCACGGGATGCTCGCGGCGCGGAATCGTGCCGTCCACTCGGCGCGCGTACGGCCGCTGAGGGTGCGATCGAGCTCGGGTTTGAGCGCGTCGTAATGGGCCATGCGATCGCGGTTGGTCCGGAAGCGCGCATCCGCCGCCAGGTCGGGGCGGCCGATGGCGGGGCAGAACCGCTGCCAGAGGCCGTCGTTGCCTACGGCGACGACGATCTCCCCGTCAGACGTGGGCAAGGTTTCGTACGGCGCGATCGTCGGATGCCGGTTTCCCATCCGCGCCGGCGCCTGGCCGGTCGCGAAGTAATTGCCGGCCTGGTAGGTGAGCAGCGCGGCCGTTGCGTCCAGCATCCCGACGTCGACGCGCTGGCCCCAGCCCGTGCGTTCGCGGGCGAAGAGCGCCGAGGTCACACCCTGAGCCGCGAACATCCCCGCGACGATGTCCGAGATGGCCACGCCGAGCCGGAACGGAGGACCGTCGCCGGCCCCCGTAACGCTCATCAGCCCGCCCTCCGCCTGGATGACGGCGTCGTACCCGGGCTCGTCCCGCCGCGGGCCCCATTGTCCGTAGCCTGAGATGGACGCGTAGACGAGGCGCGGATGGCGCCGGTGGACCGCGTCCCACCCGAACCCGGCGCGGTCGAGTGCGCCGGGCTTGAAGTTCTCGACCAGCACGTCGGCGCGCCCCAGCAGCCGCTCGAGGACGTCGCGGCCCTGCGGATGCTTGAAGTCGAGCGACACGCTCTCCTTGTTGCGGTTGACGCTGAGGAAGTAGGCGCTCTGGTCCCCGACGAAGGGCGGCCCCCAGTGGCGCGTGTCGTCGCCCTTGCCGGGATGCTCCACCTTGATGACACGACCGCCCATGTCGCTCAGCATCATCGTGCAGTAGGGGCCCGACAGCACGCGAGTCAGGTCGAGCACGGTGATGCCCGCGAGCGGTCCGCTCATCGACCGGTCCAGTCCCGCAGCCGGAGGCTGATGCGCGACAGGTCGCTCAGCACCGCATACGCCGTCTGGGTGAGCGTACTCTCGCGCTGCACGATGCCGACTTCACCGAGCAGGTCCGTGCGCAGGTACAGCGCGTTCTCAGTGTCGGCCAGCTCCGCCAGCGGATCCCCGGGCGCGAGCATTTCGGGTTCCACGCGGGCGATGAGCTCGGCCCCGCGCCGTCCCGCCGACGCGACCAGCCGGACGCGCCGGCCATGGGCGATGGCTTCGCGCAGATCGGCGGTTCTCACGCCGGCGATGCCGGTGCGTGCCACGTCGTGCGGCGTGATGCGGCCGCCCATCAGCACGTTGACCAGGGCGGCGGTCTTGGCGGCGGCATCCCAGCCGTCGATGTCGAGCGAGGGATCGGCCTCGGCGATGCCGCGGCCCTGCATCTCACGAACGGCCAGGTCGAAGCTCTGCCCGCGTTCGAGCGCCGAGAGGATGAAGTTGGACGTGGTGTTGATGACGCCGCGGAAGCCCTCCACCCGGACCGCTGGCATCGTCTCGCGCACCAGGTTGAACACCGGCACGCCGTCCATCACCGCCCCTTCGAAGAAGAAGACGCGATCCACTGCGTCGGCCAGCGATTCGAGCTCGTCGTAAGCGAACGCAGCCGGCCCCTTGTTGACGGTCACCACGTGCATCTGCGCCTCGAGCGCCGCGCGGACGTGGGTGATGGCGGGCTCGCCCCGCTCGATGTCGAGCACCGTCGACTCGACGCACACGAGGCGGCCTTCAGCGGCATCGTCGGCCAGCAGGCTCGACGCCTGCCGCAGCAGATCGAGACCGCTTCGCTCGCCGGGCTCCGGATCGAGCCGATCGAGCGACTGGTTGGCCTCGACCAGGGCGGCCGCGCGCTCCACGTCCACGCCGGCCGGGTTCAGCACCGTGCCATGGTGCCGCGTGGCGACACCCACGACCCGCCACTCGAAGTCGAGCCGGTCGGCCACTTCGGTCAGCAGGCGCACCAGGCGCCGGCCGACGTGGCCGAAGCCCACCAGCACCAGCGACAACTCGGGTGCGATCATCGCTTCGGCGCGGCCGAGGGGGCGGCGGCGAGCGCCTCGAGCACATCATGAACGCGGGCGAGACCCTGCGTCACGTACGAGGGCGATTCACCGAAGCCGATCCGCAGGTAGCGGTCCATGCCGAAGTGGTCGCCCGGCACGATCAGCACGCTCTTCTCCTCGCGCAGGCGCGTGACCAGCGCCGTGGAGTTGATCTCATGCGTGTAGCGCACGTAGCCAATGGCCCCGGCCTCGGGCGGGATCCACGCGAACACGTCGCCGTGGCCGGCCAGCCACCTGGCGAGGATGGGCCGGTTCGCCCGGATGATCGTGCGCGCCCTCTCGAGCAGGCTCTGACGCCGGGCGGGGTCGAGGGCCGCTCGCGCCAGCCGGTCGCTGAGCGCGCCAGGCGCGATGGTCGTGTAGTCGTGGTACGACCACAAGGTGGCGGCGACCGGCGGTGGCGCCACGATCCAGCCGATGCGAAGGCCCGGCAGTCCGTAGGCCTTCGACAGCCCGCTGGTGACGATGACGCGATCCCCGCGTCCCCACATCGACGCGGTCTCGTGGCCGTCTGGCTCGGCGCCCCGGTAGATCTCGTCGGACAGCACCCACGCGCCCACCTTCTCCGCCGCCCGGGCCACCGCATCCAGATCCGTCGCGGTGAGCCGCGCGCCCGTGGGGTTGTTCGGGTTGCAGAGGACGATGAGCTTGGTGCGCGAGGTGATCAGCGTACCGAGCGCATCCAGGTCCGCACGCCACCGGCCGGCGGCATGATCCTCCACCAGCGGCCACGCGCGAACCGTCGCGCCGAAGGCGCGCGCCAGGCCCCAGGTCTGCATGTAGTTGGGCAGCAGCATCACCACTTCGTCGCCGGGCTCGATGAGGCGCCAGGTGGCGATGTAGTTGGCCTCGGACCCGCCGTTGGTCACCTCCACGTGGTCGACCGTGGCGCCGGGGTAGAGCGCGGCGACCGCCGCGCGCAGCTCGGGCGTGCCGTTCGACTGGGTGTACATGAGCGGCTGGTCGAGCAAAGCCTCCAGTGCGGCCGCATCGCCCAGCAGCTCGCGCGCCGAGAGCGGGCGCACGCCGCTTTCCGAGAGGTTGTACTCCACCTGATTCTCATAGGTGGACTGCATCCGCTCCATGGCGAACTGTTCGAGCTTCATGGCGGGCAAGTATACTTGGTCGGCTCGGCCCCGCATGAGTGAGGACCTGGTACCGCGCTTCGTCTCGATCCCCGGTGGCGTGTTCACGATGGGATCCGACGATGGGAACGACGATGAGCGTCCGGCGCGTGTCATCCAGGTGGATGCCTTTCACGCGTCCGCCCATCCCGTCACCGTCGATCAATACGCCGTCTTCGTCGCCCAGACGGGGCATCCGCCGCCGACGCTCCGCGTGCTGCCGATGGTCGTGACCGCTCATCACGAACTGCAGTTTCGCGAGCTCGCCGCACCCTACGTGTGGCGAAGCGGCCAGCCGCCGAGCGAGCGCGGCCGTCACCCGGTGACCCTGGTCACCCACGCGGACGCGGTGGCCTACTGCCGATGGCTCAGCGGTCAGATCGGGATGCTGGCACGGCTGCCCACCGAGGCCGAGTGGGAGCGCGCCGCCTGTGGCGGCCTCGAGCACAAGCGCTACCCGTGGGGCGACGACATCGATGCCTCGCGCGCCAATTTCCTGCCCGAGCCGTCGCTGAAACGCCATCGGGGCACACGCCCCGTGGGCAGCTATCCGGCCAACGGTTTCGATCTCTTCGATATGGCCGGCAACGTCTGGCAATGGGCCGCCGACTGGTACAGCGCCGAGGCCTGCCGCACGTCTCCCGACCGCAATCCCCGCGGCCCCGCGGTGGGCGTGTTCCGGGTGCTTCGCGGCGGCTCGTGGGTCACGCACGACGTGGATCAACTGCGCCGCGCCCACCGGCACAAGGTGCCGCCCGATACCTATGCCTACAGCATCGGCTTTCGTGTGGTGTACTCGGGGTGAGAGGACCTGCCATGAGAATGCCGTACCTCGTCTTGCCGATCGCCTTGTCGGTGGTCTCCCTCGCCCGCGCGCAGGCACTCCCTCCCGGCCCCCCCGTGGTCGTCGTGCAGGGCGAAGGCGTGCTGCGGATGGCGCCCGATCAGGCCTTCGTGCGTATCGGCGCCGAGTCCAGATCGCGGAACCCCAGGGACGCGCAGAGCGCCAACGCCGAGGCCATGACCGGCGTGCAGCAGCGGGTGGCAGCGGCCGGAGTGCCCAGGGACGCCATTCGCACGCTGGCGGTCGCCCTGCAGCAGGAGTTCGACTACGCGGACGGCCGCCAGACGCTGCGCGGCTATGTCGCCCGCAACGTGGTCGAGGTCCGCGTCGATGAGTTGTCGCGCCTGGCCGCGGTGCTGGATGCTTCGGTGGGTGCGGGTGCAACATCGATTCAGGCGCTGAGATTCGAGGTGAAGCAGCGCGCCGAGGTCGAGCGCGACGCGCTGGCGCAGGCCGTGGCCGACGCGCTGGCGCGGGCCGAGGCCGCCGCCCGGGGCGCCGGGCGCATGGTGGACCGCGTGGTGCGCATCGAAGAAGCCGGGGCGCCGAGCGTGGCCCGGCCCCAGGCGATGGAGATGGCGCGGATGGCCGCCGACGCCGCGCCGGCGACGCCGGTGGCCGAAGGGGAGATAGAGATCCGGGCCCGCGTGACGGTCACGGCCGCGCTCAAATAGCCGATTCAACCCATCCGGAACCCTCGGCGCAGCACTGGGGTACGATGTCGAAGGTCTCAAGCACATGGCGACAGCCCTTGTCCCCGGCATCTACGACCGGCGCGTGGCCGACGTGGAGCTCAGCGCCAACACCGAGGTGGCATACGAGATGACGTGCCGGCTGACGCTCGAGGCACGGGTGGCCGAGGCCATCCGCGTGCACGGCCGCGACGCCTACCCGTACGAGTGCTGCGGGGCGCTCATCGGCCAACCGGGCCTGGCCGTGGAAGCCTGCGCGCTGCCCAACTCGACCGAAGAAGGCCCGAGGCGCCGCTTCCTGGTGCGCCCGTCCGACTATCGGACGGCCGAAGCACGGGCGTCAGAGCAGGGTCTGGCCCTGCTCGGGTTCTACCACTCGCATCCGGACCAGCTCGCCAGGCCGTCGCAGTACGATCTCGACCATGCCTGGCCCGTGTTCTCGTACATCATCCTGTCGGTGGCCGGCGGGTCGCCCGCCGACATGACCTCGTGGCGGTTGAGCGACGATCGGACGCGGTTCGACGAACAGCCGCTCGAAGTGGCCGCTGGTGCCCCATCTCTCAACGCGTAACCGGGACTCCGCAACGAACCCTCACACCATGCCGACCACGATTCTCATTCCGACGCCGCTCCGGCCCTTCACCGACGCGCTCGACGCCGTCGAAGCCAACGGCCAGACCGTGGGCCAACTGCTGCAGGACCTCATCGCGAGGTACGGCGCGCTCAGGAACCATCTCTACAGTACGGACGGGAAGCTGCGCAGCTTCGTCAACATTTACGTCAACGACGAGGACATCCGGTACCTGCAGAAGGAGGCCACCCCGGTCGGCGCTGGCGACACGGTGAGCATCATTCCGTCGGTGGCGGGCGGCAGCGGGCTGGTTGCGACCCCGGTCCTGCCCGAGTTGTCGCCCGAGGAGGTGCGGCGCTACAGCCGCCACCTGATTCTGCCGGAGGTCGGCATGGACGGCCAGCGGGCGCTCAAGGCCGCCAAGGTGCTGTGCATCGGCGCCGGCGGGCTGGGCTCACCGGCGGCCATGTACCTGGCGGCGGCCGGCGTGGGCACACTCGGCCTGGTGGACTTCGATGTCGTCGACCTGAGCAACCTGCAGCGGCAGATCCTCCACGGCACACCCGACGTGGGACGGACGAAGCTCGCGTCCGCGAAGGACCGCCTGCACGCGCTCAATCCGAACGTGCACGTCGAAACCCACGAGGCCGCGCTGTCATCCGCGAACGCGCTCGAGCTGTTCGGCCGCTACGACGTCATCCTTGACGGCACCGACAACTTCCCGACGCGGTATCTCGTCAACGACGCGTGCGTGCTCGCCGGCAGGCCCAATGCCTACGGCAGCATCTTCCGCTTCGAGGGGCAGGCGTCGGTCTTTGCCACGAGGGGCGGGCCGTGCTACCGCTGTCTGTACCCGGAGCCGCCGCCGCCCGGCCTGGTGCCCAGTTGTGCCGAAGCCGGCGTGCTCGGCGTGCTTCCGGGCATCATCGGAACGATTCAGGCCACTGAGACTCTCAAGCTCATCCTGGGAACGGGCGAATCTCTCGTCGGGCGTTTCCTCATCTACGACGCCCTCCGGATGCGCTTCCGCGAATTGAAGCTGCGCCGTGACGCTGAATGCCCCGTCTGCGGGGATCACCCGACGGTCCGGACGCTCATCGACTACGACCAGTTCTGCGGCGTTCAGGGGTCGGCCACGAGCCCGGCCGACACCGGCACCTCGTCGGGGACCGAGATCACGCCGCTCGAGCTCAAGTTGGCGCTCGATCGCGGCGATCGGTTCGTCATCGTGGACGTGCGCGAGCTCCAGGAGTACCAAATCAATCGGATCGCGAGTTCGGTGTTGATCCCCCTGGGAGAGATTCCGCGCCGTCACGCGGAGATCGACCGGGAGCTGGTCGTGGTCTGCCAGTGCAAGTCGGGCGTGCGCAGCGCCAAGGCCGCGGCCATCCTGCGTGGCGTCGGATTCTCGCGGGTGCTGAACCTGACGGGCGGCATCCTCCGCTGGATCGACGACGTCGATCCGAGTCAGCCGAAGTACTGAGCTGGGCGGCGCTCGGGCCGGAGAGACCGGGCGGCTCCTGCCCCCGGGCAATCCCGACTTGCGGAGTCCGACATTGGGCACTAATATAGGACTTTGGCGGTCGTATATGAGAGACGCCCCATGCTGAGACTCTCCAAGAAGTCCGACTACGCGCTCATCGCGGTCAAGCACCTGGCCACCCGCCAGAACGGTACGGGTGCGTCGAGTGCCCGGGAGATCTCGGAGGCCTACTCGATTCCGCTGGAGTTGCTGGCCAAGATCCTGCAGCGCCTGGTGCGCGCCCGGCTGCTGGTGTCGGTGCAGGGCACCCGAGGCGGCTATCGCCTGGCGCGTCCCGCTCCGGCCATCAGCGTCGCAGACGTCATCCAGGCCGTCGATGGTCCACTGACGGTCACGGCCTGCTCCCCCGACGATCACGACTGCGATCAGTTCGGGACCTGCAACGTCCGCGACCCCCTCTGGAGGATCAAGAGCCGTATTCTCGAGACGTTGACCACGGTCTCGGTGGCCGAACTGGCTGCCGATGCCGCGCCCCCGGTGACGCCGGGGCCAAAGGCGTCGCGCCTGGTCTTCGTCGCCTCGATGGGAGAGTCGTAGGTGATTTATCTGGATCATCACGCGACGACCCCGGTGGACCGGCGTGTGCTGGAGGTGATGCAGCCGTATTTCACGACGATGTTCGGCAACCCGGCCAGCCGCACGCACCGCGCGGGGTGGGACGCGGCCGAGGCGGTCGAGCGTGCTCGCAAACAGATGGCGGCGCTGGCGGGTGCCAGCGCGCGGGAGATCGTCTTCACGAGTGGCGCGACCGAATCCAACTACCTCGCCATCGCCGGCGTGGCGGCGGCGACGCCGCCGGAGCGGCGGCATGCCGTGACGGTGGCCACCGAGCACATGGCTGTGCTCGACGTCTTCGCGCAGTTGGCCGCCGATGGCTGGACGGTGACCGTGCTGCCGGTCGGCGCGAGCGGGCTGCTCGACCCGGACGACCTGGGCAGGGCCTTGACGCCTCGGACGTCGCTCGTCAGCGTCATGGTGGCGAACAACGAAATCGGCGTGTTGCAGCCGTTGGCCGACATCACCCGCCGCGCACACGCGCAGGGCGCACTCGTGCACACCGACGCCGCGCAGGCGCTGGGCCGGACGAGGCTGGACGTCCGGGCGCTGGACGTGGACCTGGCGTCGTTCAGTGCGCACAAGGTGTACGGACCGAAGGGCGTGGGCGCGCTGTATGTCAAGCGCGGTGTGGAGCCGCGCCTGCGAGCGCCGATGCGCGGCGGCGGCCAGGAGCGCGGGCTGCGCGGCGGTACCCTCAACGTGCCCGGCGTTGCGGGCTTCGGCGCGGCGTGTGAGATGGCGCGGCAGGAACTGGACGCCGAGGCGGAGCGGCTCGGCGGCTTGCGCGACCGGCTGTGGCAGCGCCTCCAGGAACTGGTCGGGGGCGTCTCGCTCAACGGTGTCCTGTCCCCGCGGCTGCCCGGGAATTTGAACGTCACCTTCGCGGACGTGGACGGCGAGGCCCTGCTGCTGGCCCTGACCGACGTCGCCGTGTCGTCCGGGTCCGCCTGCACGACCTCGCAGCCGTCGCACGTGTTGACCTCGCTCGGGCGATCGGCCGCCGACGCGCTGGCCTCGTTGCGGTTCGGTCTTGGACGCGCGACCAGGGCCGAGGACATCGATCGCGCTGCGTCGCACGTGGCTGAAGTCGTCACCTACCTGCGGGCCTCGTCGCCGCGCTGGCAGTTGGCCCGGACCGCCAGATCGAACGAACGGCCGTCGACGTGATGTATTCGACGGCTGTCCTCGAACGCGTCCGGAACCCCCAGCGCGTCGGCGCCATGCCAGACGAGGCGGCGGACGTGGGCGCCGGCGAGGCCGGCAATCTGGATCGGGGCACCGTGGCTCGCATCTGGGTCAGGGTCGACGGTCCACGGATCGTGGAGGCCCGTTTCAAGGTCTTCGGGTGCAGCGCGGCCATCGCGGCGGCGGCGCTGGTGGCCGAGTGGCTCGAGGGCGCGACCTTCGCCGCGGCGCGGGCACTGAGCCCGGCGGACATTGTCGACCGCCTGGCGTTGCCGGCCGAACGCGCGCACGTGGCGGACATCGTGGTCGAGGCGGCGCAACGGGCCGTCGCCCACGCGTCGGAGAAGGCAGGACGACAGCGATGATTCAGATTACCGAGAGCGCAGCACGCGTCATCAGACGCCAACTGCCGAAAGAACATCTCGCATCGGGGGGACTCCGAATCGCCATCAAGGCTGGCGGCTGCTCCGGGTTCGCCTATACGTTTGCGTTCGACCCTTGCCCGAAAGCCACCGACCAGGTGTTCGAGGGACCCGAGGGCGCGAAGGTGTTCGTGGATCCCCGGAGTCTGAAGCTCCTCGACGGCACCGTGCTCGACTTCGACGAGCACAACCTGATGGCAGCGGCATTCACCCTGAAGAACCCGCATGCCACGAGCACGTGCGGCTGCGGTGAGTCATTCAGCGCGTAAGGCGGACCATGAGCACATCCACAGACGTCATCGAACAACTCGCGAACACCGAATACAAGTACGGGTTCATCACCGACATCGAGCAGGACATCGCGCCCAAGGGCCTCAACGAGGACATCGTCCGCCTCATTTCGGCGAAGA
>JADZBZ010000291.1 GCA_020851835.1 Acidobacteriota bacterium
CGAATCCACCCTTCCATCAGCTCGGGCATCCGGATGAGCCGCAGCGTGTGTCCGGTGGGCGCGGTGTCGAAGACGATGAGGTCGAAGCGGTCGTCCTCGCCGCGGATGAGCGACCCGATGCGGTCGAAGAGCGCCACTTCCTCGGCGGCTGGCATGCTCGCGGCGAGGTCGATCTGGCGGTTCGCCTCCTTCAGGATCTGGTGACCGAACAGGGTCTTGATGCGATCCTTCACCTCGTCCACGTAGCGGGCGGCCTCGCGGGCGGCGTCGACTTCGACCGCGTGCAGGTGCGGCTGCACCTCCACGATGTCAGGACCGACCGGCCGACCGAGGATGTCGGCCGTATTGTGGGCCGGGTCGGTAGACACGAGCAGCACGCGCCGGCCCGCGCGGCTGGCCGCCAGGGCCGCGGCCGACGCGCAGGTCGTCTTTCCGACTCCGCCCTTGCCCCCGAAGAACAGGACCTTCCTGTCGAGCAGCCGGCTCGCGTCGCCCATCAGCAGCAGGGCAGGTTGCCAAGCGGCGACCGATCCATGCCCATACGGCGGTGCCAGAGGTGGAACTGGTCGAGCAGGTAGGGATAGATGTCGAGCAGGTAGAGGGTGGCCGGGTTCGGCAGCCCCATGACTTCCATGTAGCAGAGCAGCAGGAAGAGATCGTTGAGCTCGTTGGTCTGCCTCCGCAGCTCACGCTCGTACTGGCCGTAGGCGAGGCCGTGCACGAAGTCGCGAAGGTTCTGCTTCACCGACACTTGGCGAGCATAGCACTCAGGCACACTCACCTGTTCAGCCAGTACGTGAACTTCACCAGGAAGGTGTTGCGCGAGGGCGAGGAGAAGAGCCCGCCGAAGTCGCGATTGAACTGGAAGCGCCCGTAGTCGCTGATCGTGTCGCTGCGCCCCTGCTGCCACACCAGGAAAAGCTGCGAGCCCGGCTTGTACTCCCAGCGCAGCACGTTGGTCGTCCGGAACGAACGGATGTTGAAGTTGGCGTCGTCGGTGTAGGTGTAGGGCCGGTAGCGATCCGCGTAGGCGGCGGCGCGGGGGTTCGCCAGTTCGCGGAAGTTCGAATAGGCGCCCGCCGACACGAATGGCTCGGCGTAGACCTGCAGCGACAGGTCGGGCGTCATCGTGTAGTTGAAGCGCAGCGTCATCGCTACCGTCTTCTGCTCGATGCGCCCGAACACGTAGTGCGTGGTGCCGCCATCGTCGTCTTCGTTGGCCACCCACTGGGCGTCGTCGTCGTTGATCTCGTAGCGGATGCCGGCCGAGAGCAACACCGCGGAAGAGGGGCGGAGGTTGAGCGACGGGTTCATGTTGCGTCGGCTCGTACCCTGCCCGTCGGCCTCGTAGTAGCCGTCGTAGTTGAACGACAGGGCCCGGCGATCGTCGGTGTTGCCGTAGAACCACAGGCCCCGGCTCGGATTGCCCCGCACGCCGGGGCCGCCGCGCGTGACGCGGTCGCGAAACGGGGCGGCGTTGACGTTCAGGCCCATGCCCACGTTGTAGTTGTTCTCGAACGTCCAGTGGGTGTTGATGTTGCCGCCGGAGTTCATCCGGTCGCCGCCGAAGTTCCAGCCGGCCCATTGGTTGAAGTTGAGGTTCCAGGTCCGCACGAAGCGGCCTGGCACGAAATCCCGATACTGGAACCAGTTGCTCACGGTGCGTTCGTCCGCTCGACGCTGAAAGCCCAGATCGTTGCTGTCGAAGCCCGGGCTCTTGTAACCGACAGACGAGTTGAAGCGCGTCCGCTCGCCCGCAATCTTGCCGAAGGACACCGATCCGGCGTGCCCGCCCAGCGTGGTGGCGCTTTCGTCCACCGCCGTGTAACTTGCGTCGGGCCGCTGGAACGAGTGGACGTTGTTCTCCTGCAGCCGCGTGATGGCCTCGGTGCTGCCGTGCAGATGGCTGCCCGCCCAGTAGCCGTTGATGTTGTAGCGGGGCGACAGCCGCCAGTCGTAGTCCACACCGCCCGTGACGGCGCTCCCCGGCAGGAAGCTCACCTCGTCGGTCAGGGCGCGGTTGGTGGACGTGAACATGAAGCCGAGCGCCGACTGGTTGGCGTATTCCCGGCGGGCGCGCGCCACGTTGTACGAAGTGGCCGGCTCGACGACCTGCCTGCGCCGGCCCAGGCCGTCGGCGCCCGCCGTGATGGCTTCCTCCCGTCCCGTGACCGCGGTGAGTGCGCCGACGGAGAACTGGCCCATGCGGCCGGCCAGCTTCGCCGCGCCGATGATCGTGGCCGACTCGGGCGTCCATGAGAACTCGTCGTCTCCGGCATCGGCCGAGCCCTGCGGCGCGCGGCCGATCCGCCGCGAGTAGAAGAGCCCGGTGCAGCTGCCGTCGTTGCAGTCCAGGTTGAAGCGGAAGGTGCCAGAGCCCTCCACGAAGAACGGTCGGCGCTCGGAGAAGAACGCCTCGAAGGCGTCCAGGTTCACAATCGCGGGGTCGGCCTCCACCTGGCCGAAGTCAGGGTTCGCGGTGGCCGTGAGCGTCAGGCCCGGCGTGACGGCGTACTTGAGGTCCAGTCCCACCGCCCCGTCCGGGTCTGGAGAATGCGCGAGGGTATTGCCCGCCTCGATCGGGTGCGTCAGCACCTTGCCCACGGTGTACGGCATCAGCTCGAGCCGCTGCGGCGTGCCGCCCAGCCTGATGCCGTGCAACTCGGCGAACTGCGACACGAAGCCGTTGGCATTCCGCGACAGGAGCGGCCACGTGGACATTTCGTTCAACCGCCCGATCTCGCGAATCACCGCGAAGCCGACTGGCCCGCCGGCAGAGCCGTGAAACCGGAGTTGCGAGAAGGGGATCCGGAACTCCGCCTGCCAGCCGTCGGTGTCGCGCGCCACCTGCACGTCCCACACGGCATCCCAGCTCTCGTCGCTCGGCCCGTCGTTGTAGTAGTAGCGATCGCGCTTCACACCCACCGGGTTGACGGCGAACTCGTAGGCCGACCGGTGATCGAAATAGGAATCGACCACGATCTTCAACCAGTCGGAAGGCGACGATTGATCGCGACGGGTCAGGATGCCAACGATGCGGTCGGGCTCGGAATCAAATGCGCGGATGCCGACATACAGGGCCGAGGCGTCATACGCCACGCGGGCCTCGGTCGCGTAGCTGGGCGGCCGGCCCTCGGCCGGCTCGCGCTGGATGAACTCCCGAATTCGCGGCGCTTCCTCCCACGTCCG
>JADZBZ010000292.1 GCA_020851835.1 Acidobacteriota bacterium
CGCCTTGGCCGCGATCGAGCCCGATGTCGTTCGACCCGAGTCCGGCCGACAGGCCGGTCGAGAACAGGAACTCGGCGTCGAATCGCGGGATCTCCAGGAACATCGACCCCGAGCGCTCATCCCAGTAGACGGGGAAGTAGCCGTCGATCTTGCGCATGCCGCTGATGCGCTCGTCGATCGACGGCGGCGGGCCCACGGGTCGGGATGGCTGCGCGGCCGGGGGCTGTTGAGCGTGCGGCTGTGCCGCGAGGGCGAGCATACCGAGGACGCACAGAGTGACGTTACGCATGACCGGTTCTCCTGATCGCCAGCGATTCTATACTGCGCGATTTCCACGAGGAACTCGGGCCAGCGCACCGTGTTGAAGCGCCCTCAGGGCTCCTGGTAGAGATCCCCCGCCAGGTACTTCAGCCCGGTATCGCACGCCACGGTCGCGACCACCTTGCCGGGCCCGAGCTCCCGTGCCAGTTGCAGCGCGCCGACCAGGTTGAGGCCGGACGACGTGCCGGCGAAGATGCCCTCCTCCTTCGCCGCGCATCCCGCGGCCTTGAGTGCGCGCGAGACGCCAATCAGCATGCCCGCCGTACCCACCGCTCCCACGAACGCATCGACATGGCCGACCTGCTCGACCAACTCGCGGCCGATGTGGGCATAGCCATCGAGCGCATCAGGATTGTTGAACTGGTCCGTCCAGTAGGTATCGGGATCCTTCGTCAGTTCTGCAATCCGTGCGCGGAAACGGTCGAACAGCGCCGGCGTCACCCTGCCGCCGTCACTCGGCACGATCTCGAGCTCGGCGCCGAATGCCCGCATCGTGTTGAGCTTCTCGGCCCCTCAATCAGGGCCAGCGCCATCCGGTCCTTGTACGACCCGGTCGGGTTCATGTCCTCCAGTTTGATGACGATGGCAGCTGAGCCTGACGGCGAGATCCGGTGCAGCCGCACGAGCGGCGTGTGACCGATGGCGTGAAGGACGGAATCGACGGGCGGGGGTGCGAGCATCCTGGAAACTCCCACCGTATCCTACGCCAATGGCACGTCGGGGACACCCTCAGGGGACTCGCTTTCGGCCTGCGCCCGCGTCCGCACGACCTCCACCGAGCACGGTGCGTGCAGCACGACGGCGTGGGCCACCGACCCGAGCAGAAAGCGGCCCGCCGGCCCGTAGCCGTGCGTGCCGAGCACGATCAGGTCCGCACCGCTTCGCGCGGCCTCTTCGACGATGAGGCGCTTCGGTGCACCCTCCAGCACCTGCGTCGAGACGGTCCTCCCGGGTGCCTTGAGCCTTGCCGCTGCCTGACCGACGATCTCGGGCGCGCGCGTGCGCGCCTTCTCCAACTGGTCCATGTGAATGAAGGCGATGGTGTAGGTGGGATCGAGAATGAACGGAACCGCGGTGTGAATCACGGTCAGCACCTCCACTTCCGTGCCGTCGGGCCACGGACGCGTGGCGACGGACTCGACCGCCGCGTCACTTGCGGGCGAGCCATCGGTTGCTATCAGGATCTTCATGTCACTCTCCACGAGGGGCGGGTCACGGGGACCGGTCGCCCCCTCAGTCTACCGTAAGGCGACGAGCCTCCGGCGGGCACTCATGAGTGAAGCGCGAAGCGCGTGATCAGAATCAGCAGAATACCCGCGCTGAACGCACCGAAGTGCGCCAGGCTCCGGCCGAGGATCCGCTCCCGCTTGACTTCCGGGATGAGATCCGAGGCCGAGATGTAGATGAAGTTGCCGGCCGCAAATGCCAGCAGGAGCGCCGTGTCGAGCTCCGCCGACACGTAGTACGCCAGGAGGCCCCCCGGCACGATCGTGAGCGCGGAGGCGACGTTGGCCAGCAGGGCGGGCGCCCGCCGCCATCCACCGTGACGCAGGATGGCGAAGTCACCCAGTTCCTGTGGCACCTCGTGGGCCGCGGCCGCGATCCAGGTGATGAGACCCACCTGCACGCTCACCACGAACGACGCGCCGATGGCGAGCCCGCCGATGAAGTTGTGCAACCCGTCGGCAAGCAGGATGAGGTAGGTGACCGGGGCCTTGGCCGGTGGGCTCAGCGCGTGACCGTGATGCCACTCGAGAAACTGCTCGAGGAGAAAGAAGAGGGCGAACCCCGCCAGCACCGCCACGAATGTCAGGCTGCCCGCCCCGCGAGCCTCGACGGCCTCGGGAATCAGGTGCAGGAAGGCGCCGCCCATCAGTGACCCGGCCGAGAAGGCCACCAGTGGCAAGAGCAGCGCCTGCATGCGGGACTCGCTGACGAGCAGGCTCACCAGCCCGATCAAGGCAACGGTGCTCATCGCGAAGCAGGCACCGACGACCCACGCAAGAGTGCTCACGACCCGGATTATGAAGGGTTCGCACCCGCGCAGGTCCGCGAAACATCCGCCCGCCACTTCGCCGGGCCGTCGCCTCGCTGCCGCTCGACGCCGATGGGCGTCAGGTGTTCCCCGACCTCCACCTATCGCCGTATACACTCTGAGCATCGTGGCGTGGGTGTTCCTGGTGGCGTACACCTGCTCGGGTGTGGCCGGTCTCATCTACGAAGTCAGCTGGACGCGGCTGCTGACGCTGCACCTGGGGCACACCACTGCCGCGGCGTCCACTGTCGTTGCGGCGTTTCTCGGCGGATTGGCCGCCGGCGCCGGCGGGGGCGGAACCCTGGCCTCTCGACGGTCGCGGGCGGCCGCACTTCGCACCTACGTCGGATTGGAACTGGCGGTCATCGTCTTTGCGCTGCTCCTGCCGTGGGAGCTGCGCGCCACGACCCCGCTGCTGTCGTGGGCTTACGCGGATGGGGCCGGCGGTGTGGCGTTCCCGCTGCTGCGTCTGGCCTCGTGCCTGGCCATGGTCTTCGTGCCGGCGATGGCGCTGGGCGCGACTTTCCCCATGGCCATCCGCTGGTTCGCCAGCGAGAGCGAGCGGCCGGCGATGCTGAGCGGCGCGCTCTACGCGCTGAACACGGCCGGCGCCGCCGTGGGCGCCGTGCTCGCCGGGTTTGCGCTCGTGC
>JADZBZ010000293.1 GCA_020851835.1 Acidobacteriota bacterium
CCGAAATCACGATGACGGGCGTGGAGTCGGTGAGATGGCGGATCTTCTGCAACACCTCGATGCCGTCCATGCCCGGCATCTTGATGTCGAGGAATACCACGTCGGGCGCCTCGCGCTCGATCAGGCGAACGCCGTCTTCTCCGGTGGCCGCCTGCAGGACGTCGTAACCTTCGTATTCGAGGATCATCCGCAACGTGTCGCGAATGCTCGCCTCGTCATCAACGACGAGAATCCGTGGTTTCAACGCGGCTCCGTCCGGACGGTGTGAATGGCGCGCTGGTCGAGGTCTGGGTCGTAGAGAAAGACGGCGAGCACGTCGCCGGGCCGGGCCGTCTGCAGCACGCGGCGGAAGCCGGCCACCGAGTGCACCGCCTGCCGGTTGATCTCGAGCAGCACCTGCCCGCGCAGGATGCCGGCGTCCTGGGCGGCGCTGAAAGGCTCGACGCGCTGCACGAGCAGGCCGGTCATACCGGAGGGCACATCGAAGCGATGCGCGTTGCGATCGTCGATCTCGATGAGGGTCAGGCCCAATTCGATCGGCTCCACGCGATCGAGGCCGCGGCCGGCCGGCGCGGTGGGGGCCGTCTCGGGTGCCACGCGTCCCGGCCGTTCCGCCAGCTTCACCGCCACGGCCAGGGGACGTCCGTCGCGAAGGAACTCGACCCGGGCATTCGTGCCCGGCTGCCGTTCGGCGATCTCGCGAATGAGCGCATCGTTGCTGCGCATCGGCTTGTCGTCCACCGCGATGATGAGATCGTAGGGCTTGAGACCCGCGCGCGCGGCGGGCGACCCGGCCGTGACGTCCTGCACGAGGGCGCCGTCGCCCCGCGACAGCCGCAGCGACTCCTGGACGTCGGGGTCCACGTCGCGCAGCGCCACGCCGATGTAACCGCGCGAGACGCGTCCCTGCGCCGTCAACTGCGGGAGGATGGCGCGCGCCTGGTTGATGGGCACGGCAAAGCCAATGCTGTTGGCCTGCCGGCTCACCGCGGAGTTGATGCCCACCACCTCGCCCCGCGCGTTGATGAGCGGGCCGCCACTGTTCCCGAAACTGATGGCGGCGTCGGTCTGGATGTAGTTGTCGAGGCTGGAGTCGAAGAGCTTCCGCCCGACGAAGCTGACCACGCCCACCGTGACCGTGTGCTCGTAGGCCAGCGGATTGCCGATGGCGAGCACCCACTCGCCCACGCGCAGGGTGTCGGAGTTGCCGAGCACGGCGTGCGGCAGCGGCGAAGGCGCCTCGACGCTGATGAGGGCGACGTCGGTGTCCGGGTCGGATCCGACGACCGAGCCGCGGAGGCTCCGGCCGTCGGCCAGTTTCACAGTGATCCGTTCGGCGCCTTCGATGACGTGGTGATTGGTGAGGATATGCCCCTGCGCGTCGATCAGGAACCCGGTGCCCGTGCCGCGGCGCGGCGTTTCGTCCTGCCGTTGGCGGCGATCGGTGAGCGGGTCGTCGGGCAGATCCGGACGCCGGCCGTCGGGCACCACGCGCGGCCGACGGCGCGCGCTGGCGTCGATGCTCACCACGACCGGGTTGATGCGCTCGGCGATATCGGCGAAGTCGACCGCGCCGGGCAGCGCGACGGGGGCGGGCAGAGGCGCGGCTGCGCTAGCGGCTGCCGCCGCACCGCCCGGCAGCGCCACGAACGCCGGCCCCGGCGACACGGCGTCGGACAGGATCACACCCACGAGCACGCCCACCGTAGCCGAGAGCGCGGCGGTGAGCCAGGCAAACCCCCGCGTCATGATTGCTTCATTATAAGCCCGAGAAACGCCGCCTCATCGAGCATCGGGATCCCGAACGCGGTGGCCTTGTCGAGCTTGCTGCCCGCCTCGGCTCCCACCACCAGATAGCTCGTCTTCTTGCTGACCGACCCGGTCACCTTTCCACCGAGCGCTTCGATGCGCGCCGCCGCATCCTCGCGCGAGATGGAGCCGAGCGTGCCCGTGATGACGAACCTCTGCCCGGCCAGCGGCTGCGGGCGCGTCGGGGCTCGCCTGGTAGGGCCCGACGTGCGCACGCCGGCACCGGCCAGGCGCCCGACCAGCGCGCGGTTCGACGGCTCGTCGAACCACTCGCGAATCGACTGCGCCACCACCGGCCCCACCTCGCGCACCTCTTCGAGCGCGGCCAACGGGGCCGCCTCGATGGCCTCGAGCGAGCCGAAGTGATCGGCCAGCACCTGGGCCCCACGGTCGCCGACATGACGAATGCCCAGGGCATTCAGCAGTCGCCACACGTCGTTCTGCTTCGACCGCTCGACCTGCTCCATCAGCTTGGCGGCCGATCTCTTCCCCATTCGCTCCAGCCCCTCGAGCACCTCGGGAGTGAGGTCGTACAGATCCGCGGCGCTGTGCACGAGCTGTTTCTCGATGAGCTGGCGAATCAGCACCTCGCCCAGGCCCTCGATGTTCATGGCGCCGCGGGAGACGAAATGCTCGAGGCTGCGGGCCAGCCGCGCCGGGCACGAGCTGTTCTCACAGCGCCAGACGACCTCGTCGTCGAGCTTGTGCAGCCGGCTCCGGCACACCGGGCACTCGGTAGGCATCACCCACGGCCGCGAGTCGGCCGGGCGCCTGGCCAGCACCGGTCCCACGACGCGCGGAATCACATCGCCCGCCTTCTCCACAATCACCGTGTCGCCTTCGCGGATGTCCTTGCGGGCCAGGTCGTCCGGGTTGTGGAGCGTGGCGAGCGAGATGGTGGATCCGGCCACCAGCACCGGCTCGAGCACCGCGTAGGGTGTCGCGGCCCCGGTCCGGCCGATGTTCACCTCGATGCGCTCGAGGAGCGTCGTCGCCTGCTGCGCCGGGTACTTGAACGCGGTCGCCCAGCGCGGAAACTTCGACGTCGTGCCCAGGCGCGGGCGCAGCGACAGATCGTCGAGCTTCACCACCACGCCGTCGGTCTCGAAGGGCAGGGTGAGGCGCCTGTCGCGCCACTCCTCGCAGAACGCCAGCACTGCGTCGATGCCTTGGGCCACGCGCCAGTGTGGTTCCACCGGACAGCCCCAGGCGCGAAGCTGCCCGAGCACGGCGGCCTGGGAGGGCGCGGCCGCGCCGGTGACGTCAGTTTCGGTACCCTCGGCCGACACCACCTGATACACCCACGCCGACAGGCCGCGCCGGGCCACCGCCGACGGGTCCAGCGTCCGCATCGTTCCGGCGGCGGCGTTTCTCGGATTGGCGAAGAGTGGTTCGCCCTGAGCCTCGCGCTCGGCGTTCAGGCGCTCGAACGCCCTCCGCGGGAAGTACACCTCGCCGCGAATCTCCACGCGGCCCTGCTGGCGGCCCGACAGCTTCAGGGGAATGGCGCGGATGGTGCGCACGTTGAAGGTGACGTCCTCGCCGCGCGCGCCGTCGCCACGCGTGGCGCCGCGCACCAGCCGCCCATCCTCGTAGGCGAGCGCGATGCTCAGCCCGTCAATCTTCAGCTCGCAGACATACGCCGGCGACTCGGCGACCAGGCCCTTCCGCACGCGCTCGTCGAACGCACGCAGGTCCGCTTCGTCGTACGCGTTATCGAGGCTGAGCATCGGCACCAGGTGCTCGACCGTCACGAACCCCTCGGCCGGCCGGCCACCCACGCGCTGTGTCGGAGAATCGGGCGTCACCAGCTCGGGATGCCTGGCCTCGAGCGCCTCGAGCTGGTGCA
>JADZBZ010000294.1 GCA_020851835.1 Acidobacteriota bacterium
AACGCCGAAATCCCGACGCCAGCCACCGCCGCCACGGTTGCCAGGAACACCGCCCAGTTACCGAAACGTTTCATGATGTCGCTCCTGCTGACGTCGCCGCCGGAAATCCGGCAACAGCGTCGCGTTCGCCTCTTCCATTGCAAAGCGATTGCCTGATTTCGGAACCGCGTCGCGCGATGACGGACTGACGTCAGAAGAAGCGCAGGTCGAACCAACCTAGCGAGGCATGCGCTCGAGCAAACGGAATTCGTGTCCGCTCCGCAATCGCTCGAGCAACTCCACGAGGTCGGTGGATTCGACCGCCTGCCACTCCTCGTCGAGGCCGACGATGGCGTTGGCAGCAGCAGCCGTCTGGCTGTCGGATGCACCGGGAAACCGGCGCCGAAGCACGGCCAGGACCTTCTCTCGGTCTACCATGGCGGGTTCGGGGGGCAGCGTAAATGGACCACGTCGGCCGGCCTCGAAATCGACGGTCCCCACGGCCGACTCGGGACACGGACGACGTGTTCCACTTCGGCCACCAATGTGAGCAAAACCGATGCCAGGGCGAGTCTGGACGGAGATGGCGGTTTCAAGCCAATTCCCGACCGACTCGCCTTCGAATCACGGGTGGACGCCGGATTGTTGTGCCGGAGGCCCGGCGAACCGACGACGCTCCGTCAGTCGGCCGTGGCGCCGCGGGCGGCGGCTTCGTCGGCGGCCGGCGCGTCGGGCAGGCCGAGCTTCCTGATGCGGTCGCCCAGCGTGGAACGCTTGATCTGCAGCAGTTCCGCGGCCTTCGACTTGTTCCCGCCGGCCACCTTGAGGGCCCACGTGATCAGTCCCTGTTCGACGTCCTTCAGCCGATCCTCGAGCGAGACCGACGAGGGGTGCGTGTCGGTCTCGAGCAGGGGTGCGACATCCTCGGCGGCATGATGGAACAGGACGCTGACCGGCACGCACCCGATTTTCACCGTATCGCACGTGCAGGTCTGGGCGATGCGCTCGCACGCGTTCTCGAGCTCGCGCACGTTGCCCGGCCACGGATAGCGCATGAACGCCTGCAGTACGCCGGGCGACAGGGGCCGAGCCTCCTGCTCGCGATGCGCGTAGAAGCGCTTCAGGAAATAGTCGGCCAGCAGCGGAATGTCGTCGCGACGCTCCCGAAGCGGAGGCAGCGTGATGGGGATGACGTTCAGGCGATAGAACAGGTCTTCGCGGAACTTGCCCTCGGCCACCAGGTGCTTCAGGTCCCGCTTGGTGCCCGTGATCGAGCGCACGTCCACCGGGATGGTCCGCGAGCCGCCTACCCGTTCGACGACGCGATTCTGCAGCACGCGCAGCAGCTTCACCTGGACCGACATCGGCACGTCGTCCACGTCGTCGAGGAAGATGGTGCCGCCTTCGGCGGCCTCGAAGCGGCCGGGGCGGTCCTTGATGGCGCCGGTGAACGCACCGCGCTCGTGGCCGAAGAGCTCCGACTCGATGAGGGTTTCCGCGAAAATGGCGCAACTCACGGGCACGAAGGAGCGCGACCGGCGGTGGCTGGCCTGGTGGATCAGGTTGGCGATCAGTTCCTTGCCCGTGCCGGTCTCGCCCGTGATCAGGATGCTGCTGTCCGAGTCCGCGACCACGCGTACGTAGTCGAAGACGGCCCGCATCCGGGGACTGCGGCCCACCACCACCTGATCGATCGAGAACGGTCGTGACGGTTCCACCTCAGACCACCACGAGCTCCTCGAACCCCGGCACTTCGTCTCGCAGCGTCTGCTCGAGACCCATGAAGAGCGTCATCGATGCGCTCGGGCAGCCCACGCAGTTGCCGCTCATCCGCACCGTGGCCTTGTTGCCCGCGACATCCACGAGCTCGATGTCGCCGCCGTCGCTCTGGATGAACGGCCGAATGCGGGCGACGACCACCTCCACCTGATCCCTGCTAATCACCGGTCTCCCTCCGCCCTACCGATCCAGCAGGAGCGCCTGAGCCGTGACGAATCGCGGCTCGATGTCGACCGGGACACCGGACAGCCTGTCGATGACGGCCTTGACCTCGGGACGCACGACGCCCAGCGTCTCGATCATCGCCCTGGCCCGGTCGTAGCCCCCTTCAGCCTGCAGCGTCATGATCTCACGAGTGAGCGAGGTCACGGCGTCTCGCACGCGCGCGGCGTCGACCGAAAAGGTACCATCCGGACCCACACGGAAGGCTCCCCGGTCGAGCAGGTAGTTGACCTGCATGGCCTGGCCCCGGCCGTGCGCCTCGTTGATCCCGAAGCGAATGGAGCGAAAGGCCGACGCCAGAAACGTCGTGTACATAGTCCGCTCGAAGCTTCTATCGAGCTGCCCCTGGTCCACCAGGTACTGCAGCGCGAAGAGGCCCGAGATGTCGGCCTTGGCCTCTTCGATGGCGCTGTAGGTTTCCTTCAACTCCTGCCGCACGGTGGTCGCACGGCCGCCCACGCGGATGTCGTGCGGCCCGAGGCCGTGCATCAGTTCGTGCATCAGGATGTGCGTGAAGAACGCCTCGAAGTCCACTTGCGCCTGATCGGCGGCCGACAGGGCGATGCGCGAGATCGGCACCAGGACCGTGTCGAACTTCGCCCGCTGGTTGTTCTTCAGCATCACCCGCTTGCTGCCCTTTTCGCGGATGACCCGCTCGTCGTTGGGCAGGTTGAACGCCGCCGTCTGCACACCGCGGTTGCCGTCTCCGGCCGAGAACACGGTGTTGACCACCGCAATGGGCGCCATCGCGCCGAGCTTCGGATTGCGGAGTGCCGGGTCGATGGGCAGGTGATCCTCGATGGCCTGCAAGGCGCCGGCGAAGCGCTGGAGCTGCGCCGACTCGGCCTGGTCCTTCACCGTGATGAAGGCCTCGAAGGCCGCCTTGTAATTGAACCACTCGTCCTCGTAGACCTCGTAGGGGCCGATCGTCGGCTCGATGGCCGAGGTGAGCTCCATCCACTTCACGTCGCTGTCGTAGTAGTCGTTGGTGCTGAAGGCCGTGGCGCGTGCGTCGAGAAACGTCTTGAGCGTCGGGTCGCCGGTGGCCGCCGCCGCCTCGCGCAGGTGGGCTGCCGCCAGGGCCAGCGTGCCCTGGTATTCGACGCTGTAGGGCACGGAAGCGAGCGCGCCGTCGGGGCCGCGCCGGATGGTGCTGAAGAACCCGGTAGCGCGCGTCTGTTCGGCGGAGGGCAGCCCCGCGATCCAGCGCTCGATCTCCTCGCGGGTGGCGTCGGCTGGATAGAAGTTCGCCGAGGGCGGCTTGGCCGGCACCCCGTCGAGGAAAGGCTCGTTGTGGTCGAGCCGCGACCATGGGCCCTTGTTGATGAGAAAGGCGTGCAACCGGGCGCGACCGAGTGTCGAGTCGTCCCGGACCAGGTCGTACAGGCGCGTCTGGTTGCCGGCCCAGACCTGCTCGAGAAACAGCGCATCCATCACCTGTGCGGCCTGCACCAGGTGCCCGAGTGCCGTGCGGTCGCCAGCCGACAGGCCCGAGAGGTCCGCCGTCAGGTCGGTCGGGGCGAATCGCGCCACCGAGGCCTCGAGCCGCGTCAGCTCGCTTCGCGCCGCCTCCGGGAGCATCGCCTCCGGCGAAGGAGGAGGCGCCGTGGTGGCGGAGCCGCCGCTGCAACCGGCCAACACGGCCACGAGAGAAGGGGTCAACGTGCGGCGCATCATCCGGGTCAAAGTCCTCATCACGTCCGTTTCCCGCTGTCATGCGGCACCGCGCGCTGCTGCCCACACCAGCGAGCGCCGTGCCGTCGCCACGAGGCCGCTCAGTGCACGCCCGAACTTCCCTGCAGCGCCGACGGCTCGGCACCCAACCGGCGAATGGCCGTTTCCCACATGGACGCCAGGGGCGTGTCGAAGATCAGGTCGGGCTGAACCGGCGCCATCAGCCAGGCCGAGTCCGCCAGTTCCACGTCGAGCTGGCCCGCCGCCCACCCGGCATATCCCACCACGATCCGCACGGACGCGTCGGGGGGCTCGGTGAGGGCGCGCCTGATGAGATCGGGCGAGGCCGACAGGTACACCCCGTCAGTCACCTCCAGCGCCTCGCCATCGAGGGTCGCGTCGGCCAGCAGCACCCACGC
>JADZBZ010000295.1 GCA_020851835.1 Acidobacteriota bacterium
AGGCCGCGGCCCGAGAGCTGGCGTGGCGCCCAGCGCGTGGCGCGCTCGCCCTCGTCCATCGAGTACATCCACTTCATTTCGCCCGAGGTGGCATTGAGCGCCACGACCGCCCGGCGGGTGCCGGCCGTCGCGTACACCATGTCGCCAATCTTGATGGGCGTGCCCTCGAGCTTGGTCTCGGGACGCGGACCGAGATTGTCGGTCTTGAACCGCCACGCCACTTCCATCTTGCTGAAGTTGCCGGCATTGATCTGGTCGAGTGGCGAGTACTTGCTGCCGTGCACGTCGGCGGTGTACATCGGCCAGTCGCCGTTCTTGGTGCTCGGCATCGAGCTGCTTTGTCCGGACACGCGCGGGGTCATCCACGCGACACCCGCGACGAGCAGCGCCACCACGGGCACGACTCGAATTGCGATGCGCTTCATTCGTCTACTCCTGACAGTGACTGCGAAAAAGGCAACCGTCCGACGCGTCCGGACGCCGAGCGACATTCTAGCCCGGTCCGGTCTCACGCGCCCCGGTTTTTCCGCTCCCCAACCTATCCAGTCTATCCAGTAGAGTCTACTCCGTTCTTCCACCCGGCGTTATCAGCCGGGGTGGCCGGTGCCGGGGCAGGCGCTCGAACGCCGCTCGTGCGCTTCTGTTGTCTTCAGTTGTCTCTCGCCTTGGCCGGTGGCGGCGCTCCGCCACGCCGGCCGTTCGAACCGGACCCTCGGCCCTATGCCCGTCACATAACGGGCACGATGGTTGCGGCTACCTGGCGCCGCTGTGGCCCGTCGAATTCGGCGAACAGCACCCGCTGCCAGCGACCGAGGCACAGCCGACCACCGCGCACGAGCACCGTCTCGGACGTGCGAAGCAGCGCCGCACGGCAGTGGGCGTAGCCGTTGGGCCGTTCGAGCGGACCGACGTTGACCGTGCGTCGGGCCAGGTCGTCGTGGGCGTAAGCTCGATCGGCCGGCGCCCACCGCTCGAATCGGACCATGAGATCCAGCAGCAGCAAGGGCTCGGCCTCGTTGATGAGCAGGCCCGTGGTGGTGTGGAGCGTCTGCACGTGCAGCAGACCGTCTCTGGTCCCCGTCAGGCTGATGAACGTCTCGAGCCGATCCGTGAGGTCCACGAATTCGGTCGCACAGGCGGTGATCACTTCCAGGCACCGGTGCACCGCGGGCGCCCGCAGGTCAGACGGCATGATGTGCTCCTGCAGCGCCGCGCCCGAACACCTCGGACCAACGGACCCGGGCGGTCATCTGCATCAACACGAACAGGGTCACGATGGCCCCGACGGTCACGGCCAGCCCGGTGAAGCCCTCGAAGAAGAAGGCATAGCTGAACGCAACGAGATAGATGGCCTGAGCCAGCACGGCCTGCCACCACCGTTCCGGCATGCCCCCGACGGCGCGGAGATAGCTCGCCACCAGCGAGGCGCTGACCAGGGCCGAGGTCCCGAACGCCGCGTGGATGGAGACGTGATCGACCAGGTAGGCCAGCAGCAGGTGGAAGGCGAAGAAGGCCGCCGAGATGAAGACGTAGTTCATCGGGTGCAGAGAGACGCTCGAGCGCACGTCGAGCACCACCATCACCGCAAGGAAGAAGAGCAGCGAGACGGGCGCAAAGAAGGTGATGCGCGCGGCCAGGGGTCCGGGGTTCTGCCGCGCCGGCAGGTCGACGCCGATGGCCTGCCCGGTGACGAGATTCGCGAACCGCCAGGTCAGCAGCCAGCCGGCGCCCGACTCGACCCGCGAGGTGGGAGACATCGTGCCCGCCGGGAAGTCCAGGCCGCGGACGTTGGTCCGCACCGTCAGAACGAAGTCGCGGGCTTCGGCCACGCCCTCGCTCGACATGGCATACCGCCAGTCGTCCAGCCCGCGCGAGCGGTAGGCGACGACGAGGGTGAGCTGGCCGCCGGGACCGACGCGGGCCAGGCTTTCCATCTCCTTCGTCAGATCGCCGCCTCGCAGGGCGGGCTGGCCGTTGACGAGGAATGAGAAGTCGTCGTAGATCGCATGCGGCGCGGGGAACGCGAACCTGACGCGCACCTGTCGCTCGACATCATCGGGATTGGTGAAGACGTACGTTCCCCGGAACGCCACCGTGTAGGTGTCATACCAGAGCAAGCCCTTCTGGCGCTGCTCCAGGTCGAGCGTTACGTCGGCGGCGGTACGGAGCAGCGGCGCCGGCACCCACTGCACGGAGGGTTGGCGCACCTGCCGCGCCACGTCGCGACCGCGATCGGCCTGCTCGACAGCGTTCTCGACGGTGTCGGCTGGTCGGGCCACCCACGCCTCCGGCGCCGATTGGCGGTGCGGCCCCCCCCATAGCCCGGCGACCTCCTCCCGGAGCGAACTGTCGAACTGGCCGGTGCGATACACCAGGGACGTCCCCAGCGTGAACCAGCCTGCGGCGGCGCAGACGAAGATGAAGCCGATGGCGAAGATGCGTCGAGCGGTCACGAGGCCCTCCCTCCGAAACGACGGCGGGCCACATGCGGCCGCCGGTGGACGCCACCCTGACAGGGCCGTGCGCGGAAGTCCTCAGCAAGAGCTGAGCGTTTGGTGAGCCGTTCGGATATCAGGTGACGGGACGCCCATTCGGATCGCCGCCTCGAACGGCGGGGCTCGAAAGCCCCCAAGCGAGGCCCAGGCCGAACGCCCCTCCTTCGAACGCGGCCACGAGCGCCTGGGTGACGGGGCCGAACA
>JADZBZ010000296.1 GCA_020851835.1 Acidobacteriota bacterium
AGCCCGGGCGGAGCGAGGACGGTGTCGTCAGGCGGAGCAGTCATCGGCGGTAGGTGTCGGCGGGTTCGGCGAACAGGGTCGGCGGCATCGGAAGCCCGCCCGTGGCAGGTGTCCCCGACTGGTGGTCGAAATGGTAGCAGGTTCCGGCGGCGTGGCGCCGTCAGGGAAGGACGGGGGAACGGCGCCAGGCCGTTCCCCCGGTGTTTCTGCGACTAGACGCGGTGAGCCACGTGCACCGATGTCACGGGACGGTCACCACCTGCACGGGCGAGGCCGCGCTCGATCCGCACGGGTTGGTGGCCACCACGCTCAGGTTGTACGTGCCCGGCCCCACCACGCCGCTCATCGAGCGGCCCGTCGTCGGGAAGCTCCCGGCGAAGGCGCCCGTGACGTTGAGGACGTAGCCGGTCGGCGCGACGCCACTCGTGGGAGCGTCCCACAACACGTAGACCGTGCTGCCGATCTTGTAGCCCACGAAGTTGGCCGGCGGCTGCGGCGCCCCCGAGCACGCGTCCGGGAACGTCAACGACACCGTGTTGGACGACGGGCTGGCGCCACCGGCGTTGGTCGCCCGCAGGCTCAGGTTGTAACTGCCTCCGGGCACCCCCGCGAAGCTGAAGCTGTCGGTCAGCCCCATCGGGATCGACGTCGCCAGCGACCCGGTCACGTCGAGCATCAGGCCGCTCGGCGGCCCGCCCGCAAACGTGTTCTTCCACGCCAGCGCCAGCGACGAGCCGTCGACCATCCCCAGCAGACCCGACGGCGCCGAGGGCACCAGCGGCACATTCACGAGCAGCGGCACCTCGTTGGACGGTCCGCTCTTGTCGGCCCCCAGGGCTGCGTGCATCCGGATGAAGAACGATCCGGACGGCGCCGAGAACGTGAACACCGGCGCGTCGGTCCCGGTCGGGATGCTCGCCAGCACCTCGCCCGGACTGAAGCCGCCTTCGAGGATGAACCCGCCGGGCCGCGGGCCAATGGACGGCACGTCCCAGCGCAGCGTCACCGTGGTGCCGACCACCGAGTCTACCCGCAGGTTGTAGGGCGCCTGCACCGTCGTCGGCCCCGACACCGTGATGCCGACAAAGGCCGGGGTGCTGGGCCCGTTGCCGTTGGAGGCGCGATACGAGAAGCCGTCCGCGCCGATGAACCCTCCGTTGGGCGTGTAGGTGAAGCTGCCGTCGGCATTGAGCGTCAGCGCGCCATTCGTGGGCCCGCTCCCGCTCACCACCTGGGCCGACATCGCGCCGCCGCCGTTGCTGTTGTCATTGGCGAGGACGCCTGGCGCCGCCACCATCAGCGCCGTGTTGAAGGCTCCCACGTACGCGTCGTCCACCGAGGTCGGCACCGGCCCGCCGCCGCCGCCGCAGACAACGGTCGAGAAGACGATGGTGTCGATGGACCAGCCGGTGCTCGAAACGCTACTGTCCGTGCCCATCCGCCACCGCAGCACGGCGCTCTGCCCGGAGGCCGCTGCCGGCAAGGTCACCACCGTGTCGAGGAAACTGGCGGCGTTGCCGGTCCAGGCCTGGCGCCCGCCGAGTGGGTTGCCGAAGCTGGAGGACAGGGTGCCGTTGTAGCCACCCGAGACGAACGAGCCGCCCGCCGTGATGATGTCCTGGAAGGCGCCGCCGCCAACGCTGATTTCAAGGACGCCGCCGTCGAAGGTGCTCTCGGTGTTGTAGAAGTTCCGGAACGTGAGCCGCGCCGCCGGCCCCGCGGGAATGCCAATGGACGGCGACAAGAGAACGTTGTCGCTGATCGCGGCGGGATTGGCCACGAATGCCTTGTTGGGCGCCGTGTCCGGGGCCGTGGTGTTGGTGGTCCATGGATTGGCGGCCCCTGTGACCGTGCTGGTCGACCAGCCGGCTGGCAGCGCCGGGGCGGCGACGCCGTCGAAGTTCTGGGTAGCGAACGGCGTCAACGTGCCCACGAACAGGTTGTAGACGAAGTTCCGGGTGGACGCGCTGCTCTCCTCGGCCTGCAGCGTCGCGTTGATGGTGGCGCCACACGCAACACTGGCCGTGAAGGTGAACGTCCGGCACACGGTCCCGGCCACGGGAATGGCGCCGTAGCCCTGCGCCGTAGAGGGTGACGTCACGCCGCCGCCCGACTGCAGCGTGCCCGTGACGGCGCCGCTCATGCTGGAGCCGTTGTTGACGATGCAGAAGCTGACGCCCACCGTCTCACCCGGATCGATGCGGCCGTTCGGGATGGACTCGGAGACAAGCGTCGCGGTGCCCGCGGCGATACCGGGCGCGTCGAACGCCTCGACCACCGTGAAGCCAGACACCACCTGGGCGCTGACGCCCATGCCGCGCACGGCAAAGCCCGCCCAGATGTCCGCGATGTCCGCGGCGAGGTTGCCACCGGCAACGGCCGCCGCGAGAATGGCGTCCCGTCCCTGGAGCAGGGTCGGGTTCACGGGGTCCAACTTCATGCCGTCGGTGACGAACTGGAGGAATCGCTGATTGCCCGTGGCGAAACCCAGGCGCGTGATGAACCGCGCGCGCACCTCGAGGAGCGCCATGGACCACACCTCGCCAACGTTGTGCACCTCGTTCGCCGTGTTCCCGATGATGGGCGAACGCGCATAGGCCCCGTCGGTGGTGTTGATCTGCGCGGGATCGATGTCGGCGAAGGTCAGGGGGTTGTGCGGCCGGTTCATCGGGCCACCGACCGTGGACATCACGGCGTAGGGAAATCGCCGGATGCCGTAGTAGTAGTTGTCGGTGAAACCGCCCGACAGGAGGTTCGTGACCCACCCGCCAGTGGTGTAGACGCCATTGACATTCTCGGACGCATCCGAGAGCAGCGCTCGCGCGTAGAAGTCGGACCAGCCTTCACCCATGCCACCGGACATCTGCGCGCTGAGGCCGCTGCCGTTGTTGTGCAGACGGTTGGACGTGCCGTGCGTCAACTCGTGCAGCAGCACGTCGTGGTCGATTCCCGATGTCCGATCCGGATTGGGCCCCGGGAAGATGTACATCTGCATGCGGCCAGAGGCCCCGTCGGCCGGCGTCAGGAAGTTCGCGTTGTTGGTGCCGGAGTAGTCCTGGCCTTCGGCTTTGACGGCGTCGTTCCCGACACCGCCGCGGCCGAAATTGTCGACCTGGAAGTTGCGCGCCGCTTCGGTGAAACCGAGCAGGTACAGGCTGTCGTGGTACCGGTTGGTCCAATAGAACATGTCCGTCACTTCGCCGCTGCGGTAGTTGGCCGTGGACGGCGCGTCGGTCTCCGGGTCGTAGGCGAAGTTGAACACGCGGCTGGTACCGGTGACCGTGGCCTCGATCCCATCGGGCGCGACGAGGTCGAGTCCGGCACGCACGCTGTTGCCGGCCGTCTCGTTGGCGCCATCCGTCATCCAGCCGAGATTGTTGAACGTGTTGGGCGCCTCGTTGCCAATCAGCGTGAAGGTCTGGCGCGGCACATAGGGGGCCTGGTAGCCGCCACCCGGCAACGCGGGCGACGGCGACTCCGGGGCCGGGCTGTCGCTCGGATACACGCTGTAGCTGCCCGACTGTGTCTGGAAGTTCGTCAGGTTCTTGCGGAACAGGATCGTGCCCGTCTCGCCGTCTACCACGGTCAGGAACCCGTAGGGGTCGCCGATGATCTCGGTCGCCCACGCCAGCCGCGCCACCCCGTCGGTCAGCGGGAAGTACACCAGCCACGCCTTTGCATCGTCGGCCATGGTCGCGCGATCGAAGGTCACGCGATTCGCGCTCTCCGAGGGCTGCTCCACCAGGATGCTCTCCGGCACGTCCCAGCCCACGTTGGCGGCCGAGATCGACACGGCCTGTGCCGCGCTCACCGACGGCACGCTCGCGAGCGCCGTGGCATCGATACCCGTCGCCAGCACGCCCGTCGTCCGCGCCAGCTCACCCTTGGCAGTGAACCCGCCGCGCAGCAGGCCCTGGAACACCGGGATGCCATTGAAGCGCTGCTCGAATTCAACCCAGCTCATGTTGCCAGCCGGGTTCGAGTAGTCGGCCACCACGTCGAGTTCGGCCACCTGCCCGGCCGACACGCCGTAGGCATCGGCATGCGCGGTCAGGAACTCGCGGAACGCGGCCACCCGTTCGTCCGAGGGCCCGGTGAGCATGTCGGTTCCCGGCATGGCGCTCACGACCTCGGTGGCCTTGAGAGCGGGGTGGGCCTGGATGTCGACGCCCTTCACGGCGCTCTCGAGGGCCGCAATCCCGGCCACGCGAGCCATGGCCCGAGCCTCGACCGCGTCCGGCGCTGCGGCGAAGCGGGCCAGGTACTCGCGTGCCGACGCCTTGTCCTTGATGGTGGAGTCTTCTACCGTGCGGATGTCGAAGTTCGGATACGGATCGACCTCCAGCGCCAGGAGCGGCGACGAATTGCCCGATTGAGAAAAGGTTGCGGCCGTGGCCGCCACGAGCACCGCCAAGGCCAGGACCGGCAGGAAGCGCGAGCGGCCTGGCAGGCGCGGGTGGAGATGGGGGGACGGATTGGGATGTGAAGACACGGGATTTGCTCCGGTGGACAGGTTAGGGTTCGGCAACGGATAAGACAACGCGGTAGTCGGCGGCCTCGATGGGCCGGCCGGCGGTGGGATAGGGTTCGAGGCGGACCAGGCGCAGCCGCACGCCTGCGGCCGTGGCTTCCTGCGCGAGGCCGCCATTCGTGTGCAGGGAGGCCGACGCGGTCGCGCGATCGTCGCGCTCCACGGCCAGCTCCACCACCGCATCGCCTTCCCACACACAGTCCACGCCGGTCGGGCAGCGGGAATCGGTGGCGACGCGGGTGAAGGTGACCGCGACCGGCGGCACGCGCGCCCGCTCGCCGATGCGCAACTCGACGTCCGTGGGTGCGCCCGCGGTCATGGCCGCGCCCGTCTGGACGGCCGGCTCAGGGCCAACCACTCCGGCATTGGCACAGGCCGACAGGACGATGAGGGCGACAAAGGGAAGCAATCCGGGCTCTGAGCGACGAAGGGATCGGCAGCCAGCAGTGCTTGAGCCTATCTCAGTCCCGGCTATTGGCGCAAGAGCACGCATGAGTCAGTTACAAGTCCATAATGTTCGTTACCATTCTCGACCAGATGGTGTCGTGCCGTCGGTCGGCGTTTCAGCGGCGCGACGCAGGAAACGGACGATTCCAGGGGCCTAGGTGCGCCGCACGAGCAGCCTCCAGGCAAACCGTCCCGCCAGAGCGGCGGCGACCACTGGGCTGAGCAGGCGGGCCAGCCACGACCCGTGCTTCCAGTAGTAGCGCAGTGCACTGGCATGAAAGGCCCAGAGCGACCGGATGGGCGCATGGCGGCTGGCGCGCCCGGTGAAGTGGGTGACCTCGACGACCGGGGCGTACAGCGTCTCCCACCCGGCGTCACGCGCGCGCCGGCAGAAGTCGGCGTCTTCCCAGTAGAGAAAGAATGCTTCGTCCAAGCCCCCGAGCACGTCGAAGGTCTCGCGCCGGATGAGCATGAAGGCCCCGCTCACCCAGTCCACCGGCGCCACGCCGCCCGCCGGATCGGTGGTGAGGTTGTGCCGGGTCAGCGGGTTGCCCGGCGCGACGCGCGACAGCCACGACGTGCGCCCCCCGAGGCCCGTCGTCAGACCAGGAAAGCGGCGTGCGGAGGCTTGCACCGAGCCGTTCTCCTCGCGCACCAGACCGCCCACGACTCCCGCATGGGGATGGGCGTCGAGCGCGGACGCGAGCCGGGCCACGACCGGCGCGGTGACCTCGGAATCGGGGTTGAGCAGCAGGATCGGCCCGGGGTCGGCATGCCGCGCGGCGTCGTTCACCCCCGCCGCGAATCCTGGATTGTCGCGTCGCGGCTCGTACAGCACGGCGGAGAAGGCGGCGGCCAGGCGGCGGCCGCGGACCTCATCGGCCGCGTGGTCCACCAGCACGATGGGCGTGCCCGGCTCATGGCGGGCCAGCGACGCCAGGCAGCGCTCCAGTTCCTCGTACGCACGATAGCCGACGATGACGATGGTCGCGCTCATGCGGGCAGGCGCGACAGGTGGCGGTCGAGCGCATCCTCCCACGTGGGCATCGGCACGCCGGCCCGGGCGAGCTTCTCGTTCGAGAGCGCCGCGTATTGCGGCCTCGGGGCCTTCATGACGACGTCGGCGACCGACACCGGCGCGATGAGGGCGGGATCGAGCTCGAGCCGCCGGGCCACGGCCCGGCCCACGGCGTCCCACGTAGTGACGCCGCTGTTGGTGCCATGGTACAGGCCGTACGGCGCCCGGCGGGCCATGAGCTGCCAGGTGGCCTCCGCCACGTCGTCCACGAAGCTGGGGGTGACGGTGCGATCGTGGAACAGGTTCATCGGCCCGCCCGCCCCCAACGACGCCACGATGCGGTCGATGGTGCTCCGGCGCAGGTGGCCGCCGAACAGGCTCTCCACTCTCAGCACGTAGTGCCGGGTGCAGTCGCGGGCGAGCCACTCGCCTACCAGCTTCGACTGTGCGTACACGCTTTGCGGCTCCGGCGCATCGTCTTCGGTCCAGACGCCGGGCTCGCGGCCGGCGAACACGAAGTCGGTGCTGTAGTGGAAGAAGGTGGCGCCGATAGTCTCGGCGGCACGGGCAAGGATGCCCACGGCCATGCCGTTCACCGCCAGCGCTTCTTCCTGCCGCTCCTCGGCGCCGTCCACATCGTTGAACGCCGCGCAGTTGACGATGGCGGCCGGCTGCCCGCCCGACAGCGTCCGCCTCACCGCTTCCGCATCGGTGACATCGACCTCGCCGCGCAGGAGGGCGTGCACGTGGGCGCCATCGGCGAAGCGCGCCACAATCGCCTGGCCCAGTTGCCCGCCGGCGCCGAACACCAGGACGGTGGGCTTGCTGGATGACATCGGGAATGGATCGTAACAGCCTTGGCGCGCGGGCTCGCCGCCCTACCCGGAGGTGGCGCCCGTCACCGCCTCGATCACCCGCGCCTGGTCGTCGTCTTCGAGCTGGAAGAAGAGCGGCAGCCGCACGAGCCGGTCGCACACCTCCTCGGTCACCGGGCACTGGCCGTCGCGGCCGCCGAGGCGGCGGCCCATGTCGGAGAGGTGCAGCGGCTGATAGTGGAACACCGCGAGGATCAGGCGCTGGCGCAGGTAGGCCAGCAGCGCCGTTCTGGCTTCGAGCGAGGGCATCAGCAGATAGAAGATGTGGGCGGGATGGGTGCAGTGATCGGGCACGACCGGCAGCCGGACGCCGGCCCCGGGCGCCCAGCTGGCCAGGTCCGCTGCGTACCGGCTCCACAGCTCGTGCCGCCGGCGCTGGATGCGCTCGTGCGACTCGATCTGCGCCAGCAGGTAGGCCGCGAGGATGTCGGAGGGCAGGTAGCTGGAGCCGATGTCGCACCACGTGTACTTGTCCACCTGGCCACGGTAGAAGCGCGTGCGGTTGGTCCCCTTCTCGCGGATGATCTCCGCGCGGTCGGCGTAGCGCGCATCGTTGACCAGCAGCGCACCGCCTTCGCCGCACGACAGGTTCTTCGTGTCGTGGAAGCTGAGCGTCGAAAACAGGCCGAACGTGCCGAGCGGCCGTCCCCGGTAGGTGCCGAAAAGACCGTGGGCATTGTCTTCGATCACCGGCACGCCGTGCCGCGCCGCAATGGCCATGATGGCGTCCATCTCGCAGCCAACGCCGGCGTAGTGCACCAGGAGGATGGCGCGGGTGCGCGGGGTGACGGCCGCCTCGATTTGCGTCTCGTCGAGGTTGAGGGTGTCGGGACGGATGTCGACGAACACCGGCCGCGCGCCGCGCAGGACGATGGCGTTGACGGTGGAGACGAAGGTGAAGGGCGGCACGATCACCTCGTCGCCCGCCTTCAGGTCGAGCAGCAGGGCGGCCATTTCGAGCGCGTGGGTGCAGGAGGTGGTGAGCAGCGCCTTGGGCGATCCGGTGAGCCGCTCGAGCCACTCGTGACACGAGCGGGTGAAGGGACCGTCGCCGTGCAGCGGCCCGGCGGAGATGACCCGCGACACGTATTCGAGTTCCCGGCCGGTGACGGCGGCACGATTGAAGGGAATGGGCTTCACCGTGTGCGCTCCTTGACCGCCGCCCGCGTCTCGCGATCCACCTCGCGGCGGCGGATGGTTTCGCGCTTGTCGTGGGCCTGCTTGCCCTTGGCCAGCGCCAGCGCCACCTTGACGCGACCGTTCTTGAAGTACAGCTTCGTCGGGACCAGCGTCAGCCCCTTTTCCACGGTCTTGCCAATCAGCTTGCGAATCTCCTGCCGGTGCAGCAACAGGCGTCGCTTGCGCCTGGGGTCGTGGTCCACGTAGCCCCGATGCGTGTAGGGGTTGATGTGGACGTTGTAGAGCCAGACTTCGCCCTGCTCCACGCGCGCGTAGGCGTCGCGCAGGTTGGCGCGCCCTTCGCGGATGCCCTTCACCTCGGTGCCGAGCAGCGCAATGCCGGCCTCGAAGGTCTCGAGGATGTGAAAGTCGTGGAACGCCTTGCGGTTGTCGGCGATCAGCGTCTCGCCGGCCTCGTCCGGGTGCCGGCCCACTAGCGCCGCGCCTCGGCCAGCCGGGCGGCCAGCCGGACGGCCGCCACGAGGCTCCCGTGATCGGCGAGGCCGCGCCCCGCGATGTCGAAGGCCGTGCCGTGGTCCACCGACGTGCGGATGATGGGCAACCCGATCGTGACGTTGACCGCCTCGCCGAATGCCAGCAGCTTCACGGGTATCAGTCCCTGATCGTGGTAGCACGCCACCACGGCATCGAACTCGCCGCGCGTGGCCCGCCGGAAAACGGTGTCGCCCGGCCAGGGGCCGCTGGCGTCCACGCCGGCTTCACGGGCGGCGGCCACGGCCGGCGCGAGCACGGCTTCTTCTTCGCCGCCGAGCAGGCCGCCCTCGCCGGCGTGCGGGTTGAGCCCGGCCAGCGCCACACGCGGGGCGACGACGCCCAGGCCCTTCAGCCAGTCGGCCGTCATGGTGATGGTGCGGGACACCCCGGAGGTGGTCAGCAGGCCAGGCACGTCGGCCAGCGGCACGTGCACGGTCGCCAGCGTGACGCAGAGCGCCCGGCGGAGGCGAGCATCGCCGGGACTGAAGTCCCGGCGCTCCGGACCCGCTCCACCGCCGGGACTCAAGTCCCGGCGCTCCGGACCCGCGCCACCGCCGGGACTCAAGTCCCGGCGCTCCGTACCCGTTCCACCGCCGGGACTCAAGTCCCGGCGCTCCTGACCCGCGCCACCGCCGGGACTGAAGTCCCGGCGCTCCGTACTCTGGAGCGCCGGGACTTCAGTCCCGGCGACCGTCCCGTCAGCCCCGTCAGTCCCGGCGACCTCCCCGCACGCCTCGGCATAGAACAGCATGCGGACGTGTTCCACGCCGCACAGGTGCGCCAGCAGTTCCGTGTGCCCCTTCCAGGGCAGGCCGGCCAGGGCGAAGGCACGCTTGCTGATGGGTGCCGTGGCCACGGCGTCCACCTCTCCGCAACGCGCGGCCTCGACCGCGCGGAGGATCACCTCGTAGGCCGCTCGCCCGCCTGCCGCGCTCTCGAATCCGACACGGATGCCGTCGAGGCGATCGGGTGCGAAGACGACCGGTTCGCACACCTCGGCCACGCGTGGGTCGGCGCTGGCCCTGGCGGCAATCTCGGGCCCGATGCCGGCCGGATCGCCCACGGTGATGCCCACACGCACCCGACGCATCCCCTAAGTATGGCCCACCCGCGGGGCAGAGAACCACGAAGGCGCCGCGCCCGGCCGGGTTCTCCCTCACACGCCCACGCCGTACTCGCGGCGCCACAGCGCCAGCATCGTCAAGGCGAAGAGCCGCTCGGCATTGGCGAGCCCGGCGCGCTGGCCGGCCAGCAGCCGGTCCACGGCGGCGCGATCGAAGAGGTCGCGCTCGGCGTGGAGCACGTCGGCGACGACGTCGCCAAAGCCGCCCGCGAACCAGGCGCCCAGCGGCATGGTGAAGCCCTGCTTGCGCGCGCGGTCGAAGGCGGGCGGCAGCACGCGCGCCGCCAGCGCCCGGGGGAGAACCTTCCGCTCGGTGGCGTTGACCTTCAAGTCCGACGGCACGCGGCCCATGGCGAACTCGACCAGCGCGTGGTCCAGGTACGGCGCCCGAATCTCGAGCGCCCAGCGCATGCTGGCGCGGTCCACGCGGGCCAGGTAGGCGTCCGGGAGTGTGGACTGGAAGTCGGCCTTCATCGCGCGGGCCAGGAGGTCGGGCTCCGCCGACGCCAGGCTGCCTCGCCAGGCCTCGGGCTGGTTCGCGCCGGCCGAGCCCAGGCCCGGCACGAGGGCTTGCCGCGCCGATCGATCGAAGTACATGTTGACGTGTGCGATCGAGCGCCCGATATCACCCGCCAACCCAATCAGATGGTGGCGGCCCGTGACCCCGACGGGCAAAAAAGACGCCGGCGCCGCCAGGGCCGCGCGCAGCGGACCGGGCACGACGCGCTTGAGTCGCGCCAGGCGCATCAGCCAGCGGTAGTGCGGGTAGCCGCCAAACAGCTCGTCGCTGCCATCACCCCCGAGAGCAACGGTCACCTCCCGCCGGACGAGCCGCGAGAGCAGCCAGGTCGGCACGATTGCCGAATCGGCCACCGGCTCGTCGAACTGGCGCGCGAGTTCGACGAGGTGCTCCGCACCGGCCCCTTCCGCGGCAAGCTCGGTGTGCTCGGTGCCCAGGTGCGAGGCCACCAGCCGCGCATGGGGTCCTTCGTCGTGCGACGGATGCCCGGGAAAGGTCACCGTGAAGGTGCGCACTCGGCCGTGGCTCCGGCGTACGGCCATGGCCGTGACCAGACTCGAGTCGAGCCGCCGCTCAGCAGCACGCCCACCGGCACGTCGGCCACCATCTGGCGCGCCACGGCTTGTTCGAGACGGGTCTCGAACTCGTTCAGGCAGGCTGCGCGCGCGCCGGAGCCGGACGCGGCGCGACGATCGGCGAGCGCCGGCGCTTCAGGCAACTGCCAGTACGACCACTCGCGCTCGTCGAGGCTGTCGACCGACACGCCCATCGCGTGCGCGGGACGGAGTTTCCTGAAGCCCTCGAGCAGGCACCGGGGCGCCGGCGCGTAGCCGTAGGCCAGGTAGAAGTCCAGCGACTCGCGATCGAGCCGTCTCGGCAAATCGGGGTGGCCGAGCAGCGCCTTGATCTCGGAGCCGAACAGCAGACGTTGGCCGACACGGACGAGGAACAGCGGCTTCTGCCCGGCGCGATCGCGTGCGAGGAGCACACGCCGGCGACCGGGATCGGCCAGGGCCAGGGCGAACATGCCGTCCAGCCGCGGCAGCACCCCGTCGCCCCACGCCTCGTAGCCCTCGAGAATGACCTCGGTGTCGGAGGCGGTGCGGAAGCGCGCGCCGCGCGCCTCGAGTTGCGCGCGCAACTCCCG
>JADZBZ010000297.1 GCA_020851835.1 Acidobacteriota bacterium
ATGCGGGCCAGCGTCGCGTGCGACCCGATGTCGCGATAGAACCGGTGGTACTGCTCGAAAAAGCGTGTCTCGATGTTGACGACAAACACCGCCATCGACGGCACGATGCTGAGCGCGGCCAGGAAGAGCGCGCTGTCGTAGTCGGGGTAGGAAACCAGCCCGGCGGGCAGCACCTGGCGCTCGGGTGCCGTCCACATGAGCCACTTGTCGACCCAGATTCCCGCGAAGTACACGACCCCGCCGAGCGCCAGCGGCCACTGCGTCCGGAAGTACGGCACGAACGCGAACACCTGCTGCACCTCGAACGGAAACTCCGCGAACACTCTGGCCACGAGCGCGAAGACGATGAAGGCGAGCCCCACATCGAACCCGAGCAGCATGCCGTCCACCCCGGCGTTGGGGCCGGCCCCGTACGCCGCGCCGAGCGCGACGAGCATCCCGATGCCGAACGTCCGCGTGACCGCGGCGTACTCCTTGAGCGTGCTCAGAAACACGCTCAGCACCCAGATGCTCGAGACCAGGGCGAAACCCACCCACCCCGCCATCCGTGCGACGGGAGGGAGATCCACGTACCAGAAGTAGAACGGGGCGCCGACCAGCGCCGACGCCGCGATCGCGATGGCCAGTCCTCCGACGACCATCCCGGGAACCCCGGCGACGGTTCTCGCGAAGATCTGGTCCGAGAGGTAACGCGTGAGCACCAGGATGAGAGGACCGGTGATCACCAGGGAGAACGCGAAGTTGTAGACCACCACCAGCCGGAACGTGCTGAGGTCGGCGTAGGTGGCAAAGCTCGGCCCGAAGTAGGTGATAGCGGCCAGCGCCACGATTGTGAACAGCCAACTGCCCGAGGACGACACCGACGCGTGGGCGTACCCCCGGGCGAGGCCCAGCAGGTCGCCCCGCGAGGTGAGCTTCCGGAGGACGAATCCAATGCCAGCCACCTCAGGCCTCCACCAGGGCCACGGTCGTCTCCAGGTGCTCCTGGTAGATGTCCCGGTAGGCGCGATCGAGGTTGGCCTTGTTGTAGCAGCGGCGCACCCGCTCCTGCGCGGCCGCGCTGCAGCGCTGGTAGGCGCAGGCGTCGGTGAGCAGGCCACGCACCGCTTCGGCGGTGGCCGCGGGGTTGGCCAGCGGCGTCACGGCGCCCGCCATCCCGAGCGGCGGCTGCTCGTCGGATCGGCCCAGGATCATCTCTCGACACGATCCGACGTCGGTGGCGACCGACGGCACGCCCATCGCCGCGGCTTCCAGGATGACCAGCGGCTGCGCCTCGCTGACGCTCGTGAGCACCAGCACGTCGATCAACGGATAGTAGTCTGTCAGAGCAACACGTCCCTTGAATTCCACGGTCGCCTCCAGGTCGAGGCGCGTCGCCAGTTGACGGCACTCCGCGACGTAGTCGGGGTCTTCGTCGAGCGGGCCGAGCACCCACACTCGTACGTCCGGAACGAAATCGCGAAGGATGGCCGCCGCTCTGAGGAACGTCTTGATGTCCTTGATCGGCACGACGCGGCCCACCAGGGCGACGGTGGGCGCCGTGCTTCCCCGGAGGCGCGTGACCGTCTCGCCTAGCTCGATGCCGTTCGGGATCACCCGCAGTTTCTCGGGTGCCGCGCCGTCCTGCAGTTGCAGCTCGGTGTTGCCCTCGAACAGGGTGATCACCTGGCTGCAGGCCGCGTACGTGGCCCGCGAGAAGCTGGTGAAGGTATCGATCCAGAGGTCGCGCAGGTCGCGGTGCAGGTGATCGATGCTCAGGGTCTGGAGCGGATCCTGCTGCAGCCAGTCGGCCATGGTGATCTCGACCCGGCGCTCGTTCGTGTAGATGCCGTGCTCGGTGAGCAGCGCCGGGCAGCCGGTCTCGAGACGTGCTCGGGTCGCATACAGCCCCGCGTACCCGGTGCAGAGCGCGTGGTAGACGCGTGCGGGCGCCAGCGGCGCGAGCAGCACCGACGACACGCCCAGCAGCAGGGTGCGCCAGGTCCAGAAATAGTCCAGGAACGACACCCGTGGGCACTGCCGCTCGTACATCCGCATCAGCAGCGTCCACGCCTCCCGGGAATTGAGCAGGGCCTCGCGCCCGATGTCCGGACCAGCGGATCGGAGCGCCTTCAGGACGGCCTCCACCTCGGCGAGGCCGCCGCCGGTGGTGAGCCCGATCAGCGGCTCCTCCAACTCGTCGAGCACGCGCCCGAAGCCACGGGGAGCCGCGCACCCCTCGGCGAGGGACTGCAGCTCGATCCGCGTCACGCCCGTCACGTTCGTCGGCAGCTCGAAGCGGAGCCGCACCTCTGGCCCAGGAGGCACGAGCGCCACCAGATGGAAGGACAAGTGGCTTTGGGCACGGATCAGGTCGTGCGTCCAGTTCGAGACCCCGCCCGTGACGTATGGATACGTTCCTTCGAGAATCAGGCACACGTCTGCGGCTGGCCGCGCGTTCATGCCGCCGCCTCCCGGCCCTTCCACAACTCGACCGTCGCCGCGACCTCGGGCAGAAGGTCGGTATCCGGCGCCGCGGAGTGTGCGGCAACCAGCGCCCGGACCTCCCCGTAGCGCCCCTGCGCGAACAGATTCTCCATCAGCCAGTGGTACGCACCGGGGTGCCCGGCGGCCACGAGCTGGCGGAACAAAGGTTCGGCCTCGTGCCACAGCCGCCGGCGCTGCTGCAGCCGGGCCAACCGGAACCTCACCGTGTCGTCCGCCGGGCGGCTTTCGAGGAACCGGCCGTAACCGGCCGCAGCCTTGACCCGACACTCCTCTTCGCGTGTGGCGTCGAGCAGCCCGGCAAACGCCTGATCGTCGCAGTGGGTGGCGAGCGCGAGGACGGCGGCCGGGTCGTCTGGCGCCTCGCGGGTCGACTTCTCGAGCCGGATGGATCGTTCGAGGAATTCGTTTTCGATCTTGGCGATGGCCGTGGCCGCCTGTACACGGATCACGTTGTGCTGATCGCAGAGCGCGGCCCTGAGGGCCGGCGCGAACGCGGGGTGAAACTGCTGCGCGATGATGGCGACCACGGACTGGCGCTGGGGGATGGAGCCGAACGACAGCACGTCCAGGAAGGGCGTGACGTGCTGCTCGGCCGGCCGATCGCTCGCTCGCTGACCGATGCGGCGCCAGAGCTCGGCGTTCTCGTCGACGTGGGTGGGCGGGAAGAGCATGGCGTGCCACTCCTCCCCATCGGTCGCCTGACGCGCGTACCGCCATTCGAGCGCCCGGGCGAGCAACACGCCCGCGGGGCCGAACGGGCCGAACGACGCCGTCGCGATCCAGAGCAGCAGCGGATAGCGCGCCCGGCGCCGCGCGGGGCTGAACGCCCACGCGCCAACCGCCGCGAGAACCGCGCCGTGTCCAGCCATCAGACTCACGAGGGCCGCGCCTCGCGTCGCTCCGAGCAGGAGTGCCCCTTCGGCCAACAGCGCCAACCCCGCCACGGCCATGGTGTAGAGGTCGCCGCCGGGCGACCTGGGCGCAGGCGCGGAGTCGAGTCGGCCCGTCACGACGCCACCAGGTGCCGGTCGCGCGAGGACACCATTTCGGCAGACGACGCGCCGTCGTCGGAAGGTGCGCGCAACTGCCGGCGCAACGCCGAGTCGTCGGCCCGGCAGAGCGCCCGCACCACGGTGGTGCACCGCACATCGTGGCCGCACCGTTCGATGAGGCGTTCACGCAGCTTGCCGGCCACGATGGCGCAGTTCTCGGCGGGAGTGCCGGGCAGCAGGACGGCGAACTGCCGCCCCGGCGGATCGTGACTGAACACGAGGTCGGTTCGCCGCATCACCTTCCGCGCCACCTCGCCGAGCGCTGCGGGCACGTCGCGTCGCTGACTCTCCGTCAGGTCGTCGACCTCCACGCGGAAGAGCAGGAGCGTGAGATCGAACCCGAACCGCAGGGCCAGTTCCGTCACGTAGGCCGTCTGCCGCTCGAGGTACTTCATCGCGTAGAGACGCGTGGTTTCGTCCTGGATCTGGTTGGCCTGGTAGGCCTCGGCGTTGGCGTAGGCGGCGGCAATCCAGCCGCACAACGCCTTGAAAGTCTGAAGGCTGCTCAGGTTGAAGTCGAGAAATGCCATGTCCTCGACCTTCAGCATGCCGATGAGCTTCCCGGAACCGGGGTCGACGAGCGGACCGGCCATCAGCCCGTGGCCCTGCAGGACCGCCTCGCCGGCGGGGGTGGCCACCGACACCACGCGCTGGCCGCCCGCCACCTCCTGGAAGAGCGGCGCCGTGCCGGTGTACCGCTCGGCGTATCGACGCTCGGGCGCCCAGCCCCGTGCCGCCGTCAGCACCAGCGCATCGCCCTCCAGGAGGAACAGCGAGAACGCCTTCGCGTGGAGCGCCACCTCCACCAGGTCCGACACGCCGGCAATCACTTGCCCCGGCTCCACCGTCTCAATCTTGCGCGCGGCTTCGAACAGGCCCGTTGCCGTCCCGAGCTGGCCGGCCAGCCGGGTTTCGAGCCGCTGCTTGGCCGCCGCCAGGTCCTTGTGCGCGTGCGAGAGCAGCGCCACCCGGCGCTCGGCTTGCGTCAGCCGCTCGCTGGTTTCGTTCTGCTGCTGGCGATGACGCATGCGCAGCTCGCCGAGGACCAGCGATGCCAGCATCCACAGCAAGGGCGTCAGCAGCGCCTGCACGGCGTAGTCGTGGACGTTTTGATCGAGTGAGGGAGACGGCAGATTGCCCAGGAGCAGCGCAACGGAACTGACGGCGGTGGCGAGCAGGGCCTCCTGGGTACCGTAGTACACCGCCATCAGCAGCACGATCGCCCAGAACGGGTGAGGCTGGAGGTGGGCGAACCGATCGCCCGGTCCCCAGAGCGCATCGAGCGCCAGCACGAACGCCACGAAGAGCCCGATCTCGACCAGTGGCGACCAGCGCGACGCGGTCTCGGATCCGTTCGGGGCCGCCGGAACAAGGGACGTCGCCGTCATGACTAGAACCGCACCGTGAGCCGCGCACCGGCCTTCAGCACGCGCTGGGTGGTGGCGAGCGCGAAGAGCCGGCGGTCGGCCCACAGCTCCACGCCCACGCGGGCGCTGGCGGGGGGCACCAGCCGCACGGTCACGAACGAACCGCGGCCTCCGAGACGATCGAACGTGTAGCCACCCGTGGCCTCCACTTCCCAGTCGCGGGCCACCGCGAAGCGGCTGACGGCACCGAAGAGATGCACTTCGCGGCTCACCAGCGGAACGGGCACGAACTCCTGCCCCTCCGGCGTGGTCGAGACCGAGGCGCGCAACCGGTGCTCCTTGTCGAGCCCGTACTGCAGCGTGATGGAAGGCGCCGCCTGCCGGATGGTGCGCACCACGCCCAGGCTGAGCGCCGCCGACTCGGTGCTCGCGCCGGACGCCAGCCGGTAGCGGTTCGCGCCGGCCTGCACCCACACGGCCGTGTCGGGCCTGAAGCGCCATTGCCGCTGCACGCCCACGCGGTCACGACGTCCATCGTCGGCCGCGCTCTCGAGAAATTCCCAGAAGGGCCTGCCGAACTCGGCGGTCACTTCCGAACGTCCGCGCAGGTCGTCGTGAGACAGCGTCAGACCCGTGCCGACTCCCGAAGACGTGCCGAACACGGCCCCGCCCACGGTGGTGCCTGGTGCGACGCGCATCGTCGCGCTGGCATCGAAGCGGCGAAGGTCGGCTTCGATCGGCGCCACCCGGCCATCGGGCAGGCGCACCTGGGGAGCGGAGAGCCGGAGCCGCTCGAACGAGAGCGCCACGGGCGCGTGCGGGCGCCACTGCCCACCCGCCGTCAGCCGCTCGTACTGCTCGTCCCAGCCGCCGCTGATGGTGCGACCCTCGGTTTCGATACCCGCCCGCGGAGACTGCTGGCGCAAGCGCTCCCGCACGATGCGGTCGATGTCGTCACGCAGCGCCGCACCTTGTCGCGCCAGCTCGTAGCCTCGGTCGGCGTCCAGGGGTCGTCCCCGACCCTCGTCGAAGCGCGCACGGGTGAGGAGCACGTCGGCGTCGGATGGGTAGCGCGCCGACAGGCCGTCCAGCAGGTGAAGGGCGTCGCCGTAACGGCCCTCGTGCGTCAGCCACTCGATGCGCAGAAGGTCGAGACGCTTCGAGCCACCACCGGCGACGAGCGCTGGAGCCCCGGCCTCACCGTTCCCGGGGGCACCGTCCAGGATTCGGCGCACCAGGCCGTCGTCGCCCCATTGGAGTGCCGCAACGGCGTAGTCGGCTCGCACGTGATCGAGCGCCGGGTTCTCGGCCAGGATGGCCTCGAACGTGCTCGCGGCCCGCTCGCGCTCCCCGCGCCGGACCAGGACGTTGGCCAACAGCGGCTGGTTGACCTGTGCGGACGGATCGCCCAGATACTCGAGGGCCTGAGCGAAATACTGTCGTGCGCGGGCCGCGGCGCGATCGGCGAGCGCCAGCTCGCCAAGCTGATACAGCGATTCTGCTTCGTGGCCTCCGGCGGCCACGTACGCCGTCAGCCACCTGCGCGCGCGCGCGGTTTGTCCCTCGTAGAACGAGAGCGCTCCCAGCCAGCGGAGTGACTCCAGGTCTTGAGGATCGCGCGCGGCGATGGCACCAAACGCGTCCGCGGCCAGTCCGGAGAACTCGTGGGCGAGAGCGGTACGGCCCACCACCCGCAGGTTCTCGGTGCCGGGGTTGGGTCGAAGAAGGACCTGCTGGAGCGCGTCCCGCACCAGCCAGCGATCCGCCGTGGCCTCGTGCGCGCCGACCCAGGCGTCCACCAGTGCCGGCGATGCGTCCGCGGGAAGCGTGGGCACGGCCAACACCACGCTTCCCGCGCCGCCCGCCTGCACGATGTGCCCAATCCACCTCGGCCGATCGCTGGACGGCGCCGTCTGCATCCGCTGTACCAGCCACGCCACCTGGGACTGACCGGGCCGTGCGCCCCACAGGTAGAGCAGTTGCAACAGGTCGGGATCGTCTGGCCCGACCGAGGCCGCCAGGTCCTCGAATACCGCGGTCGCCGCCGCGGGGGATCCGAGCTCTACCAGCCGCGCGGCCGCGGATCGCCGGTCGGCCGGCGGCGTGTGGGGCGACCGGCCAATGGCGGACCAGAGGTCGACGCGTTTCGCGGTCATCGACCGCTGCGCCAACCGCTCGTCGTAGGCGTACACCCAGCTCCCACCTTCCGCCTGCGCCATCAGCTCGAGCTCAGGCAGCAGGACCCGGTCCGGCGCGTCGAGGTCCATCAGCGCGCGCACGAGCGCCGACCGTCGTCCGCCGGCTGGTCCCTCGACGTCGGCACCGCCGCCCTCGCCGGCTTGCAGCCTGGCCGTAATGAGCGCCACCGCGCCATTGGGTTCGCCGGCGGCAACGGCCGATTCCACGAGGGGCGACAGCCACCGGTCGAGGTCGTGCTCGGCGAGCTGCCGGATGTCGTCGGCGAGCGAGGCGCGCTCCCCCGCCGCCCACAAACCCTCGACGAGCATCGTCCGGTAGTCGCCGGAAACGCGCGCGTCCATGAGCCGCGCCGCGAAGACACGCCGGAGGTCGGCGGCCACATCAGCCCCGGCTCGCAGCGCCCCCGCCAGCGCCGCGTCATACGCCAGTTGCGCGTCGGCGTCCCCGGCATTCGCCGCGCCGAGCGGTGCCAGGGCGTCGACCGGACGTCCGGCCGCCAGCAGGGCTTGCCCCAGCAACAGCGCATCCTGGGGCGAACCGCGCGCCTTGAACAGCCGCTCGGCCGTCCTGACCGCTAGCTCCGTGTGCCCGCGATCTGCCAGCAGAAAATACACATCGCGCATGGTGTCGCCGTCGAACGCCTGCGGTGGCATTGACGCGAGCCAGGAGTCAATCAGATCCGTCCGACCTGCCACGGCGGCCAGCCGAGCCCACGCGCGGTGCGCCATGGCCGATGCCGATGCCGACAGCAGATGAAGCACTTCGTCCGCCCGCCCGAGCTTCACGGCGAGTTGCGAGAGGTCGTTCAGCGCCCATTCAGGTGCACGGCCGGCCGCCGCCAGCGAGGCCAGGCGCGTGAACGCGCGGTCCGCAAGTCCGAGCCGCACCTCGAACTGGGCAAGCGCCGCGACCTCTTCGGGCGGAAGACCGGCACTCGCGTCGACCTTGTGGATCCAGCGCTCTGCGCCTTCGATGTCTCCGCGCTCGACCGCCAGCTCAATCGCCATCAGCGGCGAGTCCGCCAGCCCGGCGTCCCCCAGTCGGGAGATCAGCGCCTGCGCACGGTTCCGGGCGCCGTGTGCGACCGCATGACCAATCGCCAGGCCGGCCAGCACCGGGTTGGCGGGCTGCGCCGGGTTGCCGAGCACCGCCTCCACCGTCCCGTAATCCTGGAGCGACAGCGACAGGTCGACCAGCGCCGTGAGCGGCTCGGTGGCGAGAGGACGAGTCGCGTCGATCGACGCCAGCTCGCCGACGATGCGCGGCGCTTCGCTCGTGCCGGTCGCCACCCGGGCCCGCATCGCGAGTCGGGCCGCAGGGGCGACTTCGCCGGGTGGTGTATCGAACAGCGCGACGGCGGCGTCGGCCCGGCCCCAGCTCGTCAGCGCACGGGCGAGCGCGGCCATCGTGTCGGGTTCGGTCCTCACGAGCGGCAGCAGCCGAATGGGAAGGGCGAGATGCCCGGCCCCCGACTCGTGCAGGAGCAGGCTGGCATAGAGTTCGAGGGTGGCATAGTCGAAGGTACCCGGATCGTGCCGCCGCATCGCTTCGAGCGTTTTCAGCGCCTGCGCGGGTTTGCCGAGCGCCGCGTCGAGCCGTGCGCTGCGCACGCGCTCGACGGCGGTCGCATCGTCTCCGGCCGCCACGTCTCGAAGCACGGTCGCTTCGGCCGACTCGTCCCCGTTCCATCGATAGAGCGTGGCCAGACGGCGTGCGAGCGCCCCGGCAGGCTTCAGGCGATACACGTGCGCGGACGCACGAATCTGGTCGTTCAGCCGCTGCGCGTCGGCATACATGCGTGCCAGCCGCGTCCAGGCCTCCACGTCATCCGGCCTCGACTCCGCGTAGGCCTCCAGCGTGACGAGTGCCTCGTCTACGCGCCCTTCGAGCAGGAACAGCTCGTCATGCGCCACGACCGACGCCGCGGTCGAGACGTGTGCGGCCCCTTCGGCGAGCAGGGCCCGCGCTCGAGAGATGTCGCGGTTCTTCACGTGGATCAGCAGCAGCTCGTCGCCTCGCGGCACCAGCGCGGCCGCAAGGACCAGGGCAGCGCCGACCAGGACGAACGCGCCCTGCTGGTACCGCCTCAGCTCGCGGCGGTGACGGGGATGGCCCGTGTCACCGGGGGGCACGGTCGGCTCCACTTCCGGTGATGGTCACCTCGACTCGTTCGCCCGTCGACTGCGGCAGCCCAACGGGCAGCAGCCCCGATGCGTCGGTCTGTACCTGCATCACGCCCGTCCGGCCCGACGAGGAGTGCCAGCGCACGTCCGCCGACGCTCCGTAGGGCCACTGCCAGACACTCTCACCGGGCCCGTAGCCCTCGGTGATGAACCGCACCGCGCCCACTTCGTGATGGACGCCGTACACACGCCACCGTGACTCCACCAGATAAGGGATGCGCTCCGCCGGCTCGAGTTCGGCCGTGCCCATCGTCCTGATCGCCACCCGCGGCGCATCCACGGTCTCGTCGAGCGCCACGAACAGGCTCCCCATCTCGTGCCGCTGCCCGATGACGCCCACGGACCGGTCGAAGTCCACTCCCGCCAGCGAGGCTGCGTCGAATCGCACGGTCTGGACCGCACCGCGGTCGCGCACCAGCCAGGCGCGCGGACCCACCTGCTCCAGCGTGGCCGAGAAGAAACCCTCGACGATGCGGCTGAAGCGGCTGGCTTCGATGGGCGCCAGCGGCAGGGACCGAGCGTAGGCGAGGTTCGCCAGCACCGCGTTCAGGCTCGACAGCCGCTCGCCGGAGTACATGTGGTAGTAGAGGTTGAACGGCTTCAGGCGCCGCGGCGACCCCGTGTTGCGAACGGTCCGCGTCAGAAACGAGAAGCCGAAGAACCGGTCGCGCCACAGGTCGGTGTAGGTGTTCTCATTGCTGTTCGAGGCGTATACCTGCCGCTCGGACCCCGTCTGGACTCCGAGCGGCGAAACCCAGGCCGTCGACGGGAATTCCCGGTCGAACCGGGTGTCCCCGCCGTTGATGTTCACCAGCCCGGCCCGCCGGGTATGCGCCAGGGCTTCGGCAAACGGCCGTGTGTCGCCGCTCCACTGCAGCAACTGGACGCGCTTGCCCGGAGGCAGCAGGGCATCGACGAACGCTCGCGCGTCATCGATCTCGGTCGCCAGGCTGAAGGGACGCGTATCGTACGACCGCGGCTTCACCCCGGCGTCGCCGTGCAACACGTCCGACCCTCCCACGGCTGTTGTGCTCGTCGGCGCGTACCCTTCGTCGACGCCGCGCGTCAGGCTCGCCTGGAAGAAGCCCCAATCGAGCGGATGGCTGTAGGTGTGAATCGCGGGCTCCACGTGCGGCAGGCGATAGAGATCCCGTGCCACCGCCAGGCTCTCCTGCGTGCCCTTCCACGCGGGGTCCAGGTCGCCGACGATGGCCCCGACCGAAACGGGCAGGTCGGGAAACCTGCGGAGGATTTCGTCGAGCACCACGCGCGCGGCGATCACGTAGCGGCTGCGGTAAGGCTCGATCTGCGTGAGGTTTCGCCAGCCATCTCCGTCGATGTGGCTGTAGTAGATGCGGCGGCCCGACAAGGTGGCGGTATCCAGCTTGGGCACCCGATCGGTGTCGAAGGCTTCCCTGAAGAACTCGAACGGGTTCAGGTACCACTGGCGGAACTCGCGGTCGTCGGACCGATCGGCAAAGTAGGCGTAGCCGGGCGCCACATAAGCACCGCGCGGGCTGATGATGACCAGGTCGGCCTCAGCCGGCGGCTGGCCCGGCATCGAGACGCGCAGGGCTGTTCGGGCGTCTGCTGCCGTTGCCCGCACCGCCGCATAGGGCGGCACGAGCCGCGGCAGGCGGCGCTCGAATCCGACGATCCGGGGGTCCTGCACCGAGTACGACGCGCCGGCGGTGGTGCTGTGCCAGTCCCCGTCGTAGCGCCACCCGAGACGCGCGAGCGCGGTGTTGACCTCGTCTGTCGGCACGAGTGTGCCCTGCTCGTCCATCAGGGCGCCCAGCGCACCCATGACGACGAGCGGGACGCCGCCGCGCGACAGGGTGTCGACCCACCGCAGGTAGGCGCGCGGGTTGGGCATGGCATCGCCGACGAACCACGTGATCACGCCGCGCACGCCCCTGAGCGCTTCGGGCGTGGGAAGGCCGGTCCGGATGTCGTGGTACTTCACGACGAGACCGAGGTGGTTGAGCGGCATCTCGGCCAGCGCATGCACCCTGGTGTCGCGCGGTGTCGCCTCGAGCGCGCTGTCGTAGAGGGCCAGCACCGTGCGGGCCACGGGCCTTGGCGTCGACGCCGGCCCGGCAAACGACGATGCGGGCATCACCAGCGCGAGCAGTGTCAGCGCGAGCGCCGTAAGCTTGCCGCCTGCCCGCACAGCGGGCGCCGCCACTCGGCACCGCGGGCTCATCGCGGTTCCTCGACCAGCGTGTCGAGCATGGGTGTGGACACGTACGGCACGAACCCGTTGGCCCGCTGTTCCTGGTAGAGCCGTCGGACGCCGTCCGCGTCGGCGGGATCCCAGTAGTCGAGCGTGAAGAGTTTCAGCGCCGGGTTCAGGGCCTGCGCGCGTCGAAGTGCGTTCACCTGCCACGCCACGTCTGGATCGGTCACGCGGGAGTACGCCTTGGTGGCCGGATCGAAGGTGGCCAGGACCGATTCCCCGAGCAGGATGTCGATCGACGGCGCGATGTCGGGAAGAAGCGCGTAGCCGCGGTTCACCATGATCACGATCTGCGGATACTGATGGCGAATGGCGCGGACGAGCCGCACCGCCGCGTCCCGCATCCCGCGATAACGCTCGGGATCCTTCCCTTCGAGGAACTCGGCATCGTCCAGGGTGTCGAGGAAGAGTCCGGTGAAGCCGGCGTCGAGGGCCTGGGGCACCAGTTGTTCGAGCACCGTACGTACCCACTCCGGACGACGGAAATCCAGGTAGTGCGCGTCGGTCCACACGGGGTGCGCGTCGAGCACCACGCCGGCTTGCTGCAAGCTCGCAAAGGCGTCACGCCCGCGGCCCATCTGGGTGAGGGAAAGGTAGGCCAACACGGTCCGGTTCCGCTCGATGAGCGGCCCGAGCGGAGGGTGATGATGGGAATCGAGCACCACCACCTGGTAGCGAGCCAGGTCGAACGGGACCGGGCGGTCGCTGTAGCACACCGCCCATCGCTCCGGCTCCGCCGCGCGTACGGCGACGGTCGCGGGCAGCCAGAGCGCCGCCACCGCGAACAACCGCGCCGTCACCGTGCGAATGAGAGCAGTACCGCGCATATTCGTATCCAACCGACATGAGGCACACTCGCGGCATCGCGAGAAGCCTCCGTTTGGGCAATCGGCCGGGCCAGGGCGGTCTTGAGCGGTTCGCGTCGACCCGAACGTTGTCAGGCCCTGTATCCCTCGCGGGGCTTTCGTCATCTGGATTACGATCGTGGTTTCTGTTTCGTGGCTTCACCTTTCAGGAGAACGCGCGTGACCGCTGACCGTTCGCAGCCGCTCGAAGTGTGGAAATTCGGAGGCGCATCGCTGGCCGACGGCCAGGCGATTCGCCGCGCAGCGGCGCGCATTGCCGCCCACCAGGGGCCGCTGGTTCTCGTGGCCTCGGCGTTGGGCGGCATCACGGATCTGCTGCTGGAGGGCGCCACCCACGCGGTCGAGGGTCGAGCCGACGCGGCGGCCCGCGTGGCGTCGGTCTTTCGCGACCGGCATCGCACGGCGGCTGCCGTGGCCATCGGCCGGGGCCGGGCGCTCGCCGCCGTGCACAAGGCCATCGACGCGTCGGCCGAGGAGTACCGGGAGCTGTGCCGGGCCGTGGCGGTGCTGCGGCACATCGAGCCGCGCACGCGGGATGCGCTGGTGGCGCGCGGGGAACGGCTCGCCGCGTCACTGCTCTCGGCCGCGCTCGTCGTCGCCGGGCGCCCGGCGACGTTGGTAGACGCTCTCGATCTCGTCCACACCGACGACGTGCATGGCGGCGCCGTACCCTTGCTGGCCGAAACCACTCGGCTGGCCTCGCGTGTGCTCAAGCCTCTCTTGACCAAGGGCCTGGTACCGGTCGTGCCGGGCTTCATCGGCCGCGCGCCCGACGGCAGTGTGGCCACGCTCGGCCGGGGCGGCTCGGACCTCACCGCCACGCTGCTGGGCCGCGGGCTGGGTGCCCGCCGCGTCGTGCTCTGGAAGGACGTACCCGGCATCCTGACCGCCGACCCCAAACTCGTCACCGATGCGCGACTCATACCGGAACTGCACCACCAGGAGGCCGCCGAAGTGGCCCACTACGGTGCCAAGGTCCTCCACCCGCGCGCTCTCATTCCCATCGCCGGCACGCGCATCGTGCTGCACGTGCGGTCCTTCGTCCATCCCGACCGTCCCGGCACCGAAGTGTCGGCGCGGCACGTGCTGCCCGGCTATCCGGTGAAGGCGCTCGCCATTCTGCCGGGCCAGGCGGTGGTGACCGTCGCGGGCAAAGGCATGGTGGGCGTGCACGGCATTGCGGCCCGCACCTTCGCGGCCGTCGATGCGGAGCGGCTATCCGTTTCGACGATTTTCCAGGGGTCGTCGGAGAGCTCAATCGGCTTCACGGTTCCGGCCGCCGAGGCCGACCGCGCCGTGAAGAGCGTGAGCCGCGCCTTCCGCCACGAGATCGACACGGGCGTCATCGACGGCGTCTCCGCGCGCAAGGGCGTCGCCGTCATCGCGGTGGTGGGCGAAGGCATGGCGGGCACGCCTGGCATTGCCGCCCGCGTATTCTCGGCGCTCGAGAGCGGCGGCATCAACATCGTCGCCATCGCCCAGGGATCGTCCGAGCGCAACATCTCGTTCGTCGTGGCGGGCGACGATGCGGCGGAGGCGGCCAGGCGGGTGCACGCGGCCTTCCAATTGTCGAAGATCGGGGGCGGCCGGGCGAAGGCCGTCTCGCACACCGATGTGGTGCTGCTGGGATTCGGACGCGTCGGCCGGGCCCTCGCCGATCAAATCGCGGCGCTCGACGGGCGCCGCCTCGTGCGCATCGTCGGGCTGCTGGATCGCTCCGGTTACGTCTTCGACGCACGCGGCCTGTCGCGCTCGCGCCTGCTGAAGCTCGCGCGGCTGAAGGACGCCGGTCAGTTGCTGGCCGATCTCGGGGGCACGCGGGCCACGGCGTCGGAGGGTCTGGCCATGATGGCCGGCCACGCCGTGTCGCGGCCCATCGTGGTGGACGTCACGAGCGAAGAAACCGGCGACATGCTGCTGGCCGCCACCCAGGCCGGCTTCGACCTCGTGCTAGCCAACAAGAAGCCGCTCGCGGTGCCGTGGGAAGGCTACGCGCGCCTGATGGCGGCCGTGGCGAGCGGGGGCCGGCAGATCCGCTACGAGGCCACGGTGGGAGCGGGGCTGCCGATCATCGACACCTTCAACAAGCTGGACGAAACCGGCGACCGCGTCCTGCGCATCGACGGCTGCGTCAGCGGCACGTTGATGTTCGTGCTGTCGGAGGTGTCCGCCGGCCGGCCATTCTCGAAGGCCGTCGTCGAGGCCGTGGCGCGCGGTTACGCCGAGCCCGACCCGCGAGAGGATCTGTCTGGGCAGGATGCGGCGCGCAAGGGGTTGATCCTGGCGCGGATGCTCGGCTACCGAGGGCCGGCCGCCGCTGCCGACAACCTCGTACCGGAGTCGATGCGCGGGCTGCCGCTCGACGCTTTCATGGAGCAACTGCCGTCGCTCGACGCCTCCTGGCGCGAGCGCGTCGAAGCCGAGCGGGCCAAGGGCCGCGTGCTGCGCTACGTCGTGAGCGCCACGTCACGCGGGGCGACGGCGAAGCTCGTGGCCGTGCCGGCCTCCAGCCCCATGGGCGCGGCCACCGGCACGCGCAACATCATCACCTTCGTGTCGCGCCGCTACCGCGACG
>JADZBZ010000298.1 GCA_020851835.1 Acidobacteriota bacterium
CCAGGCTCAGGCCATCAGCTCGCGGATCGCGACGCGCACGCGTTCGGCCTCGTGCTTCAGGGCCACCGTGGTCGCGCGGACCTGCTGGAGCTGGCCGGCGCGGGCCGCGTCTTCCAGACGCTTGCACTCGGCGTACAGGGTGCGGGCTCCGATGTTCCCGGCGCTGCCCTTGATCGCGTGTGCCGTGCGCTCGACCAGCCCGATGTCTCCGGCCTCGAGCGCGGTGTCGAGGGCTGTGACCCGTGCCGGCAAGTCGGCCTGGAACAGCCGCAGCACGTCGAGCAGGACGTCGGGTCCGCCCGGCGGCGACAGGCGCCGCAGCATGGCCAGCACGTTGGGGTCCAGTGGCAGGTCGGGCACGAACTCCCCTACGGCGTGCTCCTGGGTCGAGGGACGACGCCCTCGAGGGCGTCGAGTTGCGGCTTGACGTGGCGCTCGTAGCAGCTGGGACAGTAGCTGTGCGAGAACTGCACGCCTGATTGCTCGTGCAGGTAGCTCTCCACCCGCTGCCAGTAGTTCTGGTCGTTCCTAATCGCCTTGCAGTACGAACAGATGGGCAGCAAACCCTGCAACTGTTTGACCTTCTTGAGTGCCTCTTCGAGGTGGCGGACCCGGTCGGCCAGGGCGCGCTGCAGTTCGGCCACGCGCGCACCCACACTGACGCGGGCCAGCAACTCGTCCTCGTGTGCCGGCTTGGTCACGTAGTCGTTCGCTCCGGCCTTCAGGCCGGCGACGATGTCAGACGTGTCGGCCCGCGACGTCAGCAAGATGAGGTAGGGTTCGGTGGCTTGCTGGCTCTCGCGCAGGCGTCGGATGACTTCGGGACCGTCCAGGCCAGGCATCATCCAGTCGAGGAGCGCCAGCGGGGGCGCGTGGTCCGACGACAGCAGGTTCAAGGCCTCCCTGCCATTGGTGACGACCCGCACGGTAAAGCCGGCACCCTCGAGCATGGCACGCACCACTCGCTGTGAAACCGGCTCATCGTCGGCCACCAGAATCTCGAGTGGGGGCATCGCCGGCATGTTACCCCAACCCCCGGAGCGGGCGTCCTGACGCCCAATTCGGGCCCGGCGCCCGGACGGGTGGTAAGCTCAGCGCCATGCGCATGTGGATTGTGTTCCTGTCGAGCACGGTGGCGCTGGCGGGTCAGCCCGCCCAGGCGCAGGCCCAGACAACGGCCTTCGTCGGCGGACGCCTCATCGACGGCGCGGGGCAGGTCATCGAACGCGGCACCGTCGTCGTGCGCGACGGCCGCATCGCGGCGGTGGGCCCGGAAGGGAGCATCAGCGTGCCTGATGGCGCGACCCGCGTCGACGTCACGGGCAAGACCCTGCTGCCCGGGCTGGTCAATGCGCACGGACACGTCGCGGCCACCTCCGGTCTCCGCTCCTCGCCGGAGTTCTACACGCGCGACAATCTGGTCCGGCAGCTCGAAACCTACGCGGCGTACGGGGTGACCGCGGTCTACAGCCTGGGCGACGACCAGGCGGCGGGCTTCGCGCTGCGCGACGAGCAGACCGACGTCGCGCTCGACCGGGCGCGAATCTTCGTCGCCGGCACGGTCATCAACGGCGCGACGGCAGACGAGGCACGGGCCGCCACCGACCGGGCCGCCGACGCCCGGCCCGACATCCTGAAGATTCGCGTCGACGACAACCTCGGCACGAGCCGCAAGACACCCGAGCCCGCGTGGCGCGCCGCCATCGCCCGCGCGCACGAGCGCGGACTTCGGATGGCCGTGCACGTTTTCTACCTCGCCGACGCCAGGGCCACGGTGGAAGCCGGTGCCGACTTCGTCGGTCACAGCGTCCGCGACGTGCCGGTCGACACGGCGTTCGCCGACCTGCTCAAGGCCCGCGACGTCTGCTACTGCCCCACGCTGACACGCGAAGTCTCCACCTTCGTGTACGGGTCGACGCCGCCCTGGGCCACGGACGCCTTCTTCACCAAAGGCGTTGCCGCCGACATCGTGCAGCAGATCTCGGACCCGGCGCGCCAGGCCCAGACCCGCAACAGTCCGGCGTACAAGCTGGGGCTGCAGTACAAGGCCGGCCTCGACGTGGCGATGCGAAACCTGAAGACGCTGGTCGATCAGGACGTGCGCATCGCGATGGGCACCGATAGCGGACCTCCGGGGAGGTTCCAGGGATTTTTCGAGCACCTCGAGATGGAAATGATGGCCGACGCCGGCATGACACCCATGCAGGTGATCGTGTCGGCGACGGGCGATGCCGCCCGCTGCCACCAGAACACCGATCTGGGCGTGCTCGCGCCGGGGCGCGTGGCCGACATGCTGGTGCTCGGCGCCAACCCGCTCGAGAATATTCGCAACCTCCGCTCGATCGAACAGGTCTGGATCGGGGGAAGACGGATCGCCCGGTAGCTCCGGCGGATCTGCAGACGCCGTCAGTTCTGTCTCGTCGCCGGCTGAAGGGCGGGCCCGAAGATTGGCCGGCCAGGGCGCGCGCCGGTCAGCTCACCGGACTCGATCACCGGTACGCCGTTGACGACCACGCAGCGGACCCCTGCCGGGTACTGGTGCGGCTGCTCGTAGGTCGCGCGATCGGCGATGGTCGCGAGGTCGAACGCCACGACATCCGCATACATCCCCGCCCGCAGGATGCCACGGTCGCGAATCCTGAACTGCGCCGCTGCGGCGCTGGTCATCCGCCGGATGGCCTCGGGCAGGCTCAGCAACCCCTCGTCGCGGACATAGGTGCCCAGCACGCGGGGAAACGTCCCGTAGGCCCGCGGGTGCGCGCCCCGGGCCAGCAGGCCGGCCGGCCGAACGGCCGCCGAGTCGGTGCCGATGGTGACGCTGCCCCACCCGAGGCCCGTGCGCACATCCTGCTCGCTCATCATGTGGAACAGGGCGCCGACCTGCCCCGCGCCGTCGCGAAGGAGGCTGAAGTAGGTCTCCCAGGGATCCTGGTTCCGTTCGCGCGCAAGCTCGCCGATGCGCCGCCCGACCAC
>JADZBZ010000299.1 GCA_020851835.1 Acidobacteriota bacterium
ACCGGCGAGACGGGAGCGGTCGAGGGCCAGACCGAGCAGCTGGGCCTGTCCGGGCCCGGTGCGCAGGACGACGAGCTGCTGGACGGCTTCAGCGCGTTCGAGGTACTCGGCCAGTGCCCGGCCCAGGGCCGTGAGGGCCGTCGGCAGCGGAGGGCCGGCGGCGGCTGGTTGATACGCCCCATCGGCGGATCGCTTGACCAACCCGAGCTGCTTGATGTCGCGCGACAAGGTGGCCTGGGTCACGTCGAAGCCCCGACCGGCCAGCCGCCGCCGAAGCTGCTCCTGGCTGCGGATGGCCTCGTCGGCGACGAGGTCTCGGATGACCGCCTGGCGGCGAGATTTCATAATTATTCACCCAGATGAATCAGTATACACGGATGATCCGCCGCCGGAACGGCGGTTTCTCCGTTGACACACGAGGCATCGGAACGTATAACTATTCTTTCCAGCGCATACTCTTGCACGTTGCGAGGAGGGCGCGGACCGGGCGACACCGATGACTACGACGACGACGGGCGAGCGTTCGCCCCAACCTGAGCCCTCACGGGTACGCGTCGGCATCGCCGGCGCCACCGGCTACGCCGGTCAGGAGCTGGTGCGCCTGCTGGCGCGGCACCCGCGCCTGGCACTGACCATCGCCACGGCCTCCCAGGCGACGAGCACGCCCCGACGCCTGCCCGCGCTGGCGCGCGTGTGGGACGGTGAGGTCCGTCCTCTCGACGTGCCGGCGCTCACCGCCGAGGCCGACGCGGTGTTTCTCGCACTGCCGGAGGCGGCCTCGGCCGAGCTCGCGCCGCAACTCCTGGCCCGGGGGCTCCGCGTCGTGGATCTGTCGGGCGCCTTCCGACTGCGCGACCTCGGGGCGCGGGCCAGATGGTATCCGGCCACCGGCGCCATGCCGGACGGCGTCGCCTACGGCCTCACCGAGTTCGCGCTCGAGGCCATCCACGACGCCCGTCTGCTGTCGAACCCCGGCTGCTACCCGACCGCATCGCTGCTCGCGCTCCTGCCGTTGTCGCGGGCGGGCCTGCTCGCCGCCGACACCGACATCGTCATCGACGCCAAGTCGGGGATTTCGGGCGCCGGGAAGGCGCCGTCGGATCGGACCCACTTCTGCGAGAACCACGGCAGTGTGGCGGCGTACGCCGCCTTCGGCCATCGTCACACGCCCGAGATGGAGCAGGCGCTCCAGCGGCCAGTGACGTTCGTGCCTCACCTGGTGCCCCTCGATCGCGGACTGCTGGCCAGTGTCTACGCGCGCCTGGTCCCGGGCACGACGGCCGCGCAGGTGAGCGACGCGTTCGACCGCGCGTATGCCTCGGCACCGTTCGTCCGGCTCGCCGGTGACGCGCTTCCGGAGATCAAGCATGTCGCGCACACCAACTTTTGCGACCTGGGCTGGAAGGTGGACGAGGCCGGCGCGCGCGTCTTCGTCGTGAGCGTCCTCGACAACCTGGTGAAGGGCGCCGCCGGCCAGGCCGTCCAGAATTTCAACGTGATGTGCGGATTCGACGAGACCGCGGGGCTGCTGTGGGCCTGACGCTGCTGAAGCTGGGCGGCGAGCTGCTCGAGACGAGCCAGAAGCAGGCAGCGCTGGGCCGTGTCGTGGCCCGCGCGGTGACGCGGCTGGTCGTCGTGCATGGAGGCGGACGCGAAATCGACACGGCGCTGCTCGCTGCGGGTATTCCCAAGCGCCAGGTGGACGGCCTGCGCGTGACCGACGGTGCGACCCTGGAGATCGTCGTCGCCGTCCTGGCGGGAACGATCAATACGAGATTGGTCGCAGCCATCAACGCCGCCCGCGGTCGGGCCGTTGGTCTGACGGGCGCGGACGTCGGCGTGGCGCCCGTGAAGAAAGCCCCGGCGCACCGCGCGGTGACCGGCGAACTCGTGGACCTGGGCCTGGTCGGCGAGCCGATCCGGTCTCCGGTGCCGGCCCTGGTGCGGGCGCTCGTGACACGCGGTTTCATACCCGTCGTCGCCTGCGTGGCCGCCGCGAAGGACGGCCAGCTCTTCAACGTCAATGCCGACACGCTGGCCGGCAGTCTCGCCGCACGAATGGGCGCCGACCGGCTGCTGATGGCCGGGGGCACGGCGGGCGTCCTGGACGAGCAGGGGCATACCATCGAGGCGCTCAGCCGACACGACATCCGTGCGCTGGTGGAGTCGAGAACGGCCAGCGCCGGCATGGTGGCCAAGCTCCGGGCCTGCGAGGCCGCCGCGCGCGCCGGGGTCCGGCACGTGGCAATCGTCGACGGACGCGATGCGAATGCCCTGGAGCACGCGCTGGAACGGCGGGGGCTGGACGGCATCCCGGCGGGAAGCACACGGGTGACATCATGAGCGACAGCGGACAGGTTCAGGAACTCGAGGCCCGGCATGTACTGCAGACCTACAAGCGCCAGCCCGTCGTGCTCACGCGCGGCGAGGGCACGCGGTTGTTCGACGCCGACGGCCGCGCGTACCTCGACTTCCTGTCGGGCATCGGCGTGGCGGTCCTCGGGCATGGGCATCGCGGACTGGCCGATGTCATCGCGGATCAGGCCCGCACCCTGATCCACACGTCGAACCTCTACTACCATCCCTTCCAGGGGCGTCTCGCCGCCAAGCTCGCGGCGCTGTCCGGGCTGCAGCGCGCCTTCTTCTGCAACAGTGGCACCGAAGCCGTGGAGGCGTGCCTGAAGTTCGCACGCCGCTACTGGTTCTCGCGCGGCGTCGCCGGCCGCACCCGGTTCGTAGCCCTCGATCACGGGTTCTCGGGCCGGACGATGGGGGCGCTCTCGGTCACGGCCAACCCGCACTACCGAGAACCGTTCGCTCCCCTCATTCCTGGCGTGACCTTCGTGTCACCCGACGATGTGGCATCGCTCGAGGCCGCGATCACGGAGGAGACGGCAGCCGTCATCGCGGAGCCCATCCAGGGAGAGGGTGGCGTGCGCCCGCTGTCGGCCGAGTTCGCGGCCGCCATCGCGCGGGTGACGAAGCGAACGGGCACGCTGCTGATTGCCGATGAGATTCAGTGCGGGCTGGGCCGGACGGGCCACGCCTTCCACTACCAGGCGTTCGGCTGGAAGCCCGACCTGGTCACGGTCGGGAAGGCGCTTGGATCGGGCGTGCCGGTCGGGGCGGCGCTGGTCGCCGAGCACGTGGCCTCGCAGATGTTTCCCGGCGATCACGGTACGACCTACGGCGGCAACCTCCTGGCCACGCGGGCCGCCCTCTACGTGCTGGAGCAGCTCACGGGTACGGCAGCGCCGGCACCGTACGACGGGGGCGGCGTGATCGGTCACGTCCGCGAGGTTGGTCCGCTGTTCGGCGAGCGTCTCGAAGGACTGCGCGCTCGACACGCCGTCGTCCAGAGCGTGCGTGGTGTGGGCGTGATGCGCGGGCTCGAGCTGACAATCGACGCGCAACCGGTCGTGGAGAAGGCCCTGGCCGCCGGGTTGCTGGTTAACCGTACGGCCGAACGCGTCGTCCGCATGCTGCCTCCTTTCACGGTGACGCTCGAGGACATCGACCAGGCAGTGGGCATTTTGGACAGAGTGCTGGCGGAGGTCGCGTCGTGACTACGCGGGTGATGGTGGGCGCAGAAGGGGTGCTCCTGCGGGCCTGCACGGCCGCGGACGCACCGGCCCTCCACCGACTGATCGGTGCACACGTGGAAGAGGGCCGGCTGATCCCCCGCACGCTGTCGGAACTCGGCGCGCACGCCTCGCGCTTCGTGGCGGTCGAACGCAGCCAGACCGTCATCGCCTGTGCAGAACTGGCGCCCCTGTCGTCCTCGGTCGCTGAGATCCGGTCGCTGGTCGTGGAGGCACGGGCGCGGGGCGAGGGTCTGGCCAGCCGCATGGTGCACGAGCTGACGCGGCGCGCGCGGCACGACGGGTTCGGGCGCGTGTGCGCTTTCGCCCACGATCCAGGCTTCTTCGTCGGTCTCGGGTTCTCCATCGTGCCGCACGCGTGGGTGCCCGAGAAGATCGCGCACGACTGCGCAGGGTGCCCGCTGTTCCGCACGTGCGGCCAGCACGCCCTCGTCCTGGATCGGGATGCGCCCATCGTTTGGCCGGTGGAAGCAGCGGATCGGCACGCGGTGAACCATGCGCACTGATCGGATCGACGGGGGCATCACGGCGCCTCAGGGGTTCCGCGCGGCTGGCCTGCACTGCGGGATCAAGGCCAACGGCGCCGCGGACCTCGCGCTGGTCGTGTCGGACCTGCCAGCCTCCGCGGCGGCGGTCTTCACGCTCAACCTCGCCAAGGCCGCTCCGGTGCTGGTCAGCCAGGACCAGCTCGCGCGGAGCGGCGGCCGTGCGCGCGCCATCGTCACGAACAGCGGCTGCGCCAACGCCTGCACGGGGCCCCAAGGCCTCGACGACGCGCGCGAGATGGTGAGGCTGACCGCCACAGCGCTCGCCTGTCCCGAAACCGAAGTCCTGGTCGCGTCTACCGGCGTCATCGGCGTCGCTTTGAAGATGGATGCGGTCCGCGCCGGTGTGCCTCGCGTCGTGGCGGCTCTGAATGCAGAAGGCGGTGCCCACGCCGCGCGGGCCATCATGACGACCGACCCGTTCCCGAAAGAGGCGGCGGTCCAGACCGGCACGGACTTCGGCACGATTCGCGTCGGTGGCATGGCCAAGGGCTCCGGAATGATCGAACCCCGCATGGCCACCATGCTCGGGTACCTCACGACGGATGCAACCGTCGATCCCGGGATGCTGTATCGCGCACTCTCCGAAGCCTGCCGCGGCACGTTCAATGCCATCACCGTGGACGGCGAGCCGTCTACGAACGACTGTGTGTTCGCGCTCGCCAACGGCGCCAGTGGGGTCGTGATCGACGAAGCGCTCTACCCCGCGTTGGTCGAAGCGCTCAAGCTCGTTGCGCACGAGCTCGCGCTCGGCGTGGTCCGCGGCGGCGAGGGCGCCACCAAGCTCGTGTCGATCACGGTGACCGGTGCTGCCACCGACGCGGACGCGTGGACCGCCGCGCGGGCCATCGCGAACTCGCCGCTGGTGAAGACCGCGGCGCACGGAGCGGATCCGAACTGGGGCCGCCTCATCGCGGCGGCCGGCCGGTCCGGCGCCGCCTTCATCCTCGACCGGGCCCGGGTACGCATCGGCCCCCTGGTCCTGTTCGAGCAGGGCCGGCCTTTCGACGAGCGTGCGCCTCAGGCGGCGTCATACCTGCAGGGCCGGGAGCTGGCGATCGAGGTGGACCTCGGCGCCGGCGGCCGGTTCTCGGCCACGGTCTGGACCTGCGACCTCTCCGCGGAGTACGTGAAGATCAATGCCGAGTACCGCACCTAGCACCGTGGCACGCCACTTTCTCTCCATCCTCGATTTCACGCCAGTCGAGCTGCGCGACACGCTCGACCTGGCGACAAAGCTGAAGTCCGACCGCCGGCTGGGGACGAAGGCGCCGACGGCGCAGGCACTCGGCGGGCGGCACGTGGGACTGCTGTTCGAGAAGCCCTCCTTGCGCACGCGGGTGACGTTCACCATCGGCGTGCGCGAACTCGGCGCCGACATCGTGGCGATTCCGGCTGACGTGATGCACGCCGATCGCGAGCCCATCGACGACGTGGCCCGTAATCTCGAGCGATGGATCGACGCGGTCGTGATTCGGACGTTTGGCCAGGACCGCCTGCACGAGATCACGAAGGCCACACCGCGGCTGTCGGTGATCAACGCCCTGTCGAACGAAGAGCACCCCTGCCAGGCGCTGTCGGACATGCAGACCCTGGTCGAGCGCTGGAACGGAAAGCCCGAAGGGCGGCGCATCGCCTTCATCGGCGACGGGAACAACGTGTGCACGTCCCTCGTCCATGCGGCGATGATGCTCGGGGTGTCCGCCCACGTCGCTACACCCAAGGGCTACGAACTGCCGGACGAGGTTGTCGACCAGGCGGCCGGGATTTCGCAACACGGCGCCGGATTGACGGAGTTCACCGACCCCAAGGCCGCCGCGCGGGACGTGGATGCGATCTACACCGACGTCTGGACATCGATGGGCCAGGAGGTCGAATACGCCGAACGCTCGCGCAAATTCATGCGCTACCAGGTCAACGCCGCACTCATGGCTCTGGCCAGGCCGGACGCCGTGTTCATGCACTGCCTCCCCGCCCACCGCGGGGAGGAAGTGACCGACGAGGTGATCGAGTCGCCGGCCTCTGTGGTCTTCGACCAGGCCGAGAATCGCCTCCACGCGCAGAAGGCGATGCTGGTCAGACTATTGACCTAGACATCCTCATGCCCCTCGAGCGCTCGTCACGCCGCCCGTGACTCCGGGGCATCGACCGCAGCGGACAAACGGCGACGCCACGAACGGAAGTGCCGCCAGGCAAGGGCGAGCCCAGGGGCAAGGCCGACCAGACGCCGATAGCGTTGTGCCAGTTGAAGTCGCGGGCCTTGCCTTCTAATCCGGCCAAATAGGTCGGTTAAGCAAACAAATGAGAATCGATCTTAATTCTGACCTTGGCGAGTCGTTCGGGGCGTGGGTGATGGGGCAGGATGCGGGCCTGATGCCGGTCATCACCTCCGCCAACGTCGCCTGCGGCTTCCATGCTGGCGATCCCGGCGTGATGCGCGAGACCGTGTGGCTGGCGCGAGCGCAGGGGGTGGCCATCGGCGCCCATCCGGGCTTCCCCGACCTGGCCGGATTCGGCCGCCGCGATCTGCGGTGCACGCCCCAGG
>JADZBZ010000300.1 GCA_020851835.1 Acidobacteriota bacterium
GCGGGTTCACCGCGTCGCGGCGGATCAGGAAATCCGCAAACGCCTGGTCCGGCGGGCACAGCTTGGCGCGGATGCCGGAGCCGCCCGGCTGGAGGTCGGCGAGCGTCACCTCGGGCAACAGGGCACGCGTCTCCTCGACGAAAGCGTCGAGCGGCAGACGATCGTTCTCGTAGTCGTCCTTGCCGTCCTGGTAACGCACCGTCGGCCCCAGCAGCACCGTGCCCCACGTGGTCTTGGTCAGGTGCACGCCCAGGCTGTGCCCCGGCATGTGCGGTACGGGATAGACCATGCCGTGCACGAGGTGCCGGCTGCCCGGCGCCAGTTCCGCGTACTCCCCTCGCGCGGGATAGATGGTGAACGACTCGCCCCCCAACATCCGGCTCACATCGTCCGCGTAGAGCCCCGCGGCGTTGACGACGGTGGCCGCGTGGATGGACTCGTGCGGCGTCATCACCTCGATGCGATCGCCCGCTTCGCGCGCCCCGATCAACGGGGACGCGCGCAGGATGGCCACGCCGGCTGTCTCGGCCAGCCGGGTAAGCGCCCGAACGTAGGCCTCGGGCTCGATGCGCCCCGAGGCGGGTGACCAGAGCGCCGCGACACCCGCGATGTGCGGCTCCTTCGCGTTGAGGAACGCGCGGCCCACCATCTCCACGGGCACACCGTTGGCCGTGGCCCGCGCCGCCAGGGCTTCGAGCGCGGGGATTTCTCCGGAGGTCGCCGCCACGATGAACTTGCCGCAGCGGGCATGGGGGATGTCGTGCCGCGCGGCGAAGTCGTAGAGCCGCTCGCGCCCGTCGACGCACAGGGCCGCCTTCACCGAGTCGGGCGGGTAGTAGATGCCGGCATGGATGACGCCGCTGTTTCTGGTGCTGGTCTCGTGTCCCAGCCGCGGATGCTGCTCGAGCAGGCACACGGATCGCCCCTGCCCGGCCAGCGCCAGCGCGCTGGCCAGCCCGGTCACGCCGCCGCCGATGACGGCGATGTCGATGTCAGTCATGCCTGCCTATCATCGCCGCGTGATGGGTGGCTCGGCAAACGGGCGCTGCCGCCGGGACTGAAGTCCCGGCGCTCCTTCATCTGCCGAAGTCCCGGCGCTCCTCCAGTTGCGAGCTCCAATCACCGGATTGCACCAGCACTCTGGACCGAATACGATCAGGGGTTCGTGACCGTTCCCCTTCTCGACCTGCAGGCGCAGTATCGGCCGCTCCGCGACGACCTGCTGGCCGCGCTCACCCGCGTGGCCGACAGCCAGCGCTTCATCATGGGCCCCGAGGTGGAGGCCTTCGAGCGCGAGGTCGGTCAGGTCGTGGACGTCCGCCACGCCATGGGCGTGTCCTCCGGTACCGACGCGCTGCTGGCCGCGCTCATGGCGCTTGGCATCGGCCCCGGCGACGAGGTGGTCACCAGCACCTTCTCGTTCTTCGCCACCGCCGGATGTATTGCCCGCGTGGGCGCGAAGCCGGTGCTGGTGGACATCGACCCCGATTCCTTCAACATGGACATCGTCGCCGCGGCACGCGCCTGCACCGCCAGAACCAAGGCCCTGATGCCCGTGCACCTCTTCGGGCAGCCGGCCGACATGAGCGCCGTGCTCGCGCTGGCAGACGAGCTCAACCTGAAGGTCATCGAAGACGCGGCGCAGGCCATCGGCGCCCGCGATCACGGCGGCCGCGTGGGCGGTATCGGGAACGTCGGGTGCTTCTCGTTTTTTCCCAGCAAGAACCTGGGCGGCTTCGGCGACGCGGGGCTGGTGACTACCAACGACGATCGCCTCGCGCACACGGTGCGGCTGGTCCGTAACCACGGCATGGAGCCCAAGTACTTCCACGCCCTGGTCGGCGGCAACTTCCGCCTCGACGCTATCCAGGCCGCCGTGCTCCGCGTGAAGTTGCCGCACCTCGCCCGCTGGACCGAAGGCCGCCGGGCCAATGCCGCTCGATACCGGCAGTTGTTCACCGATGCGGGCCTTGCGGGTACGGTGCGGCTTCCCGCCGAGCACCCGGACCGTTTTCACATCTACAACCAGTTCGTCATCCGCGTGCCCGACCGCGACGGCCTGAAGGCGCGCCTCGACGCCGCCGGCATCGGCGCCGAGATCTACTACCCCGTGCCTTTCCATCTGCAGGCCTGCTTCGCCCATCTTGGCTACGAGAAGGGCGACTTCCCGCAGGCCGAGCAGGCGGCCGCGGAGGTGTTGGCCCTGCCGATTTACCCGGAATTGACGGCCGATCAGCAACAATACGTCGTGGACCAGATCGCGGCCTTCTATCGCCCCGCCGCCTGACGGCCGATAGACACCGAGATCCCGCGAGAACCCGACGCCCTGGAACCCGAGATACCGATGGTGGACCTGAAGAAGCGAATCGACGCACGAGAAGCCGTCGCCGGCATCATCGGCCTGGGCTACGTGGGCCTGCCGCTGGCCGTGGAGCTGGCGCGCGCCAACGTACGCACCATCGGGTTCGACGTGGATGTGCGCAAGGTGAGCGAGCTGGCCGCGGGGCGCAGCTACATTCCCGACGTGCCGTCGGAACACGTGGCCGAGGTCGTCAACGCCGGCCTGCTGATTCCAACCACCGACCCGGCCTCACTGGCCGAGGCCGACGTCATCGACATCTGCGTGCCGACGCCGCTGCGCAAGACCAAGGACCCCGACCTCTCGTACGTCGTCAGAGCCGTCGAGACCACGGCCGCCGTCCTGCGCAGGGGGCAGCTCGTCATCCTGGAGTCCACGACCTACCCCGGCACCACCGACGAAGTGGTGAAGCCGGCGCTCGAGGCCAACGGGCTGAAGGCCGGCATCGACTTCTACCTCGCCTTCTCGCCCGAGCGCGTCGATCCCGGCAACCCGACCTATCACACCAGGAATATCCCGAAGGTCGTCGGGGGCCTCGACGAGGCGAGCACGCAGGTCGCCAGCGCCTTCTACCAGCTGGTGATGGATACAGTGGTTCCCGTCACCTCGACGCGCGCGGCCGAGATGGTGAAGCTGCTCGAGAACACGTTCCGGGCCGTCAACATCGGCATGGCCAACGAGCTGGCCCTCATGTGCCACCGGATGGGCATCGACGTGTGGGAGGTGATTGACGCGGCCCGCACCAAGCCGTTCGGCTTCATGCCGTTCTATCCGGGTCCCGGGCTCGGCGGCCACTGCATCCCCATCGACCCGTTCTACCTGTCGTGGAAAGCCAAGCAGTTCAACTTCGAAGCGCGCTTCATCGAGCTGGCCGGACAGGTGAACGGCTCGATGCCCGCGCACGTCGTGACGCGGGTGGCGGAGGCGCTCAACGCACACCGTAAGCCCGTCAACGGCTCGAAGGTGCACGTGCTGGGCGTCGCCTACAAGCGCGACATCGACGACGTGCGCGAGTCGCCGGCGCTCGACATTGTCGAGCTGCTGCTGCGGCAGGGTGCGACGGTCACCTACTCGGACCCGCACGTGCCCGAGATCGATCACGGGCCGCACCAGATGAAAGCCGTTTCGGTGGACGCGGCCGTTGCCGCCGACGTCGATTGCGCCGTGATCATCACGGACCACAAGGCCTTCGACTACCCGCGCATTGTCGCGTCGTTTCCGCTGATCGTGGACACGCGCAACGCTCTCAAGGGGATCAAGAGCGAGAAGATATTCGGGCTGTAGAGCGCTAGGAAGCGCCCTTACCTCCCCCAGCACTCCGCACGCACCCGGCACTCCGCACCGCACTCGGCCCGCCCGGCACCCGGCACTGAGCAATGACACGCAGCCCCCGCAAACTCCCCACCCGCGCCCTGTTCTGGGACATCGACGGTACGCTGCTCGTGACCGGCCGTGCCGGGATGATCGCCTGGGAGCGGGCCTTTGCGGCCGAAACCGGCGGGAGCGTCTTTCCGAGCGTGCGGCCCGACGGCCTGACCGATCATCAGATTGCCGCGTGGCTGCTCGGGGACACCGCGCTCGACCGAACCCCACCCGCCAACGAGCAGGCGCGCGCCGCACGGCTCGTGGCGCGCTACGAGCACGAGCTCGTGCCGGCCCTGCCGCTCCGGCAGGGACGCGTGCTCGACAACGTCACCGCGGTGCTCGGGTGGGTGCGCACCTACCGGCCCGGCCTACTGTCGTGGCTCGTCACCGGAAATACCCGAGCGGGCGGCACGGCCAAGCTGCGGCATTACGGATTGAACGGCTTCTTCGAAGCCTTGACCGCGCCCGATCCGCCGGGGGCGGAGGCACCGCTCTCGGCTCTCCTGCCCGGCGCGTTCTCCAGCCAGGTCGAGCCTCGTGCCCGCATCGCGCGAAGCGCACTGGAGATGGCCCAGGCTCGCCTGCCGGGCCTGGAGCCGGGCGAGGTGCTCGTCATCGGCGACACGCCTCACGACATCGAGGGTGCGCATGCGATCGGCGTGCCGGTACTGGCGCTGGCCACCAACACGCACTCACTCGACGAGCTGGCCAGCCACCGTCCGTGGAAGGTGCTGACCGCACTCCCGATCCCCGAAGCGTTCGATCGGCTGCTCCCGGCGGGGTGACGACCGGTCGGCGTCTGCGGGCTCGTCAGGCGCGCGGGGAGAGGAACGAGCGGCGGTCGCGTTCCACGGCCGCGGTCAGCGTGGCTACCGTGGCTGCGATCGCGGCATCCTGCACGGGGTAGCCGAAGACGAGCGCCACGCCGGTTCCGGCCAGCATCACCCTCACCATCAGGCCCATGCCGGTCGCACCTCGCGACACGAGCGTTCGTATCGTCAGGGCGGTGAGCCACAGAAGGGGAAGCAATCCGAGCAAGCCCTGCTCGGCGAAGGTGTGCCGCCAGAGGTTCTGCGCGTTGTCGGGAGGGATGACCCGGCCCGTGAGGCGCTGGTAGTAGCCCGTCGAGAGCGCCGTGAATCGTCCGACGCCCACCCCGACGAGAGGATGTTCCCTGATGGCCGCCACCGCGGCCAGCCCGTAGCCGTCGCGACGCCACAAGAGTTCGTACGCTGCGGCGCCGATGGACGCTGTTGGAATGGCCGCGACCAGGCGGCCGACCGGCGACTGCGGCGTGACGCGTGGGACGGCGGACACGGCCAGGATGCCCACGCCGAGCCCGGCGGCCAGCGCGGCACCGACGACGATGCGTCGCGACACCCCTCGCGCACCCGCCGCCACGAGGGTCAGCCCGCCCACCCCGGCGGCCACCAGAATGATGGTCGTCCGAGCTCCCGACATCCACGCGGCGGCCCACATCAGCGCCGCTGCGGCGCCTCCGGCCAGCGTTCCGACGATGCCGCCAGCCAACAGCACCCACGCAAGGGGCGCCCAGAGTGCTGTGGCGACGCCCGTCGGGTTGGCGTCACCCATCAGGCCGACACTGCGGTGCAGGCTAGTCCAGGGTTCTCCGCTGAGCCACGTCGGATCCACCAGCCGCTGATAGATGGCGGCCGACGCCGTGAGTGCGGCACTGGCGGCGAGCGCCCACGCCCAGCCGGTACCGCTCGTTGGCGGCGAGGCGTCGCGGGCCGATCCGCTCGGGCCAGCCAGCAGATGGTCCATCCAGAGCGCCAACGACATCTGCGTGGCGGCTGCCGCGACGATGGGACCGGCGGCAATCGAGGGAGCGAGCGAGTATCCAAGGTCGCGCGCGGCGAAGAACGGCCATGTGATGGCCACGCCCGTGGCCCACCAGGCCAGCGGCGCGCGCCATCGGCCGTCTGCCTCCCATCGTGTCCACGAGCCCCCGCCCACGGCCAGTCCGATGAAGGCCGCCAGCCAGAAGGGCATCGCCGCCAGCTCGGCGCCCACCAGCAGGCGTCCCACCCCGTAGTTGGTGTACGCGAAGAGCAGGACGACCGGGGCGGCGAGGCCGGGATTCCGCCAGGCGAGGGCGGCCGTGGCCAGAAGAATGACTGCGACGCCGGCGAGCACGCCGGGCAAGAGCGTCAGGGGCCGCAGCCCTGCCGCCACGGCCAGCAGCGTCGAACCCAGCACCACGATGCGACTGACGGTGAAAAGGCCCACGGAGGGGTTCACTCGTGGGGCTGACCGAGTGTGCCGGCTGCGCGGGCCCGTCGCGGCGTCATCGCTTCCACGCGATCACGGCGTAATCCAGCGGGGCGTACAGCTGCGCGTTCAGGCGCTCGACGTTGCGGTCGAAGGCCTCGGCGAGCGCGAGCAGGGCGCGCCCTTCGGCCCCCGCCGACGGCCCATCGATGGCGCGCGCGGCCGGCGGCGCCGGCGTCAGCCTTTCGCTGTCGGGGAGCGGCGCCCGCAATTGCACTTCGGCGTCGAGGAAGCCCGACGCGGTCACGACGAACCTCAGCGTGTCGGGGTGGACGGGCCGCGCGTGGGTGAGATCGCGGATGTAGCTCGAGAAGAAGGCCGACCACGACGCGACGTTGATGGTTTCGAGCACGATCGGTGAGCCAGGCGCCAGCGCACGGAAGGCTTCGTCCAGGAAGGCGAGCAGGTAGTCGGGCTCCAGGTGCTCGACCACCTGCGCGGCGATGAGCCCGCCCAACTCGCCATCGGCCCGGCCGCGCAGGTAGCCGACGGCGTCAGCCTCGGACACGTCCAGGCCCGCCTCCCGGCAAAGCGCGACCATCTCGTGATTGACGTCGACGCCGCGCGCACGGATGCCGCGCTCGGCGAGCAATTGAAGGAACTCGCCGCGCCCGCACCCGACGTCGAGCACGTCCTGACGTCCCGCGAAGAGGCGGGCGTAGTCCTCCTGCCGGGTGCGGATGAGGGCGCGATCGCCGCGGAAGAGGTCTTCGAAGACGACGTACTTGTGTGAGGAGAGGGGATCGGTCGACAGCGTGGCCGAGTGTTGCGAATGGCGCGCCGGGGCTTGCGGATGGAGCGCCGGGGCTTGCGGATGGAGCGCCGGGGCTTCAGCCCCGGCGAGGTGGGCCGCGGCCGCCGGGGCTGAAGCCCCGGCGCTCCCGATAGCCCCGGCGCTCCCGATAGCCCCGGCGCTCCCGATAGCCCCGGCGGCAAGCTCGCGCCGCAGCGCCTGCACGGTCATCTGCATCGTGGCCAGCGACGTGCGCAGGCCCTCGTAGCGCTCCCACCGTTTGAGCACATCGTCGGACACCCCGCTGAGGGCGGCAGCCAGGCCGCGCACCGTATCGGCGAGCTGGCCGTGCGCTTCGGCCACGTCCTCGCCAATCCGCGTGGCCAGGCCGCTGAACTCGTAGTCCTTCGTGTCGACGTAGGGCGTGACCTGCTGCAAATAGATGATGAGCTGCGACTGGAAGAGGGCGAGCTGTTCGACCTGCTGCCCGACGATGTCGATCACCGCCGCCAGCGCCCCCGGCGCGGCGCGCTGAGCGGCCACGTTGCGGTTGACGTGATCCACAACCACCGCGTTGAAGGCCTGCTGCTGCTCGAGCGCCGGGCGAATGAGATCCAGCAGGAAGCGCGCCAGGCGCCCGCGCACGCCGCCCGGCGGGGCGGGCAGCGCGCGTGTGACTTCCCAGCGCTCGTTGAGTGGCGTCACCTGCGTCTCGTCTGGCGCCGGCGGCGGGGGCGGCAGTGGCGGCAGCGCCCGAATGGCGGCGTCCAGCGCGGTCAGCGCCTCGTTGTAACGGAGGTCGGCGTCGTGTCGCGCCTGCTTCAGGCGTGCGAGGTCGGCTCCGGAAACCGTCCGGACGGCTTTCACCGCCCGACGACCCCTTCGAGGGGACTGCTGGCGGTTGCGTACATCTTGCGCGGGATGCGCCCCGCCAGATACGCGAGCCGGCCCGCTTCGACGGCCAGCCGCATCGCGCGCGCCATGGCCACCGGATCGGCGGCCCCGGCAATGGCCGTATTCATGAGCACGCCGTCGGCGCCCAGCTCCATCGCCACGGCGGCATCCGAAGCCGTACCCACGCCCGCGTCCACGATCACGGGCACACGGGACTGCTCGCGGATGATGCGGATGTTGTTGGGGTTCTGGATCCCGAGCCCCGAGCCGATCGGCGCACCGAGGGGCATCACCGCCGAGGCGCCGGCGTCTTCGAGCTTCCGGCAGACCACCGGGTCGTCGTTGGTATACGGCAGGACGACGAAGCCCTCCTTGACGAGCACGCGGGTGGCCTCGACCAGCGCCGCCGTGTCGGGAAACAGCGTGCGCTCGTCGCCAATCACCTCGAGCTTGACCCAGTTGGACATGCCGGCTTCGCGACCCAGGCGCGCGGTGCGGATGGCCTCGTCTGCGGTGTAGCAGGCGGCGGTGTTCGGCAGCAGGAAAATGCGGGACGTGTCGATGTAATCCAGCAGCGATTCGCTCTGGCGCGTGATGTCGACGCGCCGCACGGCCACCGTGACCATGTCGGCGCCCGACGCCTCGTGCGCGGCCTGCATCACGGCATGGGACGAATACTTGCCCGTGCCCACGATGAGACGGGAGCGGAATTCACGAGCGGCAATCACAAACGTGTCGGACATACCCGGATTGTAGCGTGTCGGCCGACGGCGGACGGTGGAAGGCCACGCGTCGGCCGGGGCAGGGCCCGGCGCCTTGACCGCGTCGCCGCCGGCCGGTACGCTGGAGGATGTCCGCCATGCACGTCACCCTCAACGGCGAATCTCGCGACGTGCCCGCCCCGCTCACCGTGGCGGCACTGCTCGCTCACCTCGACATCGACGCCCGGCGGGTGGCGGTGGAGGTGAACGAGTCGGTCATCAGGCGTGCTCGCTACGGCGACACCGACATCCAGTCCGGCGACGCCGTCGAGATCGTGAACTTCGTCGGCGGCGGGTAGCGGGCTGCACCGGTCCGGCGCACGGCGGCGCCAACCGACGCCCCTCATCGGCCGCGCTGGCACGGCTCGATTGAACGTCCATTCTATAATTGAGCTTGCATGTCTCCACAGGCTGCCGCTTCCGATCCGCTGGGGCTCCCTGGCTTCACCTTTGCCGACTTGCACGAGCCGGCGCGGCTCCGCGATCTTCATGACGCCTTCGTGGCCGCGGTCCGGGACACCGAGCCGGAGTTGTGGCGGCAATGGGCCCAGTATCGCGAGATGCCCGACGCCCTCGGCCCCGTTGCGCAGGGCCAGCTCATCGTCCAGATGGCGCCGCACGTCAGCCGATTCCTGGCGCGGTTGTTCGCGGTGGGTCCCGAGACCGATGCCCTGAAGGCGGCGACGAGCGCGTACGACGAGCTGTTTCGATTCAAGGTGGACTTCGTGCGCCGGCGCGCCCTGCCGCTGCTGAAGGACGGCGCGCGCGTGGAAGCGTCCGCGGCAGACCACGAGGTCGTGGCGGCGCTGGTTGCCCGTGTCGCCGGGACTGAAGTGTGTGTCGCCGAGACTGAAGTCTCGGCGCTCCGGACCGGGACGGAAATCCCGGCGCTCCGGACCGGGACGGAAATCCCGGCGCTCCGGATGGAATCCGGCGTCACGGAAGAACGGAGCCCCGGGACTTCAGTCCCGGGGACTATGGAGCACCGGAGCGCCGCGGGGATGGAGCACCGGAGTGCCGGGACTTCAGTCCCGGCGTCCCCAGAAGCAGAGCTGGCGATCGCCCGTGCCGGCTGCGCGCTGCTCGACCGCGACGACGCCGCCCGACAGACTGGCAGCGACGCCGAGAAGGCCGCGGTGGCCGCCGACATCGAGGCGCTCAAGCGGTGGGTGGCGGCCCACGTGCACCACCCGGGCTACCGGGACTGGGTTGTCTTTCGCTTCCCCGAAGCGCTGGACTTCGCGCACCTGGTGCACATCCAGCGCCCCGACCCCGCCCTGCCCGAGCTCATCACCGGTCCAGACGCCAGGCTCCGGCGCCGTGAGGGCTTCGCCCTGACCGATCCGCGCTACACCCCGCGCGAGGTGCTGAGCGAAATCCACTACTGCGTGCTCTGCCACGAGCGCGACAAGGACAGCTGCTCGAAGGGCATCCGCGACAAGGTTGGCGCGGTCAGCACCAACGCGCTGGGCGTCCCGATGCCCGGCTGTCCGCTGGACCAGCGGATTTCCGAGATGCACACCGTGCGCAAGCGCGGCGACGCCATCGGGGCGCTGGCCATCGTCACGATGGACAATCCGATGTGTCCCGGCACCGGCCACCGCATCTGCAACGACTGCATGAAGGCCTGCATCTACCAGAAGCAGGATCCGGTCAATACTCCGCAGGTCGAAACCGGTTTGCTCACCGACGTGCTGAATCTGCCCTTCGGCGTCGAAATCTACGGCCTGCTGACGCGCTGGAATCCCCTCAACGTCAAGCGCCCGTACGCCCTGCCGTACAACGGCAAGAACGTCCTCGTGGTGGGGCTCGGTCCGGCGGGTTACACGCTGTCGCACTACCTGCTCAATGAGGGCTTTGGCGTCATGGCCATCGACGGCCTCAAGGTGGAGCCGCTCGGCGACGACATCAGCGGTGCGCGCGGCCATGCGCCCCGGCCCATTCGGCACTGGAGCGAGATTTACCGGCCGCTGGACGAGCGGGTGCTCGAGGGTTTCGGCGGCGTGTCCGAGTACGGCATCACGGTGCGGTGGGACAAGAACTTCCTGACGCTCATCCACCTGACCCTGGCCCGCCGCCAGAAGTTCAAGGTGTACGGCGGCGTGCGCTTCGGCGGCGCACTGCCCATCGAGGAGGCGTGGGAGCAGGGCATCGATCACGTGGCTATTGCCGCGGGCGCCGGTCGACCGACCATCATCGACATCAAGAACAACCTGATTCGCGGCATCCGCAAGGCCAGCGACTTCCTGATGGCGCTGCAACTGACCGGCGCCTTCAAGAAGGACGCGCTGTCGAACCTGCAGGTGCGCCTGCCAGCGGTGGTCATCGGCGGAGGCCTCACCGGCGTGGACACGGCCACCGAGTTGATGGCCTACTACCCGATTCAGGTAGAGAAGACGCTGGCCCGCCACGAGGCGCTCGTGAAGAACCTGGGCGAGGCCCGCGTGCACGGTCTCTTCGACGCCGAGGAACTGGGCATCCTGAACGAGTTCCTCGCGCACGGCCATGCCGTCCGCGACGAGCGCGCCCGCGCCGTGGCCGCCGGTGAAGCCCCCGACTTCATCTCGCTGATTCGCGGGTGGGGCGGCGTGACGCTCGCGTATCGCAAGCGCCTGCAGGACTCGCCGGCCTATCGGCTCAATCACGAGGAAGTGGACAAGGCGCTCGAAGAGGGCATGGCCTTCGCCGAGCACCTCGATCCCGTGGAGGCCGTGGCCGACGAGCACGGCCACGTCGCTGCCATGGTTTTCACGCGCCAGACGCCACAGGGCGACGCGCGCGTCGAACTGCCGGCGCGCACGGTCCTGGTGGCCGCCGGCACCTCGCCCAACGTCACCTACGAGAAAGAGCACCCCGGCACGTTCGCGCTCGACGCGAAGCGGCGCTTCTTCCAGGGTTACCGGGCCGCGAAGCACGCCGACGGCTCGTTCGGGCTCGAGCCGGATGCCAACGGATTCTTCACCTCGCACGACACCGACGGGAAGTTCGTGAGCTACTACGGCGACAACCATCCGCGCTACCACGGCAACGTCGTCAAGGCGATGGCGTCGGCGAAGCACGGCTACCCCCACGTCGTGGCGCTCTTCGCGGATCAGATCGCGGCGCTCGACCCCGGCGTCCAACCCGCCCGCGAGGAGGCCTGGCGCCGGCTGGTGGCCCGGTTCGACCATCAGCTCCTCGCCCGTGTCGAGCGCGTCGTGCGGCTTACGCCCACCATCATCGAGGTGATCGTGAAGGCGCCCGCCGCGGCGCGACACTTCCATCCGGGCCAGTTCTATCGCCTGCAGAATTTCGAGCGTCGCAGCCCGCACGTGCACGTCGAGGACCACGTCTCGTCCATGCTGATGGAGGGCATCGCGCTCACCGGCGCCTGGGTCGACGCCGAGCAGGGACTGCTGTCGCTGATCACGCTCGAGATGGGCGTGTCGAGCCGGCTGTGCGCGTACCTGCAGCCGGGCGAGCCCGTGGTGGTGATGGGGCCGACCGGCACGCCCACCGAGATCCCGGCCGACTCCGCCGTGCTGCTCGCGGGCGGTGGTCTCGGCAACGCCGTGCTGTTCTCGATTGCCCGGGCCCTCAAGGCGCAGGGCAACCGCGTGATTTACTTTGCCGGCTACCGCAGCGGCGCGGACCTCTTCAAACGCGAGGAGATCGAATCGACCACCGACCAGGTCGTCTGGGCCACCGACGCCGGTGAGGCCATTGTCCCCACCCGGCCCCAGGACGCGCACGTCCGCGGAAACATCGTGGAGGCGATGGTGGCGTACGCCGAGGGTCAGCTGGGCCCCGTCGCCGTGCCCTTGCGCGACGTACGACGCATCATCGCCATTGGTTCGGACCGCATGATGAACGCGGTTCGTCTTGCGCGCCACGGGGTGCTGGCGCCGCACCTCGACCCGGGGCACGTCGGCATCGGGAGCATCAACTCACCGATGCAGTGCATGATGAAGGAAGTCTGCGCCCAGTGCCTGCAGCGACACGTGGACCCCGCGACCGGGCGGGAGGAGTTCATCTTCTCCTGCTACAACCAGGATCAGGACCTCGACCGCGTGGACTTCGACAACCTGCGCGCGCGTCTCCGACAGAACAGCGTGCAGGAGAAGCTGTCGAACCTGTGGCTCGAGCACGTCCTCGACGAAGCCGAGACCGAGCTCGTGCACGTGTAGCGCCCGGTACGCCGGGACTGAAGTCCCGGCGCTCCGTGCGGGCGCTCCGAGCGGGCGCACGGACGGTACGGAGCGTCCGGGACTTCAGTCCCGGCGCCCAACGACTGGAGTACGGAGCGTCCGGGACTTCAGTCCCGGCGCCCACCGATGCTCACGACCGGGATTCATTACACTTCTCACCTGTCCATGCTGCCGGCCGGTACCCGCATCGACGATCGCTACGAGGTTCTCGGCCTGCTCGGTGCGGGCGGCATGGGCCAGGTCTATCGGGCCCGCCGCATCCGGCTCGGCGACGAGGTGGCGGTCAAGGTGTTGCCGGGCGCCCAGGAGGCGCCGGCCGACCTGCACGAACGCTTCCTGCGCGAAAGCCAGGCCTGTGCCCAGCTCAGGCACCCGAGCATTGTCGGCCTGCTCGATTACGGCGTGGATGCGGCGAGGCAGCCCTACATGGTGATGGAGCTGCTGAGCGGACCGAGCCTGGCCGAGGAAATCACCATCGAGGCCCCGATGCCGCCCGCCCGGGTGGCCGGCGTGATTCTGCCGGTGGCTGGCGCCCTGCAGCTCGCGCACGACCACGGCATCACCCACCGCGACCTCAAGCCGGCCAACATCGTCCTGCACCGGTACGGCTCGGGCGAGCGCGTGTACAAGGTGATCGATTTCGGCCTGGCGGTGATGAAGTCCAATAGCCACGCAACCCGTCTCACCGACCCCAACCTGTTCATCGGCACCATGGCCTACGCCGCGCCGGAGCAGATTCGAGGTGAGCCCATCACCGCCGCTGCCGACATCTACGCGCTGGGCGTGATTGTCTACGAGATGCTCACCGGTGTCCGGCCCTTCGAGACCGACGATCGCTTCACCCTCATGAACCAGGTGCTCACTATCCGCCCCGTCAAGCCGACGGCGCGGCATCCGGCCCTGCCGCCCGCGATGGACGAGGTGGTGCTCCGCGCGCTGGCCAAGGACCCCGCCGAGCGATGGCCGTCGATTGCGGCGTTCGCGCAGGCGCTCGACACGGCCGTTGGCGCGGTCCGCACTGCCGGGGCGCCGGCCGCCGCCGAAGACGGCCTGCTGTCACGCTATGAAATGGGCGCGCCGCTCGGTCGAGGCCGGTTGGGCAGCCTGGTCTACAAGGGCACGCATCGCGCGCTGGGTACGCCGGTGGCCATCCGCGTGCTGCGCCGCGAGGGCCAACCCCACTGGGACGCGGTGCGCGCCCGCTTCCTGCTGGAGGGCCGCACCCTGCAGGCAGCGCATCCGAGCCTGCTGCAGGTGCGCGACTTCGGTGAAGACGAACGAAGCGTCTTCGTGGTCACCGATCTGATTGAAGGCCCCAGCCTGAGTCAGGCGCTGGCGGAGGGCGCCCCGTTCGTGTGGTCGCGCGTGCAGGCGCTGCTGGCGCAGGCTCTCGACGCCGTGGCCGTCCTGCACCGTCGCGGCGGCTTCATCGCGGGCGTCAGCCCCGACATGATCCGGTTGACGGCGGAGGATGGGTCGGAGCGGCTGGTGCTGTCCACCGCGGGCATCCGGTCCGTGCAGGACGTGCTGGCCACGATGCGCGAGCAGGAGTTGAGGGGACAGGAAGCCAGCGAGCAGGAGTTGCCGTATGTCGCGCCCGAAATCCTGATGGGTCAGGCGCCGGACCCGCGCGCCGATGTCTTCACGGTGGGCGTTCTGGCCTATCAGATGGCCACCGGGCGGTTGCCGTACCGGGCCCGGTCGATGCCCGAGTTGCTGGGCTGCATGCTCCAGGCCGCGCCCGTACCGGCCGCCGAGGTGAACGCCGAGGTCCCACGGCCCGCCAGCGATGCGATTACCCGGGCGCTGGCCGGGCACGCGTCTGCCCGCTTCGCGAGCGCGCGCGAACTGGCCGCTGCGCTCCGATAGGTGCGGCCACGACTGCAGGCGCTTCCCTGGGCTGGACGCGCCGACGCTCGAATGCGGAAGATCAGATGTCCAACCGCAGGGCCTGCCTGAGAAACGCGTGGATATCGGCTTCCTCGTCCAGGAGCTTTGCCACGGGCTTGCCGGCGCCATGGCCCGCGCGGGTCTCCACGCGAATCAGGATCGGCCCGGCGCCACCGACGCCGGCCGTGGCCGCCTGGAGGCGCGCGGTGAACTTCTTGGCCATGCCGGGGTCCACGCGGTCATCGGTATCGGCCGTCATCACCAGAGTGGCGGGATAGCGTTGGCCGTCGCGGACGTGGTGCAGCGGGGAGTACGCGTACAGAAACGGGAACTGTGACGGATCGTCGGCCGAGCCGTACTCGGGGATCCAGAAGCGGCCCACGGTGAAGCGGTGGTAGCGGAGCATGTCCACGACCGGCACGCGGCAGACGACGGCACCGAAGAGGTCCGGGCGTTGTACCAGGGCGGCGCCCACGAGGAGTCCGCCGTTGCTGCCGCCCTCGATGGCCAGGCGTGCCGGTGTCGTGTAGCCCTCGGTCATGAGCCACTCGGCCGCGGAGATGAAGTCGTCGAAGACGTTCTGCTTCCGATCGAGCATGCCGGCGCGGTGCCACCCCTCGCCGTACTCCCCCCCGCCGCGCAGGTTCGGTACGGCGACGACGCCGCCGCGTTCGAGCCAGACGAAATTGGCCGGATCGTACTGCGGGGTGAGGCTGATGTTGAAGCCGCCGTAGGCCGAGAGCAGGACGGGCCGCTGGCCGTCGCGCGGCAGGCCGCGCGCGTGGACGAGGAACATCGATACGCGCGTGCCATCTTTCGACGCGTACCAGACCTGCCGGGTCTCGCAGTCGCCGGGGCTGAAGCCCCGGCGCTCCAGCGACGTCGCGGGGGACTCGTCGTCGCCGGGGCTGAAGCCCCGGCGCTCCAACGGCGTCGCGGGGGACTCGTCGTCGCCGGGGCTGAAGCCCCGGCGCTCCAGCGGCGTCGCGGGGGACTCGTCGTCGCCGGGGCTGAAGCCCCGGCGCTCCAGCGGCGCTGTACGGAGCGCCGGGGCTTCAGCCCCGGCGACGGCAAACGGAATCCACGGCCGCACGGTCGCTGTGGCGAAGTCGAACCGATACACCCGCGGCGTCTCGGTGAACGACGAGAACCTGAAGTACAGCTCGTCGTCGTCTACCTCGCCGGCCATACCCGACAGCGACCCGAGCCCGGGCAGAGCCACCTCGCCGGCGGGGCGCCCGTCGAGATCGAACAGGCGAATCTGGTTGCTGGCGTGGCGCAGGTAGACGGCCACGATCTGCCGATGGACCAGCCGCGCGCTCGTCAGGTTGTCGGCCTCCTGGGCGATGACCTCGACGCAGGGCGGCGGCGAGAGATCTCGGTGCAGGCTTCGCGACACGTCCACGCTCACGATGCGTCCGTTCGGCGCGCCCTCGGTGGTACGGAAGTACATCCGGCCGGCGGCGGCTTCGATGAACGAGTACGCGGCGCGAAAGCCGGTGAAGACGGGAACGGGCGTGGCGGCTGCCTCTCGCAGGTCGCTCGCGTACACCTCGCTCAGGTCGCTGGCGCCGCGGAACACCGTGATCACGAGCCAGCAGCCATCGGACGACACCGTCGTGGTCATGACGGCCTCGCGGTCGTCGGGCCGGTGGAACACCAGGCGGTCGGCGCTCTGCGGCTCGCCCATTCGGTGATAGCGCACCTCGGCGAAGTAGTGCTCGTCTCCGGGCGCGACCTGCCCCGGCTCCGGGAAGCGCGTGTAATAGAAGCCGGCGCCGTCATCTGTCCACGACAGCTCGGTGAACTTCGCCCACTCGAGCCGATCCGGCAGGTCCGTGGCCGTCCCGACGTCGCGCACGTGAACCACCTGACGATCGCTGCCGTCGTGCGACACGGCGAAGGCGAGCCGTCGGCCATCGGGGCTGGGCGCGGCGGCGGTCAGGGCCGCCGTGCCGCCCGGGCTGAGCGCGTTCGGATCCAGCAGCACGCGCGGTGCCGGGGCAGGGCGGTCCGGTGCTTCGTGGTCGAGCACGTAGAGCACAGGCTGGTTGCGAAGGCCGTCGTTGAAGCTGAAAAACTGCCGCCCGCCGCGGCCGACCGGTGCCGTGCCGCGCGGGAAGTTGTAGAGCGCCTCCAGTCGGATCCGCAGACGATCGCGCTCGGGCGAGTCGAGGAGCCGGCGCGTCAGCGCATTCTGCGCCGTCACCCAGGTCTGCGTTTCCGGCGAGCCGGCGTCCTCGAGCCACCGGTAGGGATCGGCCACCGCCACGCCGTGGTAGTCGTCCACCACGCCAGCCTGGCGCGCGGGCGGGTACTCGGGCGGATACGCTGCGTGGGTGTCGTGTCGCATCGGCCGGATTGTACGCTGCGGCGTGCGCGCAGCGTTGACATCGCGCGCGATCTGCACCATCTTGGGCGTGTTCCATGACGGAGCTTCCGTTCGACGCGCCCACCGGACTGCCGCTCCAGGGCGAGACGCTGGTCTTCGCGGGCAAACTGTGGTCGCTGACGCGCAAGGAAGCGCGCACGGCGGTCGAGCGCCTGGGCGGCGCGTGGGACGACGAGGTGTCGGCCCGCACGACCGTGGTGGTCGCGGGCGCCGACACCTATCCGGCCGGCGTGCCGCCGGTCGAGGCACTGGCCGAGGACGTGACGGCCCCCGCGCAGAAGCTGCGCCGGGCGGCCGAGATCAACGCCGACGCACCCGGGCGGGTGCGCGTCATCAGCGAAGGGGAGTTCTGCCGTACCGTCGGCCTGCCCGACGTGCAGGACCTGCGCGCCCAGCACTACGCCCAGCGTGACGTCCTGGTCATGTATCCGCGGCTGCGCGAGGATCACCTCCGCTACCTGCAGAAGTGGGGCGTCGTCAAACCGGCGTTCCGCAACAACGCCGATACGTGGTATGGCTTCGCCGACCTCACCACGCTGCGCCAGATTCATACCGCGCTCCAGCAAGGCGGGTCGTTCCGAGCGCTGTTGCGCGACCTGCAGGCCGCCCGTTCGGGCCAGCTTGCGTTCGACTTCCGGCTCGACGCGCACCAGGCGCGCATCATCGATCTGCCCGCGCGGCGCCGCATGGCCGACAGCCGAGACACGTCTGCCCAGATGGCACGCCGCAGCGAGATGGAGGTCTGGTTGTCACCGCTCCAGGCCGGTCCCCGCCTCTCCTCTGACGCGTCGCTGGAGCGCGCCCTCACTACGGCCGAGCGGTATTTCCTCACCGGCTCGCTGCTCGACGATGGCACGCCCGAGAAGATGCAGGAGGCCACCCAGGCCTACCGCCGCGCGCTCGCGCACGACCCCGACCTGGTGGCCGCCATCATCAATCTCGCTAACATCCACTACGCGATGGACGCTCTGCCCGAGGCGCAGGCCCTCTACGAACGGGCCATCGGCCTCGACCCCGCCTATTTCGAGGCCTACTTCAACCTCGGCAACATCCACCACGACCACGGCCGGTATCTGGACGCCGAGGCCTGCTACCGCGAGGCGCTCGGTCTCAACACCGGCTACGCCGACGCGCACTTCTACCTGGCCGTGACGCTCGAGAAGATGGGCCGCTCGGCCGATGCGCGCGCGCACTGGCAGGACTATCAGCGCCTGGCGCCCAAGGGCGAGTGGATTGAACTCGCGAAGGAATTTTCGGACTGAGACGGCCGGCTGCCGGACCGCCCTACCAGCTGTAGTCGTCGCGGGGCGCCTCGACCTCGCGCTTCCGCGTCACCCGCCGGGCCTTGTAGTACGCACAGTCGCCGCACCACGAGTCGGCACTGAAGCCGGTCGTGCCCGCTATCGGCAGCACGTCACGATGGCCGCAGTGCTCGGGGACGCCGTCCTCGGCGGCTTTGCGCCAGCGGCAGCTCTGGAAGCGCTCGACGGCGGTTAGCTCAGACGACATGGAACCCTACCGTCTGCTCGACGCTGCGCCAGTTGCGCTCTTCGGCCGGCGACACCAGCGTGATGGCGTGCCCCGCGGCGCCCGACCGGCCCGTCCGTCCCACGCGGTGGACGTAGGTGTCGGGGGTGTCTGGCACCTCGAAGTTGATCACGTGCGCGATACCTTCGATGTCGAGGCCGCGCGCGGCGATGTCGGTGGCCACCAGTACCGGGTGCTTGCCCGACCGGAAGCCCTCGACCGCGGCCAACCGCTCCTGCTGGGATCGATCGGCATGCAGCGCCGCAGCCCGGATGCCGCGGGCCTGGAGGTTGCGCGCCACGCGGTCGGCGCCCACCTTCGTGCGCACGAACACCAGCACGGGTCCCGTGGCGTCGCGGCGGATGAACTGGGCCAGCCAGTCGACCTTCTGGCCGCCCTCCACCGCGTGCATCTCATGGCGGATGGTCCGCGCCGCGCCGCGCTGGCCCACCTGCACGAAGCGCGGCTCGTGCAGCATCTCGGTGGCCATCCGGAGAATATCGCCCGGCAGCGTTGCCGAGAAGAGCAGCGTCTGGCGGTCGGGCGGCAGTGCCAACAGGATGCGTTGCACGTCGGGCCAGAAGCCCATGTCCATCATCCGGTCGGCTTCGTCGAGTACGAGAAACTGCACGCGCAGCAGGTCCACGGCGTCGTGTCGCATGTGGTCCATCAGGCGGCCGGGCGTGGCGACGACGATATCGACCCCGGCCTTGAGCGCGCGCTCCTGGGGGCCCATCTCGACGCCGCCGTACACCGGCGCCGTTGTCGCCGGGGCGTGGTAGGTGAGGCCCACGAGCGTGTCTTCGATCTGGACGGCGAGTTCGCGCGTGGGCGCCAGGATGAGCGCCCGCGTATACGCTTCGCGCGCCGGGTCGTGGTAGTGCGGCTCCTCGGTCAGCAGGCGCTGGAGGATCGGCGCCGCAAACGCCAGCGTCTTGCCCGTGCCCGTTTCGGCGCAGGCCACCACGTCGTGGCCAGCCATGGCCAGCGGAATGACCGCGCCCTGCACCGGCCGCGTGCCCTCGAATCCCAGGTCGGCCAACCCGGCGGACAACCGCTTGTCGAAATGCAACGAGGCGAACGGCACCGGCTCGACACTGGCGTCCACGAGCAGCCAAGGCAAATCCGGCGGCGCTGGGGAGGGCGATTGTGGAGCCGCCGGCCCGCTCCGCCGCGGACGGCGGGCAGACCCGCCCGGACGACGAGGGCGGCCAGTGGAAGAAGGAGGTCGGTTCAAAGTGGGTGTTGGAGGCTAGCGGGCGCGGAAGGTGATGATGCCCCGCTGCGGATCGTAGGGCGAAATGCCGACGGTGACGCGGTCACCCGGCACGACCTTGATGCGAAACCGCCGCATACGGCCGCTCAATTGCGCCAGAACCTCATGACCGGCGTCTACCTGCACGCGGTATAAACCCCCGCTGTGCACGGCCGTCACCGTCCCCTGCATGTCTATCAGATCGTCTTTACTCATTCAGTCAGCCGAGCGATTGTGTCACGCATGAGGCGCTGCATGCAAACGGCGCACCGCTTCCTCCACCTGCCGGGCCAATCCGGCGTAGTCATCGCCCTCCAGCCGGAGAGGGGCGCCGAAGGTGACGAAACACCGTCCGGGCCGCGCCATCTTCCACGACGGATGCAGCACTTTGTCGACCTCGTCGAGCCGGACGGGCACCACCGGCACCTCCAACCGCGAGCCGATCATGCCGATGCCGCCGCGGAACGCCTTGATATCGCCGGTGTCCGAGCGTCCGCCTTCCGGAAAGATGAGCACCGAGAAGCCGTCTCCGGTCACCTCGCCGATGTAGCGCAGCGTCTGCCGGGCGCCCGCCTCCCGCTGGGGCAGGGGAAAGGCACCGAAGAAGAACGCCGCCAGGTAGTAGTTCAGCCGGTTGGTGATGACCTCGCGCGTGGTGAACTGAGCGGGATGGAAGTGGGCCTTGAAGAACTCCTTGGCCATGGCTGGCGCCACCCGCGCGCGCCATCGCCCGGGAAGCGCGGCCAGGATGACGGGCACGTCCATGTGGCTCTGGTGGTTGGCGGCAAACACCACGGGGCCCTCCAGCCGCTCGAGATGCTCCAGTCCGCTCACGCCGACCCAGGCGAAGACGCGAGCCAGGGGCAGAATCCACGTAGCCAGGCTGAGGCGTCGGATCCAGCGGACCAGCGGCCGCCGGTTCCAGCGAGGGAAGCTGACGGGCTCTTCGACCAGAAGCTCGCTGGGCGCCTGCTCCACGAGCGTCTTGAGTTCGTCGAGCGTACGTGCCTCGGCGAACTTCGTCTCGTCGATGCGTGTCTGGAACCGGTCTTCGAGTGCCACCATCAGTTCCACGCGCTCGAGCGAACTGAGGCCCAGGGCCTCGAGCGAGGTGTCGCCACCCACGGGCCGCCCGCCGGCAAATCGTGCCAGGAGCGATTCGAGACCGTCACCGGCCTGGGGCGCCAGGGGAACCGCGCCGGCGTCCACCCACTTCCGGATGGCCGACCGCTTGAGCTTGCGCGTGCCCTCGGTCCGCGGGAGCGGGCCAGCGAGCCACACCGAGAAGCTGCGGATGCGCTGGTGATCCAGCAGGCCCGCGTTCGCGCGGGCGATGACCTCGTCGGAGTCGACGCCCGGTTCGAGGACGAGCACCGCGTGCACGCGCTCGTCGGCGCGGCCCGCTTCGTGATGCCCCACCACCGCCGATTCCACCACGCCCGGGACCGCCTCGAGTTCCCGCTCCACGTCGTCGGGAAACACGTTGAGACCCTCGGGCGTCACGATCATCTCCTTCTTGCGGCCGCGGATGAACAAACGGCCCTGGGCGTCGAGTTCTCCGATGTCGCCGGTGTGCAGCCAGCCCTCGGCATCGCGCGTGCGCAGCTCGGGCGTGCGTCGCAGGTCAGGCCCGGTAGAGCCGGGCGCGGGCGGGCCGCCTGCCTCCTCCCCCTCGGCGGCGTAATACCCTTCGGTGACGTTGTCGCCGCGGACCAGGATCTCGCCGTCCCCAGCCACCTTGATTTCCACGCCAGCCACGGGCGTCCCCACCGAGCCGGTGCTGGTCTTGAATGGGTGGTTCAGCGTCACGATGGGTGCGGTTTCGGTGAGGCCGTAGCCCTGGATGACCACGAAGCCGAGGCGCTTCCAGTAATCTTCCAGCTCGGCGCCGAGCGGCGCGGCGCCCACCACGAATCCCCAGAACTTCAGCCCGAACGCGCGGTGCACGCCGCGGTACCGCCACCAGCGCGCCGCGATCGACAGGCCGGGCGGCGGGGCCGCAACGGTTGGATCGAGGCGGACGGCGTGATCGCGCAGCACGTCGAGCATCTTCGGCACGCACACCACGATCGAGACGCGCCACTCGCGGACGCGATCGACGATGTCGTGCGGGTTGAAGCTGTGCATGAAGACGACCGTGCCATTCACCAGCGGCGGAATGTTGGTCGCCATCGACTGGCCGAAGAGATGGCTGAGCGGCAGCAGGTTCAGAAAACGCACCGGCAGGAACGGCGTGGCGTACTTCTTGTACTTCGCGACCTCGTGAGCTACCGGCACCAGATTGGCCAGGAGGTTCTTGTGGCGGACCACCACGCCCTTGGGCTCGGCGGTGGCGCCCGAGGTGAACACAATCTGCGCGATGTCATCACGCCCGATGTCGATTGAGGGCATCGGACCGTCGGCGATCCAGTCGAAATCGTGGAAGCGCCAGAGGGGGACGCCGGGACTGAAGAGGGAGACGCCGGGACTGAAGTCCCGGCGCTCCTTTGCAGTCTCGAAGTCCCGGCGATTCTTCGCAGTCTCGAAGTCCCGGCGCTCCTTCGCAGGCTCGAGGTCCCGGCGATTCTTGCCGGCCTCGAGGTCTTGGCGGTCCGGCCCTTCTTCTCCAACCTCCCGGCCAACGAGTACCGCGCTTGCCTGGACGATGCCGGCCACTTTGTGTGCAAACGCTTCGGACGAGCGGTAATCGATGGGAACGACGATGACGCCGCTGATGACCGCGCCCCAGTAACAAGCGAGCCATTCGGCGCTGTTCTCGCCCCAGACCAGCACCTTGTCGCCCCGCCCGACGCCCGCCGCCGCCAGCCGCGCGGCGAACCCGCGCGCCGCGCGGGTGACCTGTGGATAGCTGAATCGCCGCACGCGATACCCGTCGTCGTGAATGACGAACTCGCCGCGCTGCCGTTCGAGCAAGCGGAACACGTCAACGAGGGTGGTCATCCGACCTCATGCATCCGTCCTCGCTCGACGAAATTCCGTCGAGCATCGACGAGACAGACCCGCCGCACCTGTCCGCACCTGTCCACACTGCCGTCTAGTATCATCGTTCCCGAGTGGACACGTCACGGCTTCCTCCGGCCCTCGTCGTCGGGGCGCACTACGATACGTTTCTCCAGCGCGCGCTCCGCCGCTTCTTCGAGCGGGCCACGCTCGAGGCCGAGTCCGTGCCCTCGCCGTCCTCCGACGGTCGCCTGGCGATCGAACCCACATCCGATCCGGGGGCGCTGGCCGTGCGCTGGTTCGGCAACCGGTACGTGCTGCGTGTGCCGGGACAGCAACCCTTCACCGAGTACGAGGTGCGCTTTGCGCGCGCCATCGGCCACGTGCTCTCGGCACGGTTCCATGCCATCCTCAAGCCGCAGGCCATCATCGAGCGCAGTGGATTGTTTCGCGGCGCCATTGAGGACCGGTACGTGGGCGCCTTTTTCGATCCGGTGCCTTACGGCACGCGGGAGGGTACACCGGGCCCGGTGGATCGCGTGGCCGAGGCCATCGAGATTCTGCGTGTCGCCGCTCTCTCCACTTACGAAAATCATCCCATTTCGACCGGGGTACTACTACTCGGTACCGATGCCGACCCGGTGTCGCCCGACGGCTTCTGCGGCGGCCCGCATTACTCGGGTGCGCTCACGGCCATCAAGAGCTTCTTTCGCCTGGCCGACGGCGTGCGCACGGTGTTTCTGGCAGGGCGCGACAGCCGCTTGCTCGATATCGTGGACGTGGAGCGGTGGGCGACGCAGGCCTCCGGCGGCCGAACCGTTGCCGTGCCGTGTGCCGAGGCGTATGCCGCGCACGCGCGCGCCACGCTCACCGGGGGGCACGTCGCCGTGGTGTTGAGCCCGCAGCGCGAGATCAAGGTCTTCGCCGGCGGTGAGCAGGTGTTCGCGTTTCGGAACGCCGACTGGCACCTGCTCGACCTGGCCGCCAAGTACCAGATGTGGGAAGCCGCCGTGGGCGCGCACTCGCTGGCGCGCCGGCTCTTCCAGACCGCCCTCGATCTGTCGGACGCCCGGCAGGGCGCCTTGTTCGTGGTCCTGCGGCATCCGCTCGAGACGTTGAGCCAGCTGGTGACCGTGGACGACCGGCTCGACATGGAACCGATGACTCAGGCCGAGGAATCGGAGGCACCCTCGCGGCGTCATCTGCTGCACGTACTGGCTGGCCGCACCGTCACCGACCTGGACGCCAGCGTGCTGGCCGCGCTGGCGACCCTCGACGGCGCGATGGTGTGCGACCCCCACGGCCAGCTGCTCGCGGCAGGGGCCATCCTGCGGCAGCCGCTGGACGCCGCCCTGAGCATCGGCCGCCCGGCCGAGGGCGCGCGTACCACGGCCGCCCTGGCGGCGAGCCGGTTCGGACCCGTTCTCAAGGTGAGCGAGGATGGTTTAATCACGGGCTTCGACAACGGTCGGGTGTGGGATATCTAGGAAAAGAGCAGGACTAACCTCATGGCTTTTCGTGTGTTCTTGACGGGCGGGACCGGCTATGTCGGATCGGCGGTGCTCGAGGCGGCGCTGCGGGGCGGCCACCAGGTGACGGCCATTGCGCGCGAGCCCGAAAAAGTGGAGCGCCTGACCGCGCGCGGTGCGACGGGACTGCTCGCCGGGCTCGACACGCCCGCCCGCTACCTCGACGCCGCGCTCGCCGCCGACGTGGTCATCCACACCGCGATCGAGTACTCGCCGCGCGGCCCGCAACTGGATCGTGAGTTGCTGGACCGACTGCTGCCAGCCCTGGGCGCGGCCGACTCGGCCAAGACCTTCGTGTACACGTCGGGTATCTGGGTGATCGGCCCGGCGCCCGAGCCTGCGGACGAATCCGTCCCCCTGGCGCCCGTCCAGCAGTCGGCCTGGCGGGTTCCCCACGAACAGATCGTCCGAGACGCCACGACCATGAGTTTGCGCACCATCGTGGTGCGGCCCGGCATCGTGTACGGTCGCGCCCGCGGTATCGTCTCGGACATGCTCAAGGATGCGTTGAACGGGCTCCTGCGCATCGTGGGTCCCGGCACCAATCATTGGCCCTGCGTGTACGACCGCGACCTTGGCGAGCTCTACGTGCGGCTGGCCGAGAACCCCGAGGCATCGGGCATCTTTCACGCCAACGACGAAGCCGACGAGCGCGTCGCGGACATCGTCGATGCGATGGCCAGTCATCTCTCGCAGCGGCCCGATGTTCGCCACATCCCGATCGAGGAGGCCCGAGCCAAGATGGGGCCCTACGCCGATGCTCTCGCGCTCGACCAGAAGGTCCGGAGCCCACGTGCGCGCGCGATGGGTTGGACGCCCACGCTGCGCAGCGTCTCTGGCAACGTGGCCCGACTGTTCGAGGAGTTCCGCAACGCCCGGGAATAGCGGCGCCGGATACCTGGAGCGCCGGGGCTTCAGCCCCGGCATGCGGCAGGCGTCCTTGATATCCTGACGCCATGCGACTGCTCCCTGGCGTCCTGCTGGCCTTCTTCGTGTCCGCGTGCGCACCGGCCGCGCCGCCCGCCCCCGAACCGCTCTCTGGCCCGGCCGAGTCGGAAATCACCACCGCGTCGCTCACGGCGCACCTGCGGGCCCTGTCGTCCGATCTGTTCGAGGGCCGGGCGCCAGCCACCCGCGGCGGGCGGCTGGCCGAAGAATACCTGGCTACGCAACTCGCGGCGCTCGGCCTCGAGCCCGCCGGCGACAACGGCACGTTCCTCCAGGAGGTGCCCATCGTCGAGTCCACCGTGGAGCGGACCTTCGCGCTGAGCGTGCCCGGCAACACCTACCGCTACTTTCAGGACATCGTGGCGTCCTCGGGCGTCGAGACGCCGCGCGTGCAGGTACAGGGCGATGTCGTGTTCGTCGGGTACGGCATCAATGCTCCCGAGCTCACGTGGAACGATTACGCGGGCGCGGACGTGAAAGGCAAGTGGGTGCTCATCATGGTGAACGATCCGCCGGCGCCCCCCGATGAGCCGACACTCTTCGGAGGCCCGGCGCTCACCTATTACGGCCGCTGGACCTACAAGTACGAGGAAGCCGCGCGACAGGGTGCCGCCGGCGCCCTGCTCATCCACACCGACGAGTCGGCGACATATCCCTGGCAGGTCGTGCAATCGTCCTGGACTGGCACGCAGTACTCCCTGCCGCCCGAACCTGGCGCGCCCGCATTGAAGGTGAAGGCCTGGATGACCGAGAGCGCCGCGCGCGATCTGGCGAGGCGGGGCGGCAAAGACCTGGACGCCCTCAGGAAGAGTGCGTCGGCGCGCGGGTTCAAGGCCACGCCGCTCGGCATCCGCGCCGCGGCGACGCTCCAGCAGCGCTCGGCGCGCAAGACCGCCGCGAACGTCATCGGGAAGCTCCCCGGCACGAACGAGCAGCAGGCCGTGGTGCTCACGGCCCACTGGGATCACTTCGGCACGCGCGACCCGCAGCCGGGAGACCCGAAGGACGCCGACCGCATCTTCAACGGCGCCTACGACAACGCGTCGGGATGCGCTGGGCTCATCGAGCTGGCCAAGGCCATGGCTCGCGCGCCCCAGAAACCCGGTCGCTCCATGTATTTCGTCTTCACCACGGCGGAGGAATCCGGACTCCTGGGCTCCGAGTACTTCGTGGCGCACCCGCCGATCCCTCCGGCGCAGATGGCGGCCAATATCAACGTGGACGGGCTCAACTACCTGGGCCCGACGCGGGACATGGTGATGCTCGGCTCGGATCGTTCGAGCCTCGGACCCATGCTGGAGGCCATCCTCGAGAGGCGCGGTCGGACGCTGGGACGGGACACGCATCCCGAGCGCGGGTATTTCTTCCGCTCGGATCACTTCCCGATGGCCAAGGCCGGCGTGCCGGCGCTGTCGCTGAGCGAGCCGAAGGAGTTCACCGGTCCCGACGCGGCGGCGCTGCTGGCCAGACAGGAGGAGTACAACGGCAAGGACTATCACCAGCCGAGCGACGAGTACAACTCGTCGTGGGACTTCAGCGGCGGCGTGGACGATTTGAAGGTCATCGCCGAGCTCGCCTGGCAGATCGCCGCCGCACCCGGGATGCCGACATACAACGAAGGCGACCAGTTCGCCAACGTGCGGAAGTAGCCCGGACACGGCACATCATGGACCCGACGACGACCCAACTGGTCGGGCTGGACGACATCAGGGCCGCCCGTGAGCGCATTCGAGCCGCGGCGCGAGTGACGCCGCTGCTGGAGGTGCCGTGGCCCGCTGCCGCCCGTGAGCGCCCGGCTGGCGACCGCGACCGCCCCCACCCGCGCCTCCACCTGAAGGCTGAATCCCTCCAGCCCATGGGCGCCTTCAAGATTCGCGGCGCGTTCAACATGGTGGCGCAGCTCTCGCCCGCCGAGCTGTCGCGGGGCGTCATCACCTATTCCTCCGGTAACCACGGGCAGGCCGTCGCCATGGCCGCCCAGATTCTCGGCGCTCCCGCCGTCATCGTCATGCCGACGACGGCGCCGGCGGTAAAGGTGGAGGGGGCGAAATCGTTCGGCGCCGAGGTGCAGTTTGCGGGCACGACCTCCACGGACCGACAGCGGCACGCCGAAGAGGAAGCCGCGCGCAGGGGCCTGACGATCATCCCGCCCTTCGATCATCCGCACATCATCGCGGGCCAGGGCACCGTGGGCCTCGAGATTCTCGATCAGTGTCCCGAGGTGGACGTCATCTACGTGCCCGTCGGTGGTGGCGGCCAGTTGGCGGGCATTGCGGCGGCGGTGAAGCAGTCGAAACCGTCGGTGCGCATTATCGGCGTCGAGCCCGAAGGCGCGCCCACGATGAAGACGGCCATCGCGGCGGGGGAGCCGGTGTCGCTGCCGAAAACCGGGTCGATTGCCGATGGTCTGCTCACGATTCGCGCCGGGGACCTCACCTTCGCGCACGCCCACGCCTTCGTGAACGAGTTCGTCACGGTGCCCGACGACGCCATTGCCGGGGCCGTGGCGTGGCTGTTCCGCCACGCGCGACTGGTGGTGGAGCCGAGCGGCGCCGCGGCGACCTCGGCGGTCATGCTGCGTCTCGGGGACACCGTCGGAGCACGGGCGGTGGTGGCGATGGTCTCGGGGGGCAACGTCGCGCCCGAGGCGTTCGTGACGTATCTCGGGGGCTCGTGGTGACAGGTGCGGCGGGTGCGGCTTGGTACGACTCGGAGCGCCGGGGCACGACTTGGAGCGCCGGGGCTTCAGCCCCGGCGTCCCGCTCACCCCGACAGGAACATCTCGTACGCGGGATTGTCCGCTTCGCGCGCGAAGTGATAGCCGAGCCCGGCGAGGACGCGGTCGAAGTCCTCGCCCTCTTCCGGCGGTACCTCGAAGCCGGCCAGCACGCGGCCGAAGTCGGCGCCGTGGTTTCTGTAGTGGAAGAGGCTGATGTTCCACCGCCCGCCGAGACGGTCGAGGAAGTCCATCAGCGCGCCAGGCCGCTCCGGGAACTCGAATCGATAGAGTCGCTCGTGCCGCACCTCGCGCGAACGCCCGCCCACCATGTGGCGCACGTGCAGGGTCGCCAGGTCGTCGCGCGTCAGGTTCAGCGTCCGATGCCCGCGCTCGACGAGGTGCGCCGCCAGGTCGTCGGCCTCGCGGTGTGATTCGACGGCGACACCGACGAAGATGTGCGCCTCGCTGCGGCTGCTCAGCCGGTAGTTGAATTCGGTGACGACACGGCGGCCGATGATGGCGCAGAACTCCCGGAACGCCCCCGGGCGCTCGGGAATCGTGACGCCGAACAGCGCCTCGCGTGCCTCGCCGATCTCGGCCCGCTCCGCGACGAACCGGAGGCGGTCGAAGTTCATGTTGGCGCCGCTCAGCACCGCCACCAGGTTCAGGCCGCGGGCGTCCGACCGCGCGGCCCAGGCGCGCAGGCCGGCCACCGCCAGCGCGCCGGCCGGCTCCATCAGCGAGCGTGTATCGTCGAAGACGTCCTTGATGGCCGCGCAAATCTCGTCATTGGTGACGCGCACGATGTCGGTGACCGCGCGCTGCACCAGCGGGAAGGTGAGCGCTCCCACCTCGCGCACCGCCACGCCGTCGGCGAAGATGCCGACCTGGTCGAGCGCGACACGGCGTCCCGCGGCCAGCGATCGGTACATGGCGTCCGCGTCGAAGGGCTCCACGCCAATCACCCGGACATCCGGCCGGACGGCCTTCACGTAGCTGGCGATGCCGGCAATGAGCCCGCCGCCGCCGACGGGCACGAAGATGGCGTCCACCTGACTGCGCTGGTGGCCCAGGATCTCGAGCGCCACCGTGCCCTGTCCGGCAATGACGAGAGGATCGTCGAAGGCGTGCACGAAGACGCGTCCGGTTTCGCGCACCAGTTCGTCGCACCGCGTCTTTGCGTCGGCATAGGTGTCACCGGCCAGATCGACCTCCGCGCCCAGTTCCCGCACCGCATCGACCTTGATGGCCGGCGTCGTGCGCGGCATGACGATGCGCGCGCTGAGATCCAGGCGACGCGCGGCGTACGCCACGCCCTGCGCGTGATTACCGGCGCTGGCTGTGATGACGCCTCGCGCGCGCTCGGCGTCCGACAGATGGGCGATGCGGTTGTAGGCGCCGCGCAGCTTGAAGGTGAAGATGCGTTGCAGGTCTTCCCGCTTGAAGAAGACCCGGTGGCCGGTGCGTGCCGAGAGCCGCCGCGCCGGGTCGAGGGGCGTGGAGCGGGCGACGTCGTACACCCGGCTGGTCAGGATGAGACGCAGCAGCTCCATCAGCCCGATCGGCTGCGGCTCGTCCATGTCGTTCCCGCTCATATCAGCATCCTCCGCGCCGCGTCCCTGGCCTCGTCCGGCGTCGTTACCGCGCCATCGAGCTGCTGATCATAGACGGCCCTCAGGATTTCGCCCATCCGTGGCCCGGGGGCCTGACCCATCTCCAACAGGTGTCTGCCCAGAAGTATCGGCGCCGGCGGCCGGTGCTCCACACCCAGCGACCGTGCGCGCTCGATGAACCAGTCCATGGCGGAGCAGTCGAAGGCGCCCCCGCGCCCGTGACAGTCGGCCCGCGCGAAGCGGGTGAGCAGTTCGAGGTCTACGCGCTGGGCAAGCCGGCGGAAGGCGCCGTCTGTCACGGTGTCCTGCGCCTTGTGGAAGGCGCTTGGCCGAAGGTGCTCGGCCACCAGGCCCAGCACCTGTGCCCGCACGTCGAGGCCGTCGAGGGTCTGGATGTTGAGGCGGTCCAGGATGCGCCCGGCTGGCGCCACGCCCGCCTCTTCGTGCCCGGGCGACCTGATCCGCCCCCCGACGTGAACCGTCGTCGCCGGTTTGCCCAGATCGTGGCACACGGCGCCCAGCATGATGACGGCCAGCGGCGCCCGGCCGAGGTCGGTGTTACGGCGCCGCGCCTGGTCCATCACCATCAGCGTGTGCGTCCAGACATCACCCTCGGGATGCCACTCCGGGTCTTGCGGGCAGTCGTAGAGTGGCACCATCTCGGGCAGGAGCTGTTCGACGACGCCGAGATCGCGCGCGAGCGCGAAGCCGATGGAGGGCCGGCCGGCCAGCAGCAGGAGCTTCTCGAACTCGCCCCAGATGCGCTCGGCCGGCAGGTCGTCGAGCGGGATGGCACGGCAGAGGCGGGCGCTCTCGGTCTCGAGCGTCAGCTCGAACCGCGCGGCGAATTGAAGGGCCCGCAGCACGCGCAGCGAGTCGTCTGCAAACGTCCTCGGATCGACGACGCGCAACAGCCCGCGCGCGAGATCGCCACGTCCGCCGAAGGGGTCGAGGTACTCGTCGGTGAGGGGGTCCCAGGCCACGGCATTGATGGTGAAGTCGCGGCGGCGGGCCGCGTCTTCGAGCGGCAGGTGTGGATCGCCCTCGACCGCGAAACCCTTGTGCCCGCGCCCGGTCTTCGACTCGCGCCGGGGGAGCGCAACGTCCACGGCGCCCAGCTTGAACACCGGGAAGGCCTGGCCGACTCTCTCCACGCGACCCAGTTCGGCCAGCACGCCGGGCA
>JADZBZ010000301.1 GCA_020851835.1 Acidobacteriota bacterium
CCGGCATAATTCACCCACGACACCTTCGCATGGCCCCTGAGAAACTGCGCGACCTTCTGCGTGTTCTCGCAGATGCGGTCCATGCGCAGCGTGACCGTCTCGATGCCCTGCAGGATGAGGAAGGCGTTGAAGGGGCTGATCGCCGCGCCCATGTTGCGCAGGGGCACGACGCGCGCGCGGCCGATGAAGGCCGCCGGCCCCAGAGCCTCGGTGTAGACCACGCCATGATAGGAGACGTCGGGTTCGTTCAGTCGCTTGAACTTCTGCTTGTGCTCCGCCCAGGGGAATTTTCCCGAGTCGACGATGATGCCGCCGATCGAGTTGCCATGGCCGCCGAGGTACTTGGTGAGCGAATGCACGACGATGTCGGCGCCGTACTCTATGGGGCGGCACAAGTACGGCGTCGGCACGGTGTTGTCCACGATGAGCGGGATGCCGTGGCGGTGGGCGACATCGGCGAGACGCTCGAAGTCGGTGATGTTGCCCAGCGGATTGCCGACCGATTCGCAGTAGATGGCCTTGGTACGCCCATCGATCAGCTTTTCGAAGGCCTGCGAGTCGCGGTAGTCGGCGAAGCGGACGTCGATGCCGAACTGCGGCAGAGTGTGGGCGAAGAGGTTGTAGGTGCCACCGTAGAGGGTGCTGGCCGAGACGATGTTGTCGCCGGCCTCCGAGATGGTCTGAATCGCATAGGTGATGGCCGACTGGCCGGAGGCCAGAGCCAGCCCGGCGATGCCGCCTTCCATGGCCGCGACGCGCTTTTCCAGCACGTCCTGCGTCGGGTTCATGATGCGCGTGTAGATGTTGCCGCCAACCTTGAGGTCGAACAGGTCCGCCCCGTGTTGCGTATTGTCGAAGGCGTAGGAGGTGGTCTGGTAGATGGGCACCGCCGCGGCCTTGGTGGTGGGTTCCGGGCTGTAGCCGCCGTGCACGGCGATGGTTTCCAGTTTCATGTCGGGTCGGCTCTCGGTGAAGAAGACAGAAGTTCAGTGGAAAAAGAGGAGTATAACCTGCGCTTCGCGAGTCAGGACGCGATCGATCGCCTCGGGGCCACTGCGGTGTCACCCCAGTCGAAGAAGCTCTCGACGGCCGGGGCCACTCGCGGCGCCTCGGACCGCGTGAGGCGCGCGCCTGCCGCCGGCGGTTCCATCCGCGAGAAGAAGGCAATGGCGTTGTCGACGTTGCGCCTCCGGATCTCCTCGTTCGGCTCGAGCGACCAGACGCCTCGTTCCTGCGAGTTGCCGACGACGATGCCGTCGCGGCGCGGGTTGATGCTCGCGTTGCTGTTGTCGGGCAGTTGCGCCGACGCCCGGTAGTTCACCTCGGGCTGCGGCACGAGGAAGGTCAGCTGCCCCTTGACGGGCACGAGTTCCTCGTCTTCGAAGAGGGAGAACGACCCCAGCCCGGTGCAGTTGACGATGACGGGCTCGGGCAGGGCCGCCAGATCGCGCCGCGACTCGAACCTCTTAATCACGATGCGCCCGCCGAACGCCTGGAAGTCCTGCACGAGCGCATCCAGGTAGATGGACGGCTCGATGGCCAGGTTCGACTGCCGAATGGCGTACCGGGTGGGGAACGGGTGCTCGCCCGGGCCCAGCACCTCGCGATCCTGGCCCGTGCGCAGGTGCTCGGGTACCAGGTCGCTGTCACCACCTCCGCCGGGCCGCGGATTCGGGTCGTCGGTGGCGTTGTAGCTGTCGATCCAGTAGACGCCGTAGCGGGGGCCGACCATCAGCTGCAGCTGGCGATAGGACACCTCGGCCGCGGAGCGGAACTGGGCGTCCCACTCCGGCGTGCGCCGCTCGGGCAGGATGAGACCCGAGGTGGGCGTGTAGCCCGCCCACGACATGTTCGAAGTGGTGTCGGGCGGCACGGCCGCGGCGTAGATGGTGACGTCGTAGCCCCGGCGCTGCAGCTGGCGCGCGGTGGTCAGGCCGGGCGAACCGCAGCCGATCACCGCCACGCGGCGCCGGCCGGCCGGCTGCACCAGGTCGCCCACCAGCGTGCCACACCCCCACGCCAGCGACATACCCGCCCCGCCGTGACCGTAGTTGTGGACGAGCACCTTGTCGTCCAGTTTGTCGGTGCGCAGGACGAAGCCGCCGTCCCGGTGCGGCCGCAGCCCCACCGTGGTGCGGATCACGCGATCCCACGACACGTGCACCGGGGCGAGATTCAGGCGTGGGCGGGCTGGCCGTACCGGCGACACCCGGGGCGGCCCCGCGGGCCGGCACCCGCCGAGCCCCAGGCCGAGCAGAGCCGTGCCGCCGGACTTGAGCAACGTGCGTCGGTTCATGAGGACCAATCTTACCGGCTCGAGCCCACGGCGCAACCAGGCGGCCCGACCAGGGCAGCGTGGGGCGTGCGGACCCGCGTCCTCGCGAATGTTACATTGGGGTTGTCAACGCTGTCTGGTCTCTCGCCGGCGCCGTGCGGGCCGCCGGCGAACCTGGGTCTGGCTGCCGTGCCGACCACCGGAAGCACCGGCGTGGGACCTCCCGCCAGGGAACACCTGAGCGGTACCACGCCGCACGTCGTCGATGAGATCGCTTGCTCGAAGGCCGTAGGCACGAGCGGCCTCGGCGATCGTTTCGAACCTCGCCATCGAGCAGCCGACGCACGCCATGCCGTGCTGTCCCAGCACCGCTCGCGCGGCGGGCCACTCGACAACGAGATCCGCCATCATCGTCCGACCCGTCGGTGCATCAGGCCTGCGCGTGCTCACGATGAGTTCACGGTAGAGTACCGGCGGTGCTGTCGTCATTGCGCTGGCGCAAATGCGGTGCCTCGACGCCCTCACCTGGGGAGGTCTTCGGCGATTCGTACGAGACGATGAGGCTCGCGGATCACGACGCGGCGGCGGGCGGTGATAATCAGGCGCTCACCCTTCCAGCGGCTGAGCGTCCGGCTCACCGTGAACAGCGTTGTTCCGGTCATTTGCGCGAGATCCTGACGAGACAGCGGGAAGTCGATTTCGACGCCGGCGTCCACGCGCCGGCCGGCGTGCTCGGCCAGCCGGAGCAGCGCGCGGGCGATTCGACGTTCGACCCGTTCGGTCATCAACTCCCGGTGCTGACGCTGCAGGTCGTGGAATCGATCGGCGATCACCCGGGCGGCGTTGATCGCCACCACTGGAAACCGGTGCATCAGCGCCAGGACGTTCGCGCCGTCCCAGACATGGGCCTCGGACGGCTCGACCGCGCGTGCGGTGACCGGATACGTCGCGTCGTCTGCGAAGGCGGCCACGCCGCCGAACGGCTCGCCTGGGCCGATGACACGGAGGATGACCTCAGGGCCTTCCGCTGAGAGCTGCGTGAACTTGACGCGCCCGCCGGCCAGCACGTAGAAGGCGCCCGCGGGCTCACCCTCCCGGAAGAACGCCCGCCCGGCTGCGGCGCGCACGAGGCGTGCGCCGGCGGCGGCCGCGGCGAGACCCTGCTGGTCCAGACCCCGAAACAGCGGAACAGAGGCGAGCAGCCGTGGGCGCACGGGTGGCACGCGAACCATCTTATCGTCGGCGACCGGGGCTTGCGCTGGCGCAACGACGGGGGCGCGCGAGCCGCCTTAGCCTCGAATCGTGAATCATTGCCTGCCGGAGCGTACCGCATGCCGATCAAGATAGGACAACGGGCCGATCACGGGTTCGACGAGCCGCTCGGCCTCCTGAGTGACTGTCACCGACGGATCGAGCACTTTCTCGCGACGCTCGTGATGGTGACCAGGGCGCGCGACGGCGGCGCCTTGCCCGACCCGGACCGCCGGGCGCTCGAGGCCGCGCTGCGCTATTTCGACACCGCCGCGCCGCGGCATTCGGCCGATGAAGAAGAGAGCCTGTTTCCGCGGCTGCGGGCCGCCACGGGCTCGGCGACGCAACCCGCGCTCGACGCGTTGCGCAGACTCGAGGGCGATCATCGGGAGGCCGAACGGCATCACGAACAGGTATCTCAGCTCGTCCGCCAGTGGCTGTCGAACGGTACGCTTCCGGAGGGGGAGGTGCAGATCCTGACCGCGGGGCTCGCCACGCTGGAGCGGCTGTACCGCGATCACATCGCCGTCGAGGATCACGAGGTGTTTCCGGCAGCGGGCCGCGTGCTGAGCCCGGCGGACCTGGAAGCGGTCGGCCGCGAGATGGCGGCGCGTCGCGGCGTCGCGTTCGCACCGTGGCAGTCGCATCGGGCCCGCGGAGCGAACGATCCGGGCGCAGGGTAACGATCCCGCGGTCCTGTCACGCGAGTGGTCGGTCGGTAGCACCGAGCGACGTTGGTTCAGCCCGGCGCGCGATCATCCCCACGGCGCACAAGTGCTGCTGATGGGTGTGAAAGACACGACGAACCGCCCTCAGGCGGCGCGCGGCGCCACGTGTGCGTAGCGCGTTGAACAGGAACCGCGCGGCTCCGGCGACCCCCTCATCGCGAATCAGGCGGGCGGGCTCGAGCAGCGCCATCGGCGCCGTCGTCACCTGCTCGATCGCGAACCCGGCGCCCTCCAGCCACTGCCGCCAATCCCGCACGGTCCCGATGCGGACGCCGACATGGATGGTTGCTGACAGATCGGCCTGAATGCGCGCGAGCTCCGCGGAATCGAGTGAGTCTGGCGTGACCGCCAGTTCGTGAATCACGTACCGGCCGCCCGGCTGCAGCAGCCGGTGCGCCTCGTTCATGATGGCCTGCTTGGTCGAGACGGTCTGCATGCTGAGCATGGCTTCGCCGACCACGAGCGTGGCGGAGGCGTCCGGGAGCGGCACGGAGGCCGCGTCCCCGAGCAGGACGCGCGCATCACGAAAGCCCACGCGGCCCAGCGCCTGCTCGGCGAATTGGGCTGCGCGGGCGTCCCGTTCGACGCCGTTGTAGCTTTTCGGCCGTTTCGAGAGAACGAGGGCCGCCGTGCGCCCAAGGCCCGGCGCGAACTCGATGACGTCATCTTGCGGGCCAACCGCGGCGTGCTCGAGCAGCCACCGGGTGGTCTCGATGCCCCCCGGCCGCAACACGCGCTTGCCGAGGCGTGCCATCAACCAGTGGGCGGGCATCTTCTGCACGTCGAGGTGTGCCCCGAGGGGCGCCACGCTCTCGTGCGCGAGAGAAGGAGTGCGTTCAGATGTTCTCATGAGGGGACCTCTCCGTGAGTCGAATACTGAGGCGCCGGCAGGAAGTCCGGCGCGAAGGCGAAGGTTGCGATCAGATTCAGCGCGAAGGCGGAGAAAGCGATCAGTTCGAGGACTGCGGAGATCGGAAGAACCGACCACGCCCACTCGACGCCGTACTGATAGGCGGCAATTTCGCTGGAGACGCGCAGCAGACAGCCACTGGTCAACAGCAACAACCCGGAGAACATGAGCCGCGGACTCCAGAGCGGACCCCCGGCGGCAAACGCCGGCAACACCCGTTGACCAATCGAGAACACCATCACCGACACGAATCCGACGGTGAAGGCGTGTCTCGATGCGCCCCAGAGCCCACCCGACTCATCCCACGCCGCGGCCGCGACGCCCAACGCCGCGGCGATGATCAACCACGCATACGCCAGGCGAATGAAGACCGGGAAGCTCGCGTGGACGCCCCGGATCTTCGCCGCCTGCAGTGGAGGCTCGAAGATGCGCAGGCCGATCGCCACGAGCAGGCTTGCGGCGAGTAGGAGCACGGTGGCCGCGGCGCCCCACCCCATCAGCGTCAGGAGGACGCCAAGGGCATTGAGGGCCACGCCGCTCAAGAGAAGGCGACCGTAGGCTGGGCGAAGCCCAAGGAGCACCGGCAGCCACTTGCTGCTGAATCCCCAGACGAAGGGGGCGAGAAAGCCCGACGTGACCAGGACGAGGAACCGTTGATTCAATCCGTGCGGGAGCGCCGGCGAATCGCCTTGCCAGGCCACGTAGCCGGCTGTCGCGGCGTTCGCGATCAACGTGAGCGCTAGCCCGATCGACGCCGTCATGACGATCCGGATCCACAGGTCGATCCGCCTCGAGCCCGCATCCGGTGCCCGGTGCTGCGAGACGGCCCGGAAGAAGATCACAAACGCGGCCAACTCCAGTCCTGCGGAAGCCGGCACCAGCACGCGCCACTGCCAACCGTAGACGTTGGCCGCCCATCGCATGCCCACGCCGGTGAGCCAGATGGCCCAGCACGCCCATGCGGCGCCGAGCGAGGGGCGCGCGCCGGCGCGTACGAGCGGAATCGAGTAGAACCCGATGCCAAGGATGAAGCTGCCGACCCAGCCGAAGACCTGGGCGTGGCCGTGCGCCTGGAGCCAGGCCGGAGCCACGAAGTTCACGCTCTGTCGTGCGCTGACCAGCAGAAGGTTCCAGACGCCCAGAAAGGTCCCCGGCAGGAGCATGAAGAAGAGTCCGGCGGCGATGTACGCGGACAGCACGCGGGAGTGCGCAACCTCTCGCGCGCGGACGTCTCCAGCGTGGCTCTCCATCACCGAATCGAGGACCGAACGAGGGACCACGCCTCG
>JADZBZ010000302.1 GCA_020851835.1 Acidobacteriota bacterium
GAGATCGACGCCGTCGGACGCCATCGCGGGGCGGGTCTCGGCGGCGGGCACGACGAACGGGAGCAGACGCTCAACCAGTTGCTCGTCGAGATGGACGGGTTCGAGTCGAACGAGGGCGTCATCCTCATGGCGGCGACGAATCGTCCGGACGTCCTGGACCCGGCGCTGCTCCGGCCCGGCCGTTTCGACCGTCGCGTCATCGTCAATCGACCCGACGTGAAGGGCCGCGAAGGCATCCTCGCTGTGCACACCCGCAAGATCCCGATGGCCGACGACGTCGACGTGCGCGTGCTGGCGCGCGGCACCGTGGGCTTCACGGGGGCGGACCTGGCCAACCTGGTCAACGAGGCGGCCCTCCAGGCCGCCCGCGCGAACAAGAAGCTCGTAACGATGTACGACTTCGAGTTCGCGAAGGACAAGGTCCTGATGGGGGCGGAGCGGCGCTCGATGATCGTGAGCGACGAGGAAAAGAAGATCACGGCCCTGCACGAGGCAGGTCACGCTCTGCTGGGCGTCCTGCTGCCGCACGCCGACCCGATCCACAAGGTGACGATCATCCCGCGCGGCATGGCGCTCGGCCTCACGCAGCAGTTGCCAGTCGACGAGAAGCACAACTACTCGCGCGACTACCTGATGGATCAGATCGCCATCCTGATGGGTGGACGCATCGCCGAAGAGCTCACCTTGGGCAATGTGACGACGGGTGCGGGCAACGACCTCGAGCGCGCCACCGAACTGGGCCGCCGCATGGTCTGCGAGTGGGGTATGAGCGACAGCCTGGGCCCGCTCACCTTCGGGAAGAAAGAGGAGCAGATCTTCCTCGGCCGCGAAATCGCCCAGCACCAGGACTACAGCGAGGACACGGCGCTCAAGATCGACGCCGAGGTCCGACGGATCATCACCATCAACTACGACCGCGCCACCAAGCTGCTCACTGACAACAAGCAGCGCCTCGTGGACATCGCCGATGCCCTGCTCGCCCGAGAGGTACTCGACGCCGAGCAAGTGATGCGCCTCGCGCACGGCCAGCCGCTCGACGAGCAGGTGGTGCCGCCGGCGCCCGCCTCCCCGGCCGTGGGCGACGGCCTTCGCGACCGCTCGGCGCGCGACAAGGAACGGACGCCGCTGGTGGCACCGCTGCCCAAGCCGCTGACCCAGGAATAGGGAAACAGCGAACCTGTCCATCTCGTGATGTGGTGATCCGGTGATCGCCACCCGCGCCCGCTTCACCATCCCCCTGCCGGGCCGTTCCCCGCTCGAACTGGGACGACGGACCCTCGTCATGGGCGTGCTGAACCTCACGCCCGACTCCTTCTCGCACGACGGCCTCGCCGCCGACCCGGCGCGCGCCATCGATCGCGTGCAGGAGATGGAGGCCGCCGGCGCGGACCTGATCGACATCGGGGCCGAATCCACCCGTCCCGGGGCCCCGCCGGTCGACGCCGCCGCCGAGACCGCCCGCTTGAGGCCTGTCCTGCGCGCGCTGGGCGGACGCGCGAAAGTGCCGCTCTCGATCGACACCACGAAGGCCGCCGTGGCGAACTTCGCGCTCGACGAGGGCCTAGCGCTGGTCAACGACGTCAGCGGTCTCGACTACGACCCCGCGATGGGCCCGCTCGTCGCGGCGCGCGGCGTGCCGGTCGTGCTGATGCACATGAGGGGGCGGCCGAGCGACATGTACGCGGGCGCTGACTATGGCGACGTCCTCGACGAGGTGATGCGGCATCTGCAGCGCCGCCTGGAACGAGCCGTCGGGCTCGGCATCGCCTGGAACCGCCTCCTGGTCGACCCGGGCATCGGGTTCGCCAAGCAGGCCGGGCACAGCTTCCGGGTGCTGGCGGGTGCCGGGCGCTTCGGGGCGCTCGGGCGACCCGTCCTCGTCGGGCCTTCGCGCAAGTCCTTTCTGACCGCCGCCACCGGCGCCCTGCCGGCCGAGGAGCGGGACTGGGCCACGGCCGCCGCCGCCACGGCGGCCGTCCTGGCCGGCGCGCACATCGTCCGGGTGCATCGCGTGGCGGAGATGGTGCAGGTGGCCCGGGTCGCCGACGCGATTCGCGACGCCGCGCCCTGAGTCGCAACGCCGGGGCGCGCGGAGGTCGTCCTGCGGTAAAATCACGGGGCACAGGCTCACTGGCTGCGGCATCCGGTCCGCCGCAGGCTCACGAGTGGCCGGCCGCTCCCCATGCTCTGGCTCTCGAACCTGCTTCAGCGACCTGCCGTCACCTGGTGGGACCTTCTCGACATCGCGATCGTGTCGGTGGTGGTGTACGAGCTGCTCAAGCTGATTCGCGGGACACGCGCGGTGCAGATGGCCATCGGCATCGCCCTGGTGGTCGGCCTCTTCTACATGTCGCTCGGGCTGCAGCTCGAGACCCTCAACTGGCTCATTCGCAACATCGTCGGATACGTGGTGTTTGCGGCCATCGTGCTCATGCAAACCGACATCAGGCGCGCGTTGACCCACCTGGGACGCACGCCGGTCTTCCGCCGGTTCGAGCGCACCGAGAGCGACGATGACACCATCGAGGAGATTGTGGTGGCGGCCAGCACGCTCTCCGCGAAACGGATCGGAGCCATCATCGTCATCGAACGGCGGATCGGGCTGCGCAATGTCATCGAGAGCGGGATCCCGCTCGACGCCAAGCTGACCTACGACCTGCTGGTGTCGATCTTCCAAACCAGTTCGCCCCTGCACGACGGGGCGGTCATCGTGCAGGGCGATCGGCTCGCCGCCGCCGCCTGCTTCCTGCCGCTGTCGGTGAACCCGCGTGTCAGCCGTGAGCTCGGATCGCGGCACCGGGCGGCGCTCGGTGTTACCGAGGAGAACGACTCGGTGGCCATTGTCGTGTCGGAGGAGACCGGCGGCATTTCGCTGGTGATCGACGGTGCCCTCGAGCGCCATCTCGACGCCGAGCACCTGCGCGCCCGGCTCAAGGCGCTCGTCACCGTCCGGCGCGGGATGACGTCGGCGCGTACGGGCGCGTACATCTGATCCCATGGCGTCCTTTTCCTTCCGGAACTTCGGGCTCAAGGTTCTCTCCATCTGCATTGCCACGCTGCTCTGGCTGGTGGTGGCCGGCGAGCGGGTGGTGGAGCGCGTGCTGCGCGTCCCGGTCGAGCTGCAGAACCTCCCGGCCGATCTCGAAATCGTGAGTAACCCGCCCGACTCCGTCGAAGTGCGCGTTCGCGGTTCGTCCGGCACGCTGAGCCGCATGGCCCCGGGCGAGGTCGCCACCGTGCTCGATTTGCGGGCCGTCCGGACCGGGCGCCGGTTGTTCCACCTGACTCCGGCCGAGGTCAACCTGCCCTACGGGCTCGAGGCCGTGCAAGTGTCGCCGCCAACCCTCACGATGGAATTCGAGACGACCGGCATCCGGATGGTGCGCGTCCAGCCGACCGTTGACGGCGAGCCGGCCGACGGGTTCGTGGTCGTGAGCGTCAGATCCGAGCCCGAGACCGTCGAGGTGTCGGGTCCCGAGGGCGCCTTGAAGCAACTCAAGGAGGCCATCACCGAGGCCGTTCAGATTGGCGATCGCACGACGTCGATTCAGGAGGTCGTCACCGTGGGGGTGGTCGACCCGGCGATCCGCGTGCGCGCGCCCCAGACGGTGACGGTGACGGTGACCATTCAGGCGGTGCAGCGATGAAACTGTTCGGAACCGATGGCATTCGTGGGCGGGCCGGAGACCCACCGCTGGATGCGCGGACGGTGGCGCGGGTGGGCGCCGCCCTGGCTCGGGCGAGGCAGCCGCGCGCCGGGGCGATGCGCGTGCTGGTGGCCCGGGACACGCGCGAGTCGGGTGCCTGGATCGAAACCGAGCTGGCCCGCGGACTGACCAGCGAAGGCGCCGAGGTCGTCAGCGCCAGCGTCCTGCCGACGCCCGCCGTGGCCTACCTCACTCCATACGGCCGATTCGATGCCGGTATCGTGATCTCGGCGTCACACAATCCATTCGAGGACAACGGCATCAAAGTGTTCTCGCAGGCGGGCGCGAAGCTCGCCAACGAACTGGAGCAGCGTGTCGAGGCGCTGGTCGCCGACGGGTCGTGGGAGGTGGGCGAGGCTTGCGACGCCGCCGTGTCGCACGAGGATCTGTCGCGTCCGTATCTCGATCACGCCCGCTGCATCCTTGGCGACCTGGGCCCGTTGTCGGGGACCCCCATCGTGCTCGATTGCGCCAATGGCGCGACCTCCGTGGTGGCGCCCTCGTTCTTCCGGTCGCTCGGATTCCGCGTGGACGCCATCGGCGTGGCGCCCGACGGGCGCAACATCAACCTGCAGTGCGGATCGACGCACCTCGAGCCGCTCCGCTCGCGCGTGGTCGAGACGGGCGCCCTGCTGGGCATCGCCTTCGACGGGGACGGTGACCGGGCCCTCTTCATCGACGAGGGCGGCCGGGTCGTCGATGGAGACGCGGTGCTGCTGATGGCGGCCGGCCAGCTCAAGCGCGAGGGACGCCTGCCGGGCGACGCGGTGGTGGCGACGGTGATGAGCAACATCGGGCTCGAGCTGGCCCTGGCCGATCGCGGAATCGGCCTGGTCCGCTGCCCGGTCGGCGACAAGTACGTGATGGAAGAGATGCAGCGCCGCGGGATCGCGCTCGGAGGGGAGCAGTCGGGCCACATCATCTTCGCCGAGCATCTGATGACGGGCGACGGCATCGGCACGGCGCTGCAGGTGCTGCGGATCATGGATGCGACGCGCAAGGGTCTGGCCGAACTGGCATCGGCCCTCGTGACCTATCCACAAGTGCTCCTGAACGTCCGCGTGCGCGAGCGCACCGACTACATGGCCGTGCCCGCCATCGCCGAGGCCATCCGCCGCGTCGAGACGCTGGTGAACGGCCAGGGCCGCGTCCTCATCCGCTACTCGGGCACCGAGCCCTTGCTGCGTATCATGATTGAAGGGCGGCGCGACGACGAGATTCGGGCCTGGGCCGAGGAGGTCGCCTCGGCCGTGCGCACGCACCTGGCCTGAACGGCAGGAGACCCCCATGCACCCGGCACCCGGCACTCCGCACGCAGCACCACCGAAGCTGTCCGTCAACGTGAACAAGGTGGCGACCCTCCGCAACTCGCGGGGCGGGCACGTACCCTCCGTGATGGAAGCGGTCCGCGTCTGCATCGACGCGGGCGCGCCCGGCATCACGGTGCATCCCCGTGCGGACCAACGACACATTCGCCGTCAGGACGTCCTGGACATCGCCGACGAACTGGCGGCGCTTCGTGGGCGCGTGGAGCTCAACATCGAAGGCGACCCCCGCCCCGACCTGATCGACCTCGTCCTGACCGTCGCTCCGGATCAGTGCACGCTGGTACCCGTCGTGCCCGGTGAGATTACCAGCCAGGCGGGCTGGTCGGCGTCCACGCCACAGGACGAACTCCGATCCGTGATCGCCAGGATGCGCGACCGGGGTGTCCGGGTGAGCCTGTTCGTCGACCCGGAAGCCGAGCCCATCCGCTGGGCCGCGGATCTCGGCGCCGATCGCGTGGAGCTGTACACCGAACCGTTCGCCCGGGCCTTCGAGCGGGGTCCCGCTGCGGCCGCCGCCTCGTTCGAACGCTACGGCCGGGCTGCCGAGGCGGCGCACGCGGCGGGCCTGGGCGTCAACGCCGGCCACGATCTCGACCTGCGCAACCTCACCCTGTTCCACGCGCTGCCGCATTTGAACGAGGTGTCGATCGGCCACGCCCTCATCGGCCATGCTCTGTTCGTCGGCTTGCGCCGCGCCGTCGAAGACTATCTGGCGGCGCTTGCCGGGCGCCGCGCGTGACGGCGCAGCGCCGTCCGATCGCTTGGCCGCTCCTGCTTGTTGGCGTATGGGCCGCCACATCGGGCACCCCCGGCGCCGTCGCGGCCAGGCCTGTGGCCTTTGCCGCCGACGACGGGACGACGCTGGCCGGTACGTTCTACGAGTCGGACGTGCGGCCGTCGCCGGGAGTGGTGCTCGTGCACATGCTGCATCGTTCGCGCAGCGACTGGGCCGACGTGGGCGGCCAACTCGCCGCGGCCGGCGTGTCGGCGCTGGCCTTCGACCTTCGGGGGCACGGCGGCTCGTCCGGGCAGGCGGATGCTCTGCCGGCCATGACGCGGGATGTGGGTGCTGCGGTCGAGTGGCTGGCTGCACGGGCCGGTCTGCGGCCCGACGCCATCGGCGTCGCCGGTGCGTCGCTCGGCGCCAACTTGGCGCTGGTGGCCGCCGCCGAGCGGCCGGCCATTCGTGCCGTGGCCGCGATATCGCCCAGCGTGGATTACCGTGGCGTGCGCGTCGGCCCGGACGTGATGCGTCGCATCGGCGAGCGTCCCGTCTGGCTGGCCGCCAGCACGGAGGATCCCCTGGCGCTGCGGACGCTCAAGGAACTGAGCCCGTCCGGGCCCGGGCCCCGCGACCAATATCTCAGTCCGGCCGCGGCGCACGGGACGAACCTGTTGACGGCGGACGGCAATCTGAGCCGGGCTCTTGTGGACTGGCTCTGCCAGAGGTTGCTATCCTGACGAGTGGCGATGCGAGCTGATTCGATTGTCTTCGCGGTGGCCGGCGTGCTCTTCGGCATCATCGTAGGGTGGGTGCTGGGCAGCCAGCAGGGAGCCCGCGCGATTCCCGCGGCCGCGGTGCAGGCCCAGCCGGTAGCCGGTCAGCCCGCGGCGCAGCAGAGCAGCCGGGCCGTGCCCCTGGATCAGGAGCGCGTGCGCGCCCTGCAGGCAGTCGCCGAGCAGAACCCGAAGGACCCGCAGCCGCGGGTGCAGCTCGGCAACATGTATTTCGACGCCGAGCAGTACCCCGACGCCATCACGTGGTACGAGCAGGCGATGGCCCTGGCCGGCAGCGATCCGAACGTCTCGACCGACCTGGGCGTGGCCTACTACTACAGTAACCAGCCCGATCGCGCCATCGCCCAGTTCGAGCACTCGCTCTCGCTCGATGCGAGGCACGCCAAGACGTGGCTGAACATGGGCATCGTTCGTGCCTTCGGCAAGCAGGACCTGAAGGGGGCGGCCGACGCCTGGGAGCAGGTGGTCGCCATCGCCCCTGACAGCCCCGAAGGCCAGGCGGCGAAGAAAGGACTCGAGGGTCTGAAGAACGCGCATCCGCCGGGGACCACCGGAGGGCAGTAGCCGTGCTCGTCCGCGCGCTGCTTCTCTTCTTCCTGTTCCTGCTTGTGGCGCGGGCCGTCTGGCGCTTGCTCGAAGGCGTGGCGCGAGGCGCGGCCGGCGATGCCGCGGCCGGCCCTCGGCGTCCGGCTGGGGGACCCGCCGCCGTTAAGATGGTGCAGTGCGCGGTGTGCCAGACCTTCGTGGTGCCGGGGCGGGCGCTGAGCGGCGTCAGCCGCGGGCAGCCGGTGTACTTCTGTTCCGAAGCGTGCCGCGCGAAGTTCGCGGCCTGAGGTGAGACCGAGCGCCGTGCGCACCGAAGAACAGATCCGGGCCGACATCGTCGAGTGCGGGCGTCGCCTCTGGCACCGCGGCTACGTGGCGTCCAACGACGGCAATATCAGCGTGCGCCTCGACGATCGGCGGCTCATCACCACGCCCAAGAGCGTGTCGAAGGGGTTCATGACCCCCGACATGATGGTCGTCACCGATCTCGACGGGACCAGGCTGGCAGGCGAACGCGAGCCGTCGTCCGAGCTCAAGATGCACCTCGAGGTCTACCGCAACCGGCCCGATGTGCGCGCCGTCGTGCACGCGCATCCACCCACCGCCACCGGCTTTGCCGTCGCGGGCATCCCCCTCGACCGCGCGGTGCTCGCGGAGGTGATTACGACCCTCGGCAGCATTCCCATCGCCGAGTACGCCACCCCGTCCACCGAGGAGCTGCCGGCCGCCGTCCGGCGCTACATCAAGGCGCACGACGGATTGCTGCTGGCCAACCATGGGGCGCTCGCCGTGGCGGGCGACGTCTTCGCCGCCTATTACCGGATGGAAACCATCGAGCACTTCGCCGCGATTAGCCTCGTGGCCCGCACGCTCGGGCGCGAGCACCTGCTGTCGCGCGGCGAGGTGGACCGCCTGCAGGGGCTGCGCGGCATGTACGGTATTGCCTCGCCGGCGCCGATTTGCACCGACGAGGCGAGGCTGCCCGACACCGACGGGCAGATCGCCTGTCAGGTGGTGCAGGCGCCCGACGCCGGCGAGACGCGTCTCGTGCCCGACCCGCACGGCCGGCCAGGTGCCGCGGCGCCCGGCACGGACGGAGAGATTCGGCTAACATACCGGGAACTGACGGCGCTGATAGAGGACGCCGTGAGGCAATTGAGGACGTGAGACGTGGGGGGTTGGCGTCTGTGACCTCCGGGAGACAGGTACATGGGTGAAGCACTCGGCATGGTCGAAACCAAGGGGCTGGTCGCGATGATTGAAGCGGCCGATGCCATGGTCAAGGCTGCCAAGGTGACGCTGGTCGGCTGGGAGAAAATCGGCGCCGGGTACGTCACCGCCATCGTCCGGGGTGATGTCGCCGCCGTGAAGGCCGCAACCGACGCCGGCGCGGCGGC
>JADZBZ010000303.1 GCA_020851835.1 Acidobacteriota bacterium
GCCGTCACGTAGTCGGCGGGCGCCAGCGACAGGTGGCACACCCCGGTGCGCAGGTCCGGCGCGCCGCCGCCGAACCGGTTGAGAAAGCGACGCCGCGAGAAGTCCGAGATGAACATCACCGCATCGGCCTCGGCCGCCAGCCGCGCCCACACGCGGTCCAGACCGTCGGGCGCCGTATAGACGACGTCCCAGGCGATGGTGTCGAGCATCCAGCAGACGTTGACGGCGGCCGCCGCGGCAAGGGAGTCGAGCTCGGAGACGTGCCAGGGTTGCGACAGGCGAACGCCCGCGGCGTGCGCCGGCGGCGCACCGATGCCGTGGAACGTCCACGACGGGTAGCGCTCGACAAGGCGGTGCCACGCCGCCACATCGGGGTGCACCCACAGCGTCACAGCCGCATCCGGCCGAGCTCGAAAGAGGGCATCGGCCATGCCGAGGATGGCGGCGGAGGTGCCGTTGAAGACGGCAGCCAGGTTTCGTGCGTCGAGCAGCAGCGAATGCGGGCGGTCGAAGGCCGCGGCCAGCGGTCGTTCCGCCGTCGCAGGCACAGGGCCGGCCAGGTCCGCGCCGATAGATCCAACCTCGGGATACACGCCGGCAATGGCGTGGCGATCGTGCGGGTCGAGCCCGCGCGCCTCGCCGGCGCGAGGTCCTGCGCCGGCCACGACGCGATTGCAGAGCACCGTCCGGAAACCGGCGCGCCGCGCACGCACCGCGAAGTCGGCCACCAGGCCCATCGCCCCGCGCCAGGCCGTAGCGCTGCACGAGAGGCTTCCGACCAGCTCGCGCCGGAACAGCATCACCGGTGCGATGGCTTCGGTGAGGATGGCGTACTCGGGCTCGTGCGCCAGCACCCGCAGGGGCATCGTTGTCGCAGGTGTGTCCCAGCCCGGCGCCGACCGAACGCGACCCGGCTCGGCAGCGGCCACGCGCGGAATGGCCACGCCGAAGAGCGGGTCGACCGCCAGCGCTTCGGCGAGGGCGCCCATCACCTCCCGGCCCGGGCGCCAGTCGCCGGTTATGACGAGCAGCGACGCGTCCTCCTGGGCGGCCGTGTCGAAGGCCCATTGGCAGACCTGCGGGCCGGCCACATCCGAGACGACCGCCCATCCTGGAGGCCCCGCGGCCGGCGGCCTGGCGGGCGACACGATGAAGGCTCGCGAGACGAGTGTGCCGAGCGCATCGGCGCGCGCCAGCGCCTCGATCGCCGTGTCGGCCTCGTCCGGCGTGGACGCGCTCAGGTCGATGAAGGCCACGATGCGGCCCGCGGGGGTCATCTGTCCGGGTCCTGCGATGCGGCGGCGTCGAAGTAGTGCCGCAGGCGCCGATCGAGTTCAGCGTAGGCGGCGGCGGGAGACAGCGCCGTGACGACGCGCTCGACGGTTCGCTCACCGAAGGGAGAGACTGGTTGCCTGAGCCGCGCGATGAGGGCCTCGGCGAAGTCCTGCCAGTCGGCGGCCTCGTCTACGAAGGCCGCCAGCGCCGGCGGCAGCCCGTCCCGGTTGTGCGGCCAGCCGACCACGGGCCGCAGGTTCGCGAGGGCTTCGATGGACTTGATCTTGAGGCCGGTGCCGGCGACGGCGGGATTGATCACCACGCGCGAGGCGGCGTACTCGGTCGACAGGTCCGGCACGTACCCGAGCACGGTCACGCCGGGGGTGCCGGCCGGCACCGCCCGCCCGAGCTTACCGGCCACGCGAAGCTCGGCCTCGGGTACCTCGGCCAGGACTCGCGGCCACGCCAGGCGCAGGAAGTCGCGGATGCCGGCGACGTTGAGCGGATTGCCCGACGCGGCCAGCAGCGCCACCGGACGGGTCGGCCACGACGCCTGCGGGCGGACGTCGGCGTCCACGCCGGCGACGATGACGTCGCGCTGCGGTGCGATCCGGCGCAGGGCCTCGGCATCGGCCTCGTGAATGGCCATCACCAGGTTCGCGCGGTTGAGGAGCCGTGCTTCTTCGGCGGCCGGCGTCTCGGCATCGCCAATGCCGTAGGCGATGACGTTCGATCCCTTCTGCGAGAGGACGTCGTGGGTATCCACGATGCGCAGGCGGCCCTCCCCGACGAACGGGAAGACGCGCGTCATGAAGATGTACTCCGCGATGATGGCCGCCGGGCCGATCGAGTCGGCGAGCTTCTTCACCACCGCGACGAGCAGGTCGTGACAATACGCCAGGTCGGGTCCGGGCTCGGCAGGGACCGCCAGTGCGGCCGGATCCTCGGCCAGGTCACGAAGGACATCGGGGTGATCGGCAAAACGGTACTCGACGCGGCCATCGCGGTCGCACAGCACCACGTTGCCGTAGTCGGCCGCGAGATGGTCGAGTGTGCCGGGCGCGAGCGCCTCGCCGGGGAGGGGCGAGAGCACCAGGATGATGCGGTAGCGCTGGCGCCGGAGGTGGCCGAGCAGGCGCGCCAGGCGATATTCGTTGCCCGCGCCCACCGGCCACGGCGAGACGTGGGTGACGCAGAGCACGGTCGGTCCCAGGGCCACGCGGCCCGACACCTGCAGCCTGAGCCCCGGCCCGTGCCAATCGGCGGGACGCGGCAGGTCGGGCAGGCGGCCTTCGGCGAGGCCGTGCCGGAGGAAGTGCTCCAGCGGGTTCATCCGCAACGCCGTCACATCCGGGTATCGCCCGAGGTAGTGCGACACCGAGAACGCGGCGGACGGATTGCGTCCCTCGCGCCACCCGTGCATCAGGAAGTGCTGCAGCGGCTCGACGTGCCACAGATTCATCAAGTCGAGGTTGTGCTCGAGGTACCAGCGCGGATCGAACCACGGGTTCGGCCGCAAGCCGTCCTGCCAGCCCCACCGCAGGTAGTGTTCCAGTCCCGTGACGCCCAGGGCGTCGAGGCCCTGAGCCTGCTGGCGGTAACCGACCGTATCGAACAGTGGATGAGGGCTGACGCCTTCGCGATGTCCGAAGCGCAGATAGTGGACGAGCGCGTTCTCGCCCGCGGCCCGCACGTCGGGTCGTTGCTGCCAGTAGTAAGCGAGGTCGAAAAGCGGGTGCGGCGAGCGGCCCTCGGCGGCGCCGCGGCGCACGAAGTGCTCGAGGGGCGTACGTCCCTCGAGGTCGGGCGTGTGCTCGACGTAGTAGCGCGTCGAAAACAGCGGATGCGGATCGAGGCCCTCCGCATGTCCGGACGACAGGTAATGGAGCAGCGGGTTGATCCCCAGGTGCGCCAGGTCGGGCCGCTGGGCGAAGTAGTGTCGCGCGTCGAAGAGCGGATGAGGCGAAGCCGCCGACACTCCACCCGTGCGGACGTAGTGCGACAAAGGCGTCGCCCCGGTGACGGCGCCGGCCGGCCACTGGTCCAGGTAGTGCGCCGCATCGAAGAGCGGGTGCGGACTGCGCCGTTCCCAGCCTCCGGAAAGCAGGTAGTGCTGCAGCGGGGGAACCGAGCCGCCCACGTCGGCATGGCGCGCGCGATACCACTCGGGGTCGAACAGGGCATGCGGCGATTCGCCGGCGATGTCGCCGGCGAGCAGGAACCGGGCTTTCAGATCGACGCCCGGGCCGAGCCCCACGCGGGCGCGATAGTAGTCCGCGTCGAAGAGGGCGCTCGATGTCAGCAGCGCCACCCGCTCACGGTACCAGCCGCGCCGCCGCCGCACCAGGCTGCGTGAGGTCTGCAGCGGATGACGGGCCGCGCCCAGCGCGGCCCGGGGCGCGCGCCGCGCGAAGTGCCGGACGCGCCGCACGAGGGTTGGGCGCGGCACCGCCACGACGGGACGCGCCCCCGCCGATGCGATGCGGCCCAGCAGTTCGCCCGTCGCGCGTTCGTGCTCGGCTCGCACCCGGTCGAGGGCGCGCTGACGATCCGCGAGGCGCGCGCCGGCGTCGCGGACGGCTGTCGCCAGCGTGCCCGCCTCCAGCGTCCGCTGCGCTTCCCGCGCATGTGACTGCCGCAGAGCGGCCTCGGCGGCGGCCCGCTCACGAACGAGGACGGCTTCGGCCGCGTCCCGTTCGCGGACGAGAGCGGCTTCGGCCGCGTGCCGTTCACCGACGGCAAGGGTCAGCCGGATCGTCAGCGAGGCCTGGGCCGCCTGCACGTCGGCGAGTTGTGATGCGAGCGCCTGTCGGGTGGCTTCGGCCGCCGCTAGCGCCGCCTCCGCCACGTCGAGCGCCGCCTCGGCCTCGGCCAGCCGGTCGTTGACGGCGGCGCCCTCCTGGGCGAGCGCGGCGTGTGCCCGGGCGGCCTGCTCCAGGGCGTGTCGTTGGGCGTGCGCGTGTTCCCGTGCCTGCTGGTGCGCCGCGGTCTCTTCCTGCAGGGCCCGGGCGAGTTGCGCGGCCCGTTCGCGCAGGGTGCGCACCTCGGTTTCGGCCTGTTCCCGCAAGGTGGCGGCTTGTTCCAGCGCCTGGCGGTGCGCGTCGGCCTGGCGAAGCGTCTCGTGAGCGTTGGTTTCACCGAGTCGTTCGATGTCGGCCTGGAGGCTATCCCGTTCCGCGGCGGCCGCGACGTGGCGCGCGGTCAGCGATTCGACTTCGGCCGACAGGCCGGCCAGCGCCTCGATCGACGGGCGCGCGTGCAGCCGCTGCCGCTCGAGACTCAGGCGCGTGGTGCGGACGCCGAGGCCGGTGGTGTCGTGCTGGAAGTCGGCCTCCAGGTCCAGGTAGCGCGCTAGCTCCGACGGCGGAAGGGCGGTGCCGAGCGCGTCGGCGAGCTGGGCGGTGAGCTCGAGGATGCCGAGGGGCACGCCGGCGGCCGGAGTGGCGACGGAGCGGTAGCGCGACAGGCTCCAGAACAGGCCGCGGAACAACACGAAGCCGTACTCGACCCGCCACGCCGGTTCCCACTCCAGATCGAAGAAGCGGTGTTCGCCCTCGGCGGTCACGACCATGTTGAAGGGCGTGGCATCCACCAGCGACCGCAGCACGGGCGAAGTCGCCGCCGGACGCTGCAGGCCCGCCGCGGTGGCGAGCGTGTCGCGCCAGGGCGCGGCCCACTCGGCCAGGTCCGCCACGCTCCAACCAGGACGATTGATCAGGGCGCCCAGTCGCTCGATCCACAGTTCGCCCGGCTGGAAGGCCCGCTCGCCCGGCCGGTGGTGGACGCGGCCCTCGCTTTCAGCACCGGCGGCATCGCCCGGCGCCACCGGGTGCCGCTCGACGCGGATCCCGTGCGGCGACCGCAGGAAACGCGTTTCGGTGGTGGACGACAACCGGCGCACGCCGCTGTAGTGCCAGGCGAGGACGTGTGGTTCCGGCCTCTGCGGCACGGCTGCGCGGCTGGCCACGACCAGGAACGAGTTAGCCAGGCCTTTGAGCAACCCGTTGCGCGCGGCGAGGGCCAACGTGCGTTCCAGGGAAAACAGCGGCAGGGTGGGCGGCTGCGCGTCAGTGACCGGCGTGGCGCCCACCAGGGCCGCCAGGTCCCTGCGCCAGGGGACGTGGTCGAGCCCCTCGGGTGAGACGATCACGCGCGGGAGCTTGTAGTCGGGAAACGGCGCGAACACGGCGTGGTGGCGCAGGCCCGCCGAGGCGACGAGGGCGGTGAGCTCGCCCAGGCCGAACGTCCGTGGCTCGCCGGCGTCGTACGCGTCGCTGACGCCGCGCATGGCCACTCCCAGGTGGTCCTCGGCCCACCCGGCGAGGTACTTGAGGCCGAGCTGGTTCTCGATGGCGACAATCACCACGCCGCCCTCGTCGAGCAGCGACACGGCGTGGGCCAGAAGGCGGCGCGCGCTGTGGGCATCGCCGCCGAAACGTGCCGCCCATTCGAGCACGCCGACCAGCGTGACGGCCGAGAAGCGGCTCGCGGTCTCGAAGCGCTCGAAACGGTCGTGAAACACGGCCACGTTGCGCAGGTCGCGGCATCGCGCGGCCGTGATTTCGGCCCGCCGCCGGCTGCCTTCGACGGCCACGACCTCGCC
>JADZBZ010000304.1 GCA_020851835.1 Acidobacteriota bacterium
CACCGGTGGCCGCCTTCACCAGCGGTGGCCCGCCGAGGAAAATCGTGCCCGTGCCCTTGACGATGATGGTCTGGTCCGACATCGCCGGCACGTAGGCGCCGCCCGCCGTGCACGAACCCATGACGACGGCGATTTGCGGAATCCGCTCGGCCGACATGCGCGCCTGGTTGAAGAAGATGCGCCCGAAGTGATCGCGGTCGGGGAAGACCTCGGCCTGCAGCGGAAGAAACGCGCCGCCCGAATCGACCAAGTACACGCAGGGCAGGCGGTTCTGCAGCGCCACCTCCTGCGCCCGCACGTGCTTCTTCACGGTGAGCGGGTAGTAGGTGCCGCCTTTGACGGTGGCATCGTTGGCCACAATCAGGATGTCGCGTCCCGAGACGCGTCCGATGCCGGTGACAATGCCTGCCGCCGGCGCGTCATCCTCGTAGAGGCCGAAGGCGGCCAGCGGCGACAGCTCGAGAAACGCGGTGCCGGGATCGAGCAGCCGCTCGAGACGTTCCCGCACGGGGAGCTTGCCCTGCTCGCGGTGGCGCTCCAGGTACTTCGCCCCGCCGCCCTCGGCCACGCGCGCCAGGCGCTCGCGATGCTCGCGGACCAGCGCCCGCATGCGATCGGCATTGGCGGTGAATTCGACCGAAGAGGGATCGATATGCGTGAAGAGCTGATCCATTACCACCCGCAGCAGTCGGTCTTGAAGCGGCACTGCGGGCAGCGCCACACGGCGTGCATGCGGTACATCTGGGCGCCGCAGCGTTCGCAGACGGTCGGGTCCGTCGGGGCAGGTGCCGGCGCTCTCAGCGCCGAGACGACTTCGGTGATGGCGGGAGCACTCGGGACAGGCCGCTCGGACACCGCGACATTATAAGGTGCGCGCCCGGCATCGGGCGCATACGCGGCGCGGGCCACGCGGCTGGAGCTTCCCTGGCGACAGGTCGATCACCTTGCCGGGGTCGGCGTCCCCCGGCGGCGACCCGAGGGGCCGGTCATGGAACCCGCGCCGGGCGGCGCCAATAGCGATGACCGCGCCGTCAGCCCGGCGGGCTTGCCGCCGAGACGTTGGCTGCTGGCTCGGCCATGGTGGGGACGCGTGCCGAAACCTCTGTGTCGGCAGCGGCCAGCAACTCCGACAGCGTTCGGCCGTCGGGGACCAGATCGGCGATGGTCTTCATTGTCGTAACGATCGGCACCGCCAGGAACGTGCCGATCGGCCCCCAGAGCCAGCCCCAGAACACGATCGACAGGAACACCACGACCGGATGAACCCGGGCCATCCGACCCAGCAGGATTGGGCTCACGATCATCCCCTCGAGCGACGTGATAGCCATCGAGACGCCGGCCACAGCGGCCGCCATGCCGGCAGACTGGAACTGCACAAGGGCGGCGGCGCCCGACGCCATCATGACCACGGTGGGCCCGAGATAGGGCACGGCGTTGAGCACACCCGAGGCAAGGCCCCACAGGCTTGCGTAGCTCACGCCCATGGCGCGGAACGCCAGCCACGTAGCCACGCCAACCAGGGCGCTGCTCACCCCGAGGTAGACGACGAAGCGGACGATCTGAGTGGTGACCTCGTCGATCGCCTGCACCGTGACTTTCCGGCGGCTCAGGCGCTCACCGCTCAGCCGGACGAGCTTCAGCTTGAGCGACGTGGCGGTGGCCAGCAGGAAGTAGGTGAGGAACAGCAGCGCCACGCCCTGGACGCCGACGCCGAGGGAGCCGGCGGTCCACGACAGCAGTTCGCGCCGCAGGTCGGGTGTGCCTGTCGAGGGGCTGGCTCGCCAGAGTCGTTGCAGTTCGCCGATGGCGCGGTCGATGTTGGTCAGCGCACCGTGCGGCCGGGTCGTGCTCTTCTGCAGCGTCTGGCGAAGCTGGCGGGCAGCCGCCGGCAGCTCCTCGATGGCCCGTGACGCGTCGTCGGCCAGCGAGTAGGCGGCGCCGGCGCCCAGGGCGAGCGCGCCGACGACCACGACGGCCGCGGCCGCGCCCCGGGGCATCACGCGCGTCAGGCGCGACACGACAGGATTGAGCGCCAGCGCGACAAAGCCCGCGAAACAGAGCGGCGCCACCAGCGACCGTGACCAGTAGAGCAGCACGATCGCCAGCAGAACGACGGGGAGCCGTGGCGGAATGCCCATGGTCATTTGCGCCCGAGCAGCGTGCGGCCGACCGCCACGCCGAACCGAGGTCTGTCCACCGTTCCCGACACGTCGATCGCCAGCCGCGTGCCCGCACCCTTGCGCCGGAAGAGCGGGTCGAATGGCTTCAAGAGGTAGTGCTTGAAACCGCGCTGGGTGTTGGAGACCGACGCGTCGAGAAGCGCCTCGCCGGCGAAGTCCATGGCGCGGGACTCGAGATGGTAGGCTCCGCCCAGCCGGATCGTGGCGCCGGTAACCGTGTAGGTGAGCCGCCGTAGGCGCAGTGTCCCGTCCTTCAGGGCGAACGTCGTGTCGATGTTCGACGCGACATCGTCGACCCGGTCGTCTTCGGGCCGGCCGCGTCCCCGGCGGCTGAGCTCGTCCACCTTGTCCTGGATGGCTGCGCGCGTGAACCGGGCCGTCGCCAGATGGACCCGGCCGTCGAGCTCGAGCCGATCCACGACATCCGCCTCGCCCGGCGGCAGATCGAAGGATGTGGTGAGCGTGACCACCCCGGTCATCAACGGCGGTTCGACCGGCACCGTCAGGCGGAGGTAGTCTTCGATGTGCGAGTCGTCGCTCGTCACATCGAGGACCACGCGCTTCCCCTTGATGCCGTTCATGCCGACGACCCGGCCGCGCGCGAGGATGGCCGAGGCGCCCAGCTCGCTCATCACCCGCGTTAACTCCACGTCTCCGCTCGTGCCGTCGATCACGGCTTCGAATTCGGTCTCGAGCGGCAACGCGGCGGCCCGGAGCTTGGGAATGCGAAAGTCCGGCGTCCGGGTGGAGCCCGCGGCCTCGATCCGTGCCAGCGGTCCACTGAAGCGCCCGTGTGAGGTGAGTGCACCGGCGATGCCTTTGATGGTGCCCAGGTCGGCGTTGAAGACGAAGGTGCCGGCCACCGGCGTCTGCCCCGGCTCGTCAGAGACCCAGGGCCCGAATGCGCCCTGGCTTTCGATGGAGCCGAAGGGAATCGGGTTGGTCAGGGTGGCCTTGAACGCCGATGGCGCGTCGAGGCGCACGTCGGCCATGTCGAGCCGGAAAATGTCGAAGACGTGGGGGTTCTTGCCGTCGGTCTTCGGCAGAATCGTGAGGCGGGCGTTCTCCGCCGCGAGATGGCGAATGGACACGGTGGAGCGGTCGTCAGGGGATTGCCGATCCGGCCCCGACGCTTTACCAAGCTTCGGCATGTCGGCCCCGCGTCCGGGCGGGATGTTGATTTCCAGCCCTTCCACGACGACCGCATCGATGCGGCGGATCGGCAGGCTCCACCACCCGGCGCGCGCCGTGAAGTGGCGGAGGTGAATGAGCGGAGGCTGATCCCGCCGCCCCCGATAGCGGAGGGTCAGGCCGGTCCCCGAAGCCGACAGGCTGGGAAACCAGCCGAGGGTAAGCCCCTCGAGCGTCACCTCGCTTTCGAAACGTTCCGCCAGCGCCCGGGTGATGCGGGCATGTGCCCACGATTCCGCCAGGCGAGTGACCGGCGCGGTTGCCGCGGCGGCGGCAATGAGAACGACGCCCCCGACGGCCAGCCACTGGGATCGCGTCATCGACGATCTCCTGGCACTGGCCTACTTCCCACCCTTGAGGACGAGCACCAGCCCCGCCACGACCGCGAGTCCGCCGGCGAGCGGCGGAATAGGAAGCGATTCCTTCTTGTCGGCCGTGATCTCGATGGGGCCCGCGTCCACCACGGTCTCGCGGTTGGTCCACGAGAATCCTCCGTACGCCAGTCCGAGCAGTCCGATCACCACGAGTGCGATCCCAAGGAGTCTCATGAGGTGTTCCCCTGTATGACTGCCGCGAGGGTTTACGCGGCCGTTGGATTCTGACAGAGAGCAAGCGCGATGCCGGCCCGAGGGGCCCGAAAGTGCGAACCAGAATTCCGAATGTCGGCACGCTGGTTCGCATCTCGCGCGCCCGAGCTCCCAACAGAGATCAGAATCCACAGCCTGCCTGGCTCGCAACGAACCACAGTGCGACGAGCGGCAGTGGGATGCCAATCAGCCACGCGAGTCCGTATTTCATAGCCGTCCCTCCGCCGACAGCCTTTCCAAGATTGGTGCCAGCGAAATCGAGGCGGGATAAGGTGAGCCCGGGCTCCAGATTGGCCGCGCGGCTGCCCACATGCCCTCCCTGCCAAGATAGATGAGACACTTTCTCCCTCGGAAATTAGTGTTCAGGGCGGGGAGGTGTCAGGACGTTGATGACCAGGATCCGCTCGATGCTGCCAGACCAGTCGAATGTGGGAGA
>JADZBZ010000305.1 GCA_020851835.1 Acidobacteriota bacterium
TCACGCTGCTCGGTTTCGAGACCGGGGATCCGCGGCCTCCGCTGCGGCCCGCGCCTCGGGCGGTAGTGGCGCAGCTCAAGGCCGGACTGACGGCGCTCGGCCTGCTGGAAGAGGAGACGCTCGCTCCTTCGTAGGCCCGCTCGCCCATGCCCCCCGATAGGGCTGGCCCGGGCGTTGCCATTCTTGAGGAATGCGCCATGCGATTGACCATCGCTCTCCTGGTCACCACGGTCGTGGCCGCCTGCGCCACCAACCCGGTCACGGGCAAGCGCGAGTTCAACCTGATGAGCGAGGCCGAGGAGCTGGCCATCGGCCAGCAGGTGGACGCCGAGGTTCGCCGCGAGATGGGCGTCTATCAGGACACCGACCTGCAGCGCTACGTCTCGGACATCGGGATGCGACTCGCCCGCGATTCCCACCGGCCGAACCTGCCGTGGACCTTCACCGTCGTGGACAACGCGGCCATCAATGCCTTCGCCGTCCCCGGCGGCTATGTCTACATCACGCGCGGCATCCTGCCGTATCTTGGGGATGAGTCCGAGCTGGCTGGCGTGCTCGGGCACGAAATCGGCCACGTCACGGCCCGGCACGCCGCCCAGCAGTACTCGCGGCAGGCCGGCGGAGGCCTTGGACTGGCCATCCTCAGCATCTTCGTGCCCCAGGCCGCGCCGTTCACGGACCTGTCGTCCATGGGGCTCGGCATCCTCTTCCTCAAGTACGGCCGCGACGACGAGCTCGAAGCGGACCGGCTCGGCATGGAGTACGCGGCGCACGCCGGGTGGGACCCGAGCGCCGTGCCTCGCTTCCTCTCCACGCTGGCACGCGTCGACGCCATGAGCGAACGCGGAGTCCCGAACTGGCTCTCGACGCACCCCGATCCGGGCTCGCGCGTCGGCGAGGCCGAGAACCTCTTGCCGACGTACGCGACCGGCGCAGCCACCGCGCGGAACCGGGACGAGTACCTCCGCACCATCGAAGGCATCGTGGTGGGTGACAGTCTCGAACAAGGCATCGTGCGCGGCAGCGTGTTCCTGCACCCGATGCTGCGGATCGGCCTCGACTTCCCTGAAGGGTGGGAGGTGTTCAACAGCCCCGAACAGGTAATGGCTCGCGAGCCCGGCACCCAGCACTACATGCTGTTGCAGCAGGTGGATCAGCCGCGCGGCCGTGGCATCGAGGAGGTGGCGCAGAACGCCATGCGGAGCGCGGGGTTCTCTCGCCTCGACGGCGCGCCGGCGCGCGTGGGCGGGCTCGAGGCCTACATCGGCACCTACCGCGGGTCGGTGAGCGGCGCGGGCCGCGTTCTGATGCGCGCGGCACACATCGCGATGGGCCGGCAGGTCTACGTCGCCGCCGGCTTTGCACCGGAGGCCGAGTTCGACCGCGTCGATCGCGTGGTCGAGCCGGCCGTCCGCAGCTTCCGCGAGCTGAGCGCGAGCGAGGCGTCACGCATCCGGCCCAATGTCCTGTCGTTCTACACGGTGCGCGAAGGCGACTCGTGGCAGTCGATCGCGCAGCGCGCGGGCCAGGGCATCACGTCGGCGGCCACGCTGGCGATCATGAACGGCTACGACGTCAGCACCCAGCCCGAGGCGGACGAGCGCGTGAAGGTGGTCGTTGGCGGGTAGCCGATTCGCGACGTCCCCACCGGCGGCAGACCGCTGGGCAATAATGACTGGGTGCGGCGCTACCTGCGGTGGCTGCTGGCCGTGGCGGCCTTCGGTTTCGGCTACATCGGCTACGTCTACCTGACGCTGCCCGACGTCCGAACGCTGGCGCGGGAGAACCCGACGACCACCTCGTTCATGCGGCTGCGCGAGCGCGAGGCGCGGTACGACGACCGGCGGTTCACGATCCGCCAGCAATGGGTGCCGTACGGGCGCATCTCCCAGCACCTCAAGCGTGCCGTCGTCGTCACCGAGGACGCGGCCTTCTTCGATCACGACGGCATCGACATCGACGAGATCAAGGCGTCGCTCGAGCGCAATTGGGAGGAGGGCCGTTTCGTGCGAGGCGCCAGCACCATCACGCAGCAGCTGGCGAAGAACCTGTACCTGTCGCCATCGCGCAATCCGGTTCGCAAGCTGCGCGAGCTGTTCATCACGCGGCGACTCGAGGCCAGCCTCGGCAAGCGCCGCATCCTCGAGATCTACCTGAATGTCATCGAGTGGGGCGACGGCATCTTCGGCTGCGAGGCCGCCGCCCGCGCATACTTCGGTAAGAGCGCCGCGGATCTGTCGCGCGAGGAGGCGGCGCTGCTGGCGGCTGCAATCATCAACCCGCGCGAGCTGAGTCCGGCCGAACCGGGTCGTCGCCTGCTGCGCCGGCAGCAGATCGTGCTGCGGCGCATGGGCGGTGCGACGCCCTGATCGGCGGCGTGGCCGCTTCGTGGCCGGTCACCGGTCGCGGCGGGGCTTCCTGTGGTCGTTCTTCTCGTCCTTCTTCTGGCCCCGTCCGAACAGGCGCGACCAGAACCCCGGCTTCTTCTTCGGTTCTTCGGGCGCGACCGTCGAGCCGTCGTTCTCGGCCCGCCGTTCGACCCCGGGCGTCGGGAACGGTGCCGGCACGGGCGCCCCGGGCGCCTGGTCGGCCACGCTCGGCGCCGCCCGGAACCAGTCGCCCATGCGCGCCAGCAGCGTGCGGCCCACGTGCAGGTGGCAGGATTCCTCGGGCTCGGTGCCACGGACGAAGTACTCGGTCATCAGCATCGACCGCGTGGTCGATGTCCCGTCGTCGAGCACGACGTGCGCCGCATCGCATCCGGCCGCGGGCCTCTTGCCCGACAGCCGGCAGATCGTCACCGGGACGATGTCCTTCGGGGGCGTCAGCCACTCGGGCTTCGCACCCGCGGTGGCGGGCTTCATGAAACCCGCCCAGAGAGGCACGGCGACCTCGGCCGCGTAGGCACTGCCGGGCAGGATGGGCTGCGGGGTGTCGAGCCCCACCCACACACCGCTCACGAGCGACGGCGTGAAGCCCACGAACCATGCGTCGTGGTAGTCATTGGTCGTGCCGGTCTTACCGCCGGCGGGCAGCCGGAAGCCCAGCTGCCGGGCCTTCCACGCGGTGCCCGAGTTGATGACGTCGGCCAGCATGGTGGCCATCAGGAACGCGGTCTGGGGCGAGACCGCCTGCTCACCCGGTGGCCGCTCGGCCGACCACAGCACCTGACCGTCCGCGTCCTCGATGCGCCGGATGAAGACGGGTGGCTGCAGGACCCCTGCATTGGCGAACGTGCCGTAGGCGGACGTCAGGTCCAGAAGCGTGACCTCACCGGAGCCGAGCGCGAGGGACGGCACCGCGGGCATCGGGCCCATGCCCAGTTTCGCGGCGTACGACACGGCCGACGGGATGCCGATCTCCGAGATCATCCTCACGGCTGCGCGGTTGCTCGATGTCGTGAGCGCGGCGCGCATGGTGATTTCGATGCCCGACTGGTGTCCATCGTCCGGCGTCCAGGCACCGTCTGGCAGATCGATTGGTTCGTCGAGATGGGTCAACAGCGTCGCCGGCGTGTACCCGGCTTCGAGGGCCGCGGCGTAGATGAAGGGTTTGAACGCCGAGCCGGGCTGGCGGTGGGCCTGAGTGGCGCGGTTGAAGTGGCTGTCGCCGAAGTGGCGTCCGCCCACCAGTGCCCGCACGTGCCCCGTGCCGGGATCGATGGCAACCAACGCGGCCTGCAGCGGGCTGGCGGCTTCGGCCGGGCGCCGGCGCGCACGAAGCGACGCGGCGCGGCGCTGATCGAGGTCCTTCAGGGCCGAGGCCACCGCGGCGTCGGCAGCCTTCTGCATGGCGAGATCGATCGTCGTGTAGACCCTGAGGCCACCCTCGTACACCCGCTCGCGTCCGAAACGCTCGACGAGCTCCACGCGGACCAGTTCCTTGAAGTACTGCCCGAAGGGCTCGTCCTGGCGGAGGGCGTCCTTCAGATGGACCTTCGCCTCGCGCGCGCGTTCGAAGGTGGCGTCGTCGATGGCGCCCGTGCCGCGCATGGCGGCCAGCACCACGTTGCGCCGCGCGACAGCGCGCTCGAGGCTCACGGTCGGCGCCAGCGTCGATGGCGACTTCACCAACCCGGCGAGGAGCGCCGCTTCGTCCACGGTGAGTTGCCGGGCCGGCTTGCCGAAGTAGCCGAGAGCTGCCGCCTCGGCGCCGTACAACCCGGCGCCGAAGTACATCTTGTTGAGATAGAGCTCGAGAATCTGTTCCTTGGAGTACTGGCGCTCGAGGCGCATGGCGAGCAGCGCTTCCTGCACCTTGCGCGTGTAGGTCTTGTCGAGAGAGAGAAAACTCTGGCGGGCGAGCTGCTGCGTCAGCGTGCTGCCGCCCTGCGCACGCCGACCTTGCCTCAGATTCGCCAGCGTGGCCCCGAGGATGCGAATAGCGTCCACGCCGCTGTGATCGTAGAAGCGCTGATCCTCGACCGCGACGATCGCCGAGACCAGGTGGGGGGAAATGGCCGCCAGGGGCACCTCGAGGCGCTGCTCCTCGAAGATCGAGAA
>JADZBZ010000306.1 GCA_020851835.1 Acidobacteriota bacterium
CGAGGCGACGCTCGCCACGCTGGCCTCGCACGGCGACATCTACGCGAAGGAGCTTGGCGGCATGGAGGACGCCGATTTTCGAAGCGAGATCGAGATGTTCGGCAGCCGGGCCTCGCGCGGGTCGATGATCGTCAACGTCGTCCTGTGCGGCTGCGCGGCCTACCGCACGCAACTGTTCCTGTACTTGAAGGCCTGCGGCCGGTCGGAGCTGGGCACCACGAACCTGTGGGCCGGCATGGACGCCCCGCCGAAAGCCTGAGTGCTGCCGGGCCGGCCGCTGCGCGGCTCGGCTGCACGCCTTCGCCCTGGGAAGACGCGGTACTAGGCCGCCTTGGTGCCGTTCCGGTTGAGCTCGTGCGACCACTTGAGCGCATCGGCATAGGCGGCTGGCAGCGTACCTTCGTCCAGGCCGAGGGCACGCGTCCTGGCCCCAGCCTGCGAGAACCCTCCCTGCTCGTAGAGCACCACCGCGTCGAGCACGCGGCGGGGCACGTTCGCTTTGCCGAGCAAGGCTGATTGGATCTCCGCCTCGATGGGCAGTTCTTGCACGATGCGCGCCATGGGTTGCCCGAGGATGCTGTCGAGCATCGAACAGAGGCCGAGCAGGAAGTATCCCGAGCCTTCATCGGCATGGCCGAGTGCCCGGCCGAGCAGTTCGCAGGTGCGGCCGCGCAGCACCGTCATGGTCACCAGCTCCGAGGGGCCGCGGTTGGCGCCGGCCAGCACCCACACCGACGTCCACTTCCGCACCTGGTCCAGTCCCAGCAGCAGGAGAGCCTCGCGAATCGATCGGACTTCCCGGCGCAGTCCGAAGCCGGCCGAGTTGACCGTGCGCAGCACGCGGTAGGTGAGCGACCCGTCGTGCTTGAGCAGGTCCTCCACTTCTGGCAGCGACACTGTCGGCTTGTAGAGCGCCGCCAGCAGCCGTAGCTGTGCCACCTGGCTGGCCGACAGCGTCTGGCCCGAGAAGGTGACGGGCCGGCAGAAGTAGTAGCCCTGGAAGAGCGAGCAGCCCGCGGCTCGCGCCTGGTCGAAGACGTGGGCCGTCTCCACTTTTTCGGCGATTACCGAGAGGCCGCGCTCGATCAGGCGCGGCGTGATGGCCGCGACGTGCGCGGGCTGGAGCGCCAGCACGTCGAGCTTGACGAAGGACGCATAGGGCAGCAGGGCTGTGGCGCTGGAGTCCGGGACGAAGTCGTCGAGGGCGATCGCATAGCCGCGCTGGTGCAGCGAGCGGCACATCTTCACGACATCGGGCGTCGCTTCCACGTCCTCGAGAACCTCGAGCACCACCTGGGCGGGGTCGAACACGCTACTGGCGTCGGCCAGCAGGGTATCGGACGACAGGTTGATGAAGGCGCGGCGGCCGTCGGCGAGGACGTCGAAGCCGATGCCAAGCATGGCGTCGGCGATCACCCGCGCCGAGGCCTGGTCCACCGACGTCACGCAGGCCGTGTCGGTGGCCGCGGCCCGGTACAGCAACTCGTACCCGAACACCCGGTTTGCGGCGTCCAGGATGGGCTGCCGCGCGACGTGGATCTGGTCCACGGTTTCGCTCATCGTCGTGGGGTGTAATCGACCGGCCGAGCCGGCGCTTGACCCCCGTGGCTCCCGTGGTCGCGCGCCGTCTGAGATGTCGCCCGCGCGCCGGCGCCACCTCGCAAAGCCCGGCCGCGCGGGAACGGCACCTCGCTATCGTGGCCGGCGGGGTGTCAACAGGGTCCTGGGGCCGGAGCGCCGGGGGGGCAACAGGATTCGGGGCCGGAGCGCCGGGGGGGCAACAGGATTCGGGGCCGGAGCGCCGGGGGGCAACAGGATTCGGGGCCGGAGCGCCGGGGCTTCAGCCCCGGCGTGTCTCTCCTGCGCCCGCCTACTTCGTCACGGCGATATCGTCGATGTTCACGTCCAGCAGGTGGTTGACGCGAACGCCCCAGATGCCGTCGGTCTTGAGGTCGGCCTTCGGCATCGAGTGTACGGACGTGCCGTTGACGACCAAGTCCACCTTGTCGGCCATGACGTGCACTTCGAGCGTGTTGGTGGACTGGCCGCTGGCGTCAGGCTTCTTGATGGCGGCGTTGGCCGTCTTGGCCACGACGTTGTCGGTCTTGGCATCACCCATCCGGCGCTTCACCAGGAACGTCCCGTCCTGGGCGACCAGGAAGTAGAGGTAGCTCTGGTCCGCGCCCTCGAGGCCGCTGCCACCGAACACCAGGCCGTAGTAGTTGTTGTGGCCGCTGGGCTTGTTCAGCGTGAAGGTACCCTTCAGCGTGTAGTTGCCGGTCGCCGTGTTCGAGGGATGCCAATACACGGCCGCCGCGGGATTCACGGCATGGAAGCCCTTGCCCCTGGCCGTGAACTTGATCTCGCCGGCACCGTCGGGATCCGACGCGCTCGTGCTGCGGTCGGCGCGCACCTTCCATCCCGACGTGGATTGCGCGGCCAGCGGGACGAGCGCGAGGGCGAGCAGAGTCGAAACCAGAATCAGCCGTCTCATGTGTACTCCTTTGTCGAGTTCCGAGACGGTCGATCTTATCGTGACACCGCGGCGCGCGCCAGGCGAAGACGCCGGGACTGAAGTCCCGGCGCTCCGTACACACCGGGACTGAAGTCCCGGCGCTCCGTACTCTGTAGCCGGCCCGCCTTCGTGCACGGCCCGGGACGCGTCCGCGGGTAAGCTAGGCGGATGCGAGCCGCGACCGTCGCCCTGAGTCTCCTTCTCGCGGCCGCCGTGGCCGCCCACGCCCAGGACCAGCCCTTCTGGCCCGGCGCGACTTACGACCCGGCGATCCCCACGTTGCGCCAGGTGGTGGGCCACGACCCGGGCACCGAAATCACCACACCCGAGCAGATCGGCCAGTACCTGCAGGCGCTGCAGAAGGCGGCGCCCACGCGCGCGCGGCTCGTGGAGTACGCGCGAACGTGGGAGGGCCGGCCGCTCTGGCTGCTGGTCGTCGGCAGTGCCGAGCGCCTGGCGAAGCTCGACACCGTTAAAGCCGATCTCCAGAAACTCGCCGATCCGCGGGGCGTGTCCGCCGGTGAGCAGGCGCGACTGGCCAAGGAGATGCCCGTTGTCGTGTGGCTGGTCCACGGCGTGCACGGCAATGAGATCTCGTCGGCCGACGCGGCGCTGCTCGAGGCCTATCATCTGCTGGCCGCGCAGGGCGACGCGGACATCGAGCTCGTGCGCCGCGACGCCCTGGTCCTGATCGACCCGATGCAGAACCCCGACGGGCGGGCGCGGTTCATCTTCCAGAACCTGCAGGGCCGCGCCGCGACGCCCGACGCTACGCCCTACAGCGCCGAGCACGACGAACCGTGGCCGGGCGGGCGCTCGAATCATTACCTGTTCGACATGAACCGCGACTGGTTCGCGCAGACGCAACCTGAGACCCGCGGCCGCATCCAGATTGCCCGCGACTACTGGCCGCACGTCAACGTGGACCTCCACGAGCAGGGCGGCGAGAACACCTATTACTTCGCGCCGCCGGCCGATCCGCTCAACCCCCACATCACCAAGAGCCAGATCGCCTCGCTCACGATGTTCGGACGCGCCAACGGCGCGCGCTTCGACGAGCGCGGCTGGCCGTATTTCATCCGCGAGGTGTACGACGCCTTCTATCCGGGCTATGGCGATTCGTGGCCGACCTTTCAGGGGTCTATCGGCATGACGTACGAGCAGGCCTCGGCACGGAGCCTCTCGTTCGCCCGCAGCGATGGCACGACGCTGACCTACCGCGACGGCGTCCTGCACCACTTCAACGCGGCCATCGTCACGGCGATCACCGCGGCGAAGAATCGCGAGCGCCTGGTCGCCGATTTCCAGGAGTACCGGAAGAGCGCGGTCGAGGAGGGCGAGGCCGGCAGCGTGCGTGACTACGTGCTGATGCCGGGCCAGGACCCCTCGCGCGCCGCGCGGCTGGCGCGGAATCTGGCGACGCAAGGCATCGAGGTGCGCCGCGCCTCGGAGGCGTTCACGGTGGGCGACCGGAAGGTGCCCGCGGGAGCGTACCTGGTCTCGCCTGCTCAGCCCTCTGGGCGCCTGATCCGCAACCTGCTCGAGCCGAGCATCCCGCAGCCCGCCGACTTCATCGCGAAGCAGGAAGAGCGGCGGGCCCGGCGGCAGTCGGATCAGATTTACGACATCACGGCCTGGAGCCTTCCGCTGTTGTACGACGTCGAGTTGCTCAAGGCCCCGGCACCTGTCCGCGCGGCGGCGACGATGCTGCCCATGGCGTACGACGCCCCGCCGGCGGCGGTGAGCGTGGGTGAGGGAAAGGTCGGGTACCTGATGCCATGGGGATCCGCGGCCGTGGCGCTGGCGGCCGACGCCCTCGCGCAGGGCATCCGCATGCACAGCGTGGGCGGGCCTTTCACTCTGAACGGCCGCGACTATCCCATCGGCACCGCCATCATCAGAAACGCCGGCAACCC